>PLPU01000412.1:0-5419 GCA_003159975.1 Acidobacteriaceae bacterium
TGGCAGTTGGCCGCGCGATCCCCCATCGACTCGGGAATGCGCGCCAGCGCCAGGTCGTGCGTACTGACGATCCCGATGGCATTGTGCTCAACAAAGCTGCGAACCACAAACTCCGTCCCCGCCAGCCGATCGTGTGAATTCGTTCCCGAAAGCAGCTCGTCCAGCAGAAACAGTACCGGCACAGGCCCGTGCGTCAGGTCTGAAACCAGCTTGACCCGGTAAATCTCCGCGTAAAACCGCGATACGCCGCCCGAAAGCGAATCGAGAATGCAGATGGACGCAGCTACCGTGAGCGGCGAAAGCCGGAGTCGCGTAGCCCGGACCGGCGCGCCAGCTTGCGCCAGCACCGCATTCGCGCCCACGCTGCGGATGAACGTGCTTTTCCCGGCCATATTCGGCCCGCTCAGGATAATGAGTTGCAGCCCGCCGCCGAGCTTCAGGTCGTTGCGCACGGCCTTGGACACGGGCAGCAGCGGATGCGCCAGTCCCTCGGCGTCAAACAGCGCACCCGTGCCTGCCTGATCAAATTCGGGAAACACATCCTCAGGATGCTCGTAGGCATAGGCGGACAGCGCGGTCAGCGCTTCCAACTGGCCCACGGCCGCCAGCCAGCCGCGAATCTGCGGTCCAAACTTCTCTTGCCAGCGCTCGGCCACAAACACCAGTTGCACGCACCAGTAGATAAAAATGTCCAGCGGCCTGAGCGCCAGGTTGCGCCGCGATTTGATGATTTCGACGGTGCGGGCTAACTTCCGAATCGCAGCCGATGACGCAATTCCATCGCGCCCGATCCCTTCCCGGCGAAGACCCGCTTGTATCTCGGTCAGCTTTGGAGAAGAAAACTGCTCCTGCTCAAAATGCGCCAGAACCTCCGCCAGCAGTTCCAGATCTCCGGTAGCCTTCTCGATTCGGTCGGCAGCTTCTTCAAAGCGCGCATGCAGCCGGTGGGCCCATGCCAGGTTCAGCACCGACACGGCCAGGGCGTACGCACCCAGGCCCCAAACCGCCCAGCCTACAATGCCTGCAACCCACAGAATCCCCAGCACTGTGGTGACAATGCGCGTTGCCTGCGACGGGAAAAATGGACCGCGCTCACCCCACTTCGCAAGCGCTTCAGGCTGCACGCCCAGGCGCACCGTTTCACCCAAAGAGAAAAGTTGCTCGCGAAAACGGACACGGCCCCTCAGATCGCGAATAGCCTCCTGCCGGAGAAGAACTTCGTCTACTGGCGCCGCGGCCTGCAGCCAAGCGGCCAGCGTCTCCTCGCCTGCGCGAGTGCGCGCGGTGCACAGCAGCTCAAATAAAGAGGCTTTGCCGAAAAGGTCAAGATCGCGAGCATATGGATGCAGCGGATCAAGAAATCGGTCGCCGGTTTCCCCGGTGCCGGCCCACTCGTCGTTCAAGCGGGCCAATCCGCGCTGGTAGAAGTGGATGGAGCGCGACCGAATGCACAACCGCCGAATCAGTTTCTCCTGCATCACAGCGAGCACGATAAAAACGACGACTGGAATCGCCAGAAACTCAATGAATGCGGAGTAGCGCAGCAGAACAAGCGCGGCAATCAGCGTCAGCGCGGCAACCACGAGCTTGGCGAATCCCAGCCGCTTCTCGCGACCCTGTTCTGCGCTCTGCTCCCGCTCAAGCTCATGCAATCGATGGGTGTACACCCCGACGGGAGTCTCCTGATGGCCTGCATCCATGCCTCAAGATTACAGCGTTGACAGCGAAGATTCGAAAGAGCTATGCCTTGGGAGCCGGATCGGCCGCAAGACCGGCCCGTGCGTCGCGTCCACCGGTTACGCTCTTGTGATGGCGCACATCCGCGCCCTGCACCCAGAAGATCACGTCTTCGGCGATGTTGGTGGCGTGGTCGGCGACGCGCTCCAGGCTGCGGCTGATCATCAGCGCGTTCAGCGCCTGCGGCGCCAGGTGGCTCTCTTCCTCCATTACCTTGGTGAGCGACTTGTATGCCGCGCGATTCATCGCATCCACGGCGTCGTCCATGGTGAGCACCGTCCGCGCCATGTCGGCGTCGGCTTCAATGAACGACTGCAGGCTGCGGCGCACCATGTCCGCGGCCAGCGCCGCCATTCTGAAAATGTCCACGGGCAGATCGGCCACCGCCATCTGCTCCATATTGCGTACGCGATCGCTGATGCTCTTGGCCGCATCGCCCACGCGCTCCAGGTCGGCGTTGATCTTGATGACCGCCAGAATGAAGCGCAGGTCGATGGCCATGGGCTGCTCCATCGCCAGCAGATCCAGCGCGGCCTGGTCGATGTCGCGCTCCAGGCGATTGATCGCAATCTCACTCCGGCTCACCAGGTCGCAGATCGACAGGTCGCGCACACGATAAGCCTCAATCGCGCGTTGAATCGCCTGCTCGGCCAGCCCGGCCATCACCAGGAGTTGCTCCTTCAGATCGTCGAGGCTTTGTTGAAAGCGTATGCGTGTCATCCGAACCTGCCCGTAATGTAATCCTCAGTCCGTTTATCGCTGGGATTCGTAAAGATCTTGTGCGTGGAGTCGAACTCCACCATACGCCCGTTGAGAAAGAATCCCGTCTTCTCCGCCACACGGGCCGCCTGCTGCATATTATGCGTAACAATCACGATTGTGTACTGCGACTTCAGTTGAAAGATCAGGTCCTCAATCTTCGACGTCGAAACCGGGTCCAGTGCCGAGGCCGGCTCGTCCATCAGCAGTACCTCGGGATCGACGGCCAGCGCGCGCGCAATGCACAGCCTTTGCTGCTGGCCGCCGCTCAGGCTGGCGCCCGATTTCTTCTTGAGGTCATCTTTCACTTCGTCCCAGAGTGCGGAATTCTTTAGGGATTTTTCGACAATCTCGTCCAGCGCCCGCCGATTCGAGTATCCGTTCAGCTTCAGTCCCGCCGCCACGTTGTCGTAGATCGACATGGTGGGAAACGGATTGGGGCGCTGAAACACCATTCCCACCCGCCGGCGAATCTCCACCGGCTTGGCGTCCTCATAAATGTCCAATTCACCGATGCGCACCGTTCCCGTGACACGCGCAATAGGATTGGTCTCGTGCATGCGATTGAGGCAGCGTACGAAGGTGCTTTTACCGCAGCCCGACGGTCCGATCAGCGCTGTCGCATGGTTGGCCGGGATATTCAGATTGATGTCCTGCAGCGTGTGGTTGGTTCCGTACCACGCGTTCAGGTTGAGGACCTCGATGCCAACGCCCACTTAGCTTGCCCCTTTCAATATGCCGCGGCTGGCCACAAACCGCACCAGCGAAACCGCGGCCACAATCAAAATGATCAACACTAACGCGCCTGCCCAGGCCAGCCTGTGCCAATCGTCATAGGGCGAAAGCGCATAGACCCAGATTTGCAGGGGGAGCGCGGCGATCGGCTCGTTCGGGCTGATGCTCCAGAAGCTGTTTCCTAACGCGGTGAAGATCAGCGGAGCCGTCTCGCCCGCCACACGCGCAAAGGCCAGCATGCAGCCTGTAATGATTCCCGGCGAAGCCGTCTTCACGGTAATCGACAACACCGATCGCCAGTTAGGAACCCCAAGCCCGAGCGCTGCCTCTCGCACCGCGTGCGGCACCATCAAGAGCATCTCTTCCGTGGTTCTGCACACCGTGGGAATCATCATGATTCCCAACGCCACGCCGCCCGAAAACGCCGAAAAGTGGTTTTGCGGAACCACAATCAGCGAATAGGCTGCCAGGCCCATCACGATAGAAGGAACGCCGTTCAGCACGTCGGCGGTAAAGCGGATCGCGTTCGCCAATTTGGTTCCGCGCCCAAACTCCGCCAGAAAAATGCCACCCCCAATGCCAACAGGAACGCCGAGAGCGCTGGCCATCCCCAGCAGAATCCCGGAGCCAAGAATAGCGTTCGCCATGCCTCCGCCGACCTCGCCAACGGGCTTGGGAATCTGAGTGAAAAAAGCCAGGTTGAGCGAGCTCGCGCCTTTGTATACGAGATATCCGAAGATAGCCACCAGCGGCGTAATGACAAGCACAGTCGCCAGAATGGCCAGCGCCGTTACCGTGCCGTCAGCCAGCCCCCTCATACGAGATCGAATTGTGTTGTCCACTCTCAGCTTTCGTTCCCCCGGCGCTTCGCCCTGCTCCCTGATTCCTGGTCCCTATTCCCTGTTTCCTGCTTTTATCAATTCACCCGCGCTGGCGCTCCCCGCGTAACCGCCCACACCAGGAACTGTGCCAGGGCATTGACAATGATCGTCACAATAAACAGCGCCAAACCAATCTCCATCAGCGCGCTCCGATGCAGATCGCTCACCGCTTCGGTAAATTCGTTCGCAATTACCGAGGCCATCGAATAACCATTCGAGAGCAGCGAACGATGAATCTCCGGCGCGTTCCCGATCACCATGGTTACTGCCATGGTCTCACCCAGCGCACGCCCCAGGCCCAGAATCACTGCGCCTACGATTCCGATACGGGCGTTGCGAAGCACACCCATACGGATCATCTCCCACCGCGTAGCGCCCAGCGCCAGCACCGCTTCGCGCTGCGAATACGGCACTGCGGTCATCACCTCTCTCGTCAGCGAAGAGATGATGGGCAGGATCATGATGGCCAGAATGATTGCGGCCGTCACAAAACCAAGTCCGGTGGGGTTATCGTCCGCGAAAAAGCCCGTCCAGCCCAGGAACTTCACCAGCGCCGGATTTAAGTAAACCCTCATGATCGGAACGAGCACCCACATGGCCCAGAGTCCGTAGATGATGCTTGGAATCGCCGCCAGCAACTCGGTGACAAACGCCAGTGGGCCGCGCAGCCACTGCGGACACATCTCGGTGAGAAATACTGCCACGCCAATCGCGAGGGGGACGGCCAGCACCAGAGACAGGAGCGAAGAAACCACTGTGCCGTAAACAAAGGGCAGCGCACTGAAATGGCCGTTGACCGGATCCCAGTAATTGGGCAGCCCGGTGTCAGGATCGAAGTATGCCTTGTAAAAGAAGTCGAAGTGGAACTTGCTCCACACCAGGCTGGATCGCATGACCAATTCGGCCACAATCAGCACCACAATGCCGAAAATGCTCAGGGCGCACAACACCATCAGCCAGCGGAAGCCGCGGTCGGCCAGGGCCGAGTTGCCGCGCCCCAGCAGAAAGGTTCGCACCTCCGAAGCTTCCTGCGCATCCGTGCCCCCCGGTCGCTTTCCGTCAGGAGAGCCGGGTTCCGGCTGAAGTTGGGCTTGGGAGATGCGTATCTGTGGCGTGTTGGTACTCACGATCATCAGGCTACCGGGCCAATGTGAACAGCAGGTTACAACGCTGCTAAATCAAGCGCATACAAGCGGAAAAAGGGGCTTTTGAGTGGTTTTCAGGCAGCAAATTCATTGACGTGGAACCCGGAACGCATAACTTCCGTACGTCTGGTAAGGTCAGTTCCGCGCGTTCGTTCAAAGAGC
>PLPU01000019.1:0-2767 GCA_003159975.1 Acidobacteriaceae bacterium
GTTCGAGCAGGTCTTCGGCAAGATTTACGAGCTGTCGCACCGCGTCAGCTTCCAGATCAAGACCACTGAGGCCATGCACTATCGCCGCTACCTGCTCCAGCACAACCTTGAAGAGCGCCGCATCAGCCACGGCCACGGTCATCCCGGAAGCACCGGCAAACCAGCCGGTTACGATGCGGGCGCGCCCAGCACCGATGCCAAAACACGCACCGCAAGCTGGGCCACGCGCCGGGTCAACGACGGCAAAGGCTTCATGTTCATCTCCCACGTCGGCAACGTCTACCCCAGCGGATTTCTGCCCATTCACGCCGGCAATGTGAAACAGACGCCGCTCCAGGATATCTATCGCAACGCGCCCATCTTCAAATCGCTGCGCGACACCAGCAAGCTGGAAGGCAAGTGCGGCGCCTGCGAGTACAAGGAGATCTGCGGCGGTTCGCGAGCCCGGGCCTACGCCGTGACCGGCGATCCGCTGGCGCCGGAACCCTGCTGCATCTATCAGCCAAAGAACTGGGACCCGGAACTTGAGAATCAAGCCTCGGCGTACGCGCACACCGCAACTGGGCAGCTTCAAATCGTGGGCTGATCCGCGGGGAATCAAGTGTCGGCGGCATCGAAATGCTACAACACAGTGCAAAATTATGCTGCCACCGGAACTGACACCGGGCGCAGTGACGCTCTGTTGCTTCAAGTCAATTTACTACTGAGTAAATGACGAGTAGGCGACCAACCGAACGGAACCAAAGCGCAGGCAGGGGTTGGGCGATTAGGGGGATAATCTCCGTGACCGTCACAAAAACCGTTACAGTCGCAAGATTTAAGGAGTCACCCGATCTGGCATGACCCCTCACAAATGATCTATTTTCTTACCGCCGTGGGTGATGAAAGCCTATTTTCTACTCGTTCCGCGACCGAGCAGAAATCCAACAGCGAGCCCGGCAGCCACCGAGAGCAGAACAGATTGGATCGGGCTGCGCTTGACACTCCTGGCCGTATCGTCGATGAAATCTTCCACCGCGTCACGACCATCCTTAACTGCATTCTTTGCCGTCTTCATGCCATCTTGGAAACTCCCTGCGACGTTGGATGTGAACTCCGAAGCTTTGCGGAATGATTCGCCAACATTGCTGGCTTGATCCACTAAGGTTTTCGCCACTTGGTCTACAACTGACTTTTCCATCTGGTCGCCTCCTTCCAAATCTGATGCCGCCATAGGCCGAGAGGGTGCCCCGCCCTTCCGATTGATCCACGACGACGCTATTGGGTGCAGTGTCGAGCCTGTGGGCTTTCCAGTACGCGCCGGTCGATTTTGAAGAGGGGAAAGGGCAGGCGGAAATCGCAGAGAGCGCGGAAATCGAAGCGGTGCTCGGCCGTTACTGTTCCGTTATTGACGTTTTGCCGACGATACGACCAGAACCTCTCAGAGGTGCCCGCAATCCAGGACAAAGCCCTATAATCCAAGCACCTTCATGTCTGACCCAAGTGCACTTGAGAACCACTACACGAACCTTAGCGATCGGGAGCTTTTGAAGCTCAGGGCTGAGGGCGGGTTTACTGCAGAGGCCGGGCATTTGCTTGACAAGGAACTCGCGCGTCGCAAGCTCACGTTCGATGACGCAAAGCGACAATTCGCTCCCGAGTGGCTTGATGAAGCGGGCCCAGGCACAGTTGGTGTCCTAGTCCTTGAGAATGGCGAGCGTGTAACTGTGGAAGTTACCGAGCTGGACGCGGAAAGAGATCGACTCTCTGTGAAAGTGATCTCTCCTGACAACCCTACTCGGGGCGGTCGCCGGAGACACCGCGCAATTCCGCTCCATCGGATCACGTCATTCAAGCCTGAACCGAATCTGATGGAGAAGTGGCCATATTCTGATCCATGCCGTGATATATCGATCTCGCATCCACGCACTGACTTGCTGACGATCATCTTCCTGTTTATGACCCTCGGCAGCTCGACTCTTTTCTTACTCTTGGTAAAGAGGCCCTTCGGACTGCAAGAGGCGTCCATAATCACGTATACGCTTTTCGAGGTGTTCTTTACGTTTGCAAGAACAGGTGGCGGAATTTCGGGACCCAATGTCCCGCCTTTCAAGTTCACCTGTCCTGCTGTTGAGCCGCAGATTCCGCGGCTCCTCTGGCGCCATCTTGGCTTCCTCATTGCGCTTTTAGTGCTCCAAACCGCGATGTTGGCCGCCCGTCCTCACTTGCCATACTGGTGGAACATAGAGGACAGGAAAGGAGGGACGCCATTTGATATGGCGTTCCTTTTGCTCTGCTTCGGTCTCGCATGGACTCAAGTCCGCACCAATCGAGCTCTCCTTAATCGTGCGCACAAGGAGTTTTCGCCGCAAGATGCAGGTTGACCAGTAACCGGAACTTGCCATTGAGTAAACCTGCCGTCGCCCCTGCGATCTGGGGAGCGGAAAGCTGAGAGCTGATGGCTGAGAGCTAGAAGCCGCCCTCACTCCCAGCGGAAAATCCTCGCCGACAGCGCAGTGAATAGCAGGAAGAACAGCACCAGCGCCGCGACGTCCAAAAGGTGCGCCGACCACGGATCGCCCATCCAGATACCCTGCAACAAGTTCACGGCATAAGTCATCGGCAAGGCGTGCGCCAGCCCTCGAAGAACAGGCGGCATGGCTGCAATCGGCACGAACAGTCCCGAGAACGCCATCATGGGATACAAAACGATAGCGCCGATGGGCTGCGCAAATCGCGCCGTGGGAACAATGCTGGCGATCACGAACCCGATCGACAGAATGCTCCA
>PLPU01000337.1:0-7620 GCA_003159975.1 Acidobacteriaceae bacterium
CTAACACCAGAATTCCAACTAACCCGAACGAGGAGTTGAATTGATGCGAAACATTGCCGAATCGAACATGCTTTTGCGGGAGCGGATCGAATTGCCTGCCGGTCTGAAAATGACGACCGATGAGTTTCGCGAGGGGTGGAGCTTTATCAAGGGGAGCGATGCGCGACGCCTGGAGAAGAGGATTTTGAAGAGCGGATGGAATTTCATCAGGATTGCGGATGGTTCGCTGCGCAGCGGTGTGGGTGAGACATCGCAGGAAGCCATTGCGAGCGCGCTCAAGCTGGCTCTTCGCCGCGTGAGCACGCACTTTAACGCGGCGCAAGTGGAGCATATCGAGCTGACCCGGTACCCATGGTTTTTTCTGGCCAGGGTCAGGGTCTATCCGTATCGAATCCAGGAAGGCGCGATTTTTGCGGTGCCGGATGAAGCCGTGGCTGAGCCGATTCCGGGCAGGACCGCCCGGCTGAAGCGTCTGCCAAATGGCGCGGGGGAGCTGTTTCCGAACTTTGGCAGCGCGATGCCGATGCTGAAGCAAATGCTGACCGCATCGCACGGTTCTGAGGCGGCGACCCAATGAACATTTTGCAAGCGGTGATTGTCCTGTTGCTGGTTTACAGACTCTTGCGCGTGGAACGGGAACCGGTTTTGAGCCGCGCACGCCCCCGCTGCAGTTCGCGGTAGAGGTCACTCTTGGATTGACCGAGTTCGCGCGCAAGGCGCTTGAGAGCTTCCTTTTCATCGATACCGGTTGCGGCCTGGAGATGCGCGACGCGAGCGGCGATGGTTTCGGGAACGGCGTTTGCGGTTTGCGCGGAGTTGGATGAGGGCAGGATCTCGACCAGCAGCGTGATCTCGCCGCGGACGCGCTCGCGGGAGGCAAGATCGCGGCGTGCCTCGGAGACGGTTGCGCGGAGAAACTCCTCGTGAATCTTGGTGAGTTCGCGGGCTACGACGACACGCAACTCAGAGCCCCAGACCGCCTCAAGATCGGCAAGGGTCGAGAGAATGCGATGCGGAGCCTCATAAAAAATGAGCGTGCGCGGTGAAGCGCCGGATTCGGCCGCTAAAGACTCCAGACGGGTGCGGCGGGCCCCGGCTTTTTCAGGAAGAAATCCGATGAATTGGAATTCGGCGGTGGGCAGGCCGGAAGCGACGAGTGCGCTGAGTGCGGCGTTGGCGCCGGGAATGGGAATGACGGGCACGCCGGCAGCGATGGCTTCGGCGGTTAGCCAGGTTCCGGGATCGCTGATGCCGGGCATGCCTGCGTCAGAAACGACGGCGATGCGGGCGCCGGCTTTGAGGGCTTCGATCAGTTCAGTAGCGCGCTGGTGTTCATTGTGCTGATGGCAACTGACGGTGGGTGTTGCGATCTGGAAGTGGTTGAGGAGCTTTTGGGTCTGGCGGGTGTCTTCGCACGCGATGCGGTCGACGTGGCGCAGGACTTCGAGGGCGCGGAGGGTGATGTCGCCGAGGTTGCCGATGGGAGTGGCGACGAGGTAGAGGCCGGGGGCGATGGGTGTGGAATCGACGGACATGGCTGGATTCAACGATACGCGCAGAACCGTGATTCGAGGAACGGTTCAGGGTACGATTCGAATTGGTTTCTCTGAGTACTGATACGGAGAAAGAAGATGCTTCGTTTCGAAATGAGAGGTCCTCTTCAATGCGTCGTCCTTCCAGAGGAAGTTGGTGACGTCGTAATGGTGCGGACACCAGATGCATTCGTCACCTTCGTTCGCGTTCCAAAGTTGAAACGCGCCTCCCTGGCGGACCTGGAACTGGGCTTGAGCGGCTCCTTCTTGCCATGAGACCGCGAAATTTCCTGCGCTTTCTGTGATGAGGACGAAGAGGGTACCTGCGCCATCTCCGATGTTTCGGAACGCGGCGATGAAGCCTTTTCGGCTCGGCCCGAGTGATAACTGGGCGGACTGAAAGAGTGCATAGGTCTCACCGACTCCATCTTTGGCGAAAAGCTTGACGAGATTGAAGTCCGCTACTCGCGTTTGGTTCTTGATCACCGCGATATGAGTGTTTGGTTCGTATTGGTTCCCGCGCTCATAGATCACGAATGTCTCGCCGCCGCTGGTGAACTGGGTTGGTTGGATCATGCGGATTACGGATTTGGCGGGAATTGCCGACCGAAGATCAGGTGGCACCTGCACACTTTTCGGCGGACTTACGATGACACCGAGCGGACCTGCTGACGAGCTCTGAGCGAGGCACGGACAAGCAAGGAATACCAGAAGTGCGAAACTCGATGCGCGATTCATGCAAAACATTCTACGACTGATTCGGGACGGCCGGTGACCGCTAGCTGGCTTCTTCGCGCTCTAAACGGCGTTGCTCGGCTAATAGCGACATGGAGCTCATCAGGTTCTGGACGCTGACGATGCCGACGACGCGGCCGCTGTCGGTGACTGGGATGAGCGCGAGGCCGTGGCCGGCGGTGAGGCGGCGGATGGTGGTTCCGAGCGTGTCTTCGGGGCGAGCNNGGGAAGTCTTCCTGCAAAGAGTGGACGCAGCGGACCAGCGCGTCAGACAAGGTGTCAGAAGGCGAGAGGGTGGCGAAATCGGTGAGCATGACTTCGCGCATCTGGACGGTGTCAACGACGGACTGGAAGAAGACGCCCTGATCTTCAATCTGCGCGCCGATCATAATGAAGAAGCCGGCGATGATGAGCCAGTAATTGTGAAGCACCATGCCGCCGATCATGGCGATCAGGGCGAGGATTTGTCCCAGGCCGGCAGCGGCGCGGCCAGTGGGCGCGAGACCGTGCTTGCGGAAGAAGCTGCCGCGAATGAGGCGTCCGCAGTCCAAAGGATAGGCCGGTACCAGGTGAAGTACCGCCAGGCCCACCTGCATCCAGACCATGCTGCGGAGCAGATAGGCGGAGGTGATGAAGGGCGGGTTGAAGAGTTGGATATCGCCGCCCGCGCCGAGGAAGGTAATGGCCAGGGTGAGCGCGGTGGCCGCGTTGGCCAGCGGACCGGCGAAGGCCATGGCGAACTGGCCTGTGCCTTGATTTGCATTTTCCTGGCTCTCGGGATTGGCGTAGGCGTAGAGTCCGCCGATGGGGAGCAGCAGGATGGCGCGAAGGCGAAGACCCAGCCACGCGGCCACGATGAGGCGAATGGACTCGCGCGCGACAACGGCCGCGACTACGACGAGGAAGAGACCGATGCCGCGGCCGATGCCGTCGTTTGCGCTGAGCACGAGGCAGATGATCGCCAACAATGGGAAAAAGGCATGGACGCGCAGTTCGACGCCCATCCAACGGCCAAGCGGGATTGACCAACCTCGCATAGGACGATTGTAGCGTGTGGAAGGTGGTCCGGTATGCTGAACTGCGATGCGCATCATTGCGGGGGAGTTTCGTTCGCGCAAGCTGGAGGCTCCGGCGGGGTTGGCCACGCGGCCCACCAGCGACCGGCTGCGCGAGACGCTTTTTAACGTGCTGGCGCCGCGAATTGAGGGTGCGTCGTTTGTTGATCTTTATGCTGGATCGGGCGCGGTGGGGATTGAGGCGCTGAGCCGGGGAGCGGGGAGCGTGGTGTTTGTGGAGCGCGCGCCGGCGGGGCTGGCGGCGTTGCGAGGGAACCTGGACCGGCTGGGATTGACGGCGGGATTCCGGATTCAGAGCGGCAGTGTGGGGGCGTGGCTGCGGAAGGCTTCGGGTGGTGGGGCGACGTTTGACCTAGTGTTTCTCGATCCACCTTATGAGGCGGCAGACGAGTATGCGGCTACGCTTGGAATGCTGGGTGGGGACGCGGCCGGGCTGCTGGCGGAGGGCGCGCTGGTGATTGCCGAACATCGCAGCAAAGCGGGGCGTGAGGAGCGGCTGGAAGAGCGATATGGCAAGTTGGACCGGATGCGGCTTTTGGAGCAAGGGGATGCGGCGCTGAGCTTTTATAAGCTTATGGAGCCATGAGCTTACCCCCGGGGGCTGAAGCCCCTTCTCTCAATTTCGGCAATTTACGGCACGACTGAAGTCGTGCCCTTTCGCACATCTACGTCGAGCTGGAGTTTTTCAGCAAGCAGTGAAGTCGCGGCCTTTCGGAGCAGAAGCAGGTCCTTCGACTCCGTATGGCGCAAAAAGCGCACCATACTTCGCTCCTGATGAACGGGACCTGTTGAGCTTTGTACCTTCCCGCTCATTGCGATAAAGCCGCCGACCCAGAGGGTACCCCGACGGGGCACAGCCTCTGGTACCGTGATGAACGGGCCACCTGCGAGGTGAACGGCCTTAAGAAGGCGTTGCGGCGGGGATGCCTGAGAATTCGACGGTGACGACGGTGATGTCGTCGGTCTGTCCGAAGAGGCGGGCGGCATCGGCAATTTCGGCGGCGGGGCGAAGGCTGAGCTGGCGGGTGCGGTCGAATCCGAAGAGGGCGGTGGATTGGGATTTGGCGTGGGGTTTCGATTGGGCTTCGACGACTCCGTCGGAGACGAAGGTTAGGCGGTCGCCGGGCTGCAACAGCACGGTCGTGGATTCATAGTCGGCGCGAGGCAAGATGCCCAGCGGGAGGGAGCCGGGGATTTCGATCTCAACGCCATTGAGGTAGGGCGGCAGGTGGCCGGCGTTGGCCATGGTGAGCAGGCCGTCGGCGGTGAGGTGGGCGGCGAGGCAGGTGGTGAAGCCGCCGCTGGAGCGGCCCATCATGCGCTCATTGAGCGAGGCGAGCATGCCTGTGGGGTCTGGGCTGTGAGCGGCTTCGGCGCGGATGGCGCCCACCAGCACGGAAACCATCATGGCGGCGGGCAGGCCTTTGCCGCTGACGTCTCCGACCACGATGAGCATGCCGCCCTGGGTCAAGGCAATCTGCTGATAGAAGTCGCCGCCGACCTGTTCAGCGGGCTGATAGATGCTCTCGACGTTGAAGCCGGGGCACTGGTCGAGTTGCTCGGGCATGAGGATCTGTTGCACCTGGCGAGCAGCCTCGAGTTCGCCGGCCATGTGCTCTTCTTTGCGCCGGGCCATGGAGAAGCGGCGGATGAGGAATACGAGCAGGGCAAGCAGGAAGACGAGGTGGAACAGGATGCCGGGCCGCATCGAGAAAGGCGGAATCGGAATCGGCGTGGAAGAGAGGATGTAGGGGTTTTTGATCCAACCCGCCTGGCCGAGCACGATGGCGACGTTGTCTGCGAGGTAGAAGCCAAGGTCGAGGAGGGTGGGAATCAGCAGCAGCCGGGCGTCGAGGTTGCCGGTCAAGGAGCGCGCAATGAGAACGTAAAGGATCCATGCAATTGCGGGAATCAGGCAGCAGATCTGAACGGCGGAGGAGGCGGCGCCGTCGAGCCAGCCGGGCCAGTAAAGGACAGCCGGAATGGGACTGAAAGCTGCCAGTGCGAGAAAGATTCGGCCCAGCAGGCCAATGTGGACCTTGAGGACGATCGAGAAGAAGCACAGGGCAGAGATGATGGTGATGGCGACGAGTGCGCCATCGGAAAGGTCGTAAATAATCAGCGACGGCAAACTGAAGACCTGTTTGGCCACCAGCAGTGCGATATCCGCTGCCTGGGCCAGCAGCATCAGGGCGAACCAGAGGTATTCGAGTTCCGCCGGCCGGAAGAAAAACAGGCAGAGGATCCCGATACCCACCAGCGTCGCGGTGATGGTGTAGGAGTAGGCATCGACATAAGCTATGTTGCGGGAAATCTGGTGGTGGTGCTGCTCCTTTTCCAGGAGTGTCGGATCGCCGGCAAGATGGCCTGAGAAGAACGGTCCTCCACCCACGTAGCTGGCCCAGATAGGCGAATGCCAGACACGGATGGCTACCTGAACGGTGCGTTCAGAGGCGCTGCCGGATTGAGTGAGCGGGAAGATGTGGTAGCTGATGACGGAATTCGGAAAGCTGCTGGGCATTTTGCCGGAGCCGCCCACCAGGTTGCCATCGACATAGACCCGGTAGGAGGTGAGAATGGGCGCCAGCAGCAGCGAGGTTGGCTGATCTCCAGATGGAACGGTGACGGTGAAGCGATACCAAGCGAAGCCGCTCAGGCCCGAATAGCCCTGCGAGGACCAGGACCGGCTGCTCAGGAGCAGCGGCCACGCAGCATCCTCAAAGCCGGGCTGGGCCCAGAGCGGGGTGTGGGGACCGCCGGGCTGTGCGGCGGGAGCAAGCGGCGAATCGCCAGGCTGAAAGCGCCACAGGCCGTCGAGAGAAGCGATCGGCTCGCGGCCTTTATCGAGGTCGAACGATTGGCCGGACAGCCAGGTCGCGGATGCAACCAGGGCAAGGCAAGCAAACCGGCGGAAAGTCGAACACAGCGGCATGGGCACGTTTCCTGTGGGGGGAGCGAGAATGAAACGTGGATTGATGCTAACGCAGCCGGGGCGGTTTGCCCAACTGGAATAAGAGAGAACAGGCGGGAGCCAACCCGTTTAGAGTGTTGTCCATGAAGATTTTGCGATTGTTCAGGCGGTGGGGCGCGGAGTTTGGCGGGGTTGCAGCGGTTGCCGGGGTGGTGATTGGGTGCGGGCTGCTGGGGTTGGGCGACAGCAGGTTGATCGCGCAGCCGGGGCCGGCAAAAACGCAGCAGTTGGTCATTCTGGATACGGATATCGGGGACGATATCGACGATGCTTTTGCGCTGGCGTTGGTGTTGAAGAGCCCGGAGCTGAAGTTGCTGGGGGTCACGACGACATATGGGGATACGGAGCTGAGGGCGCGGTTAGTGGATAGGTATTTGGATGCGGTGGGGCGCTGGGATCTCACCGTGGCTGAGGGTGCTGCTACCAAGGCGGAAAACGTCTTTACACAGGCTGCATATGCGCGGATGATGGACGCTCAATGCCTTGCGAAGCTGACGAATCGGACAGACTCCAACAACGCATGCTATGCCGGAGGCAGGACACATGCCGACGCGGTCGGCTTTCTGTTCGATCAGATTCGGGTGCATCCGGGCGAGATTACGCTGATCGCGATTGGGCCGCTGAACAATGTTGAGGCGGCGATCAAGCGCGATCCGGCGACGTTTCGCAAGCTCAAGCGGGTGGTGATGATGGGTGGGAGCATCTATCGCGGATATGACGGGCGCAACGGCGAGCGTCGTCCGCCGGATGCGGAGTGGAACATCAGCCGCGATCCGGCGGGGCTGCGGGCGCTGCTGGCGTCGGGTGTGCCGGTGTTCATGATGCCGCTGGATTCGACGCAGATTCACCTGGAGGTGAAGGAGCGGGAGGAGATTTTTGCNNGGCGGGGACGGAAGGGCATCCGGATGCGCCGACGCTCTATGACCCGGTGGCGGTGACGTATGCGATTCGGCCCGATTTGTGCCCGGCGACGCCGATGCGGCTGGAAGTGGACGACAAGGGGTTTACGCGGCCGGTGGAGGGTGCACCGAATGCTCAGGTTTGTTTGAAGTCGGATGAGAAGGGATTTCTGGAGTTGTTGTTGGGGCGGATTACAGAGGACGGGGCGCATTGACAGGTGCGGGGAAGGGCCGGATTTTCGGTTGCATTCGGCGAAAACACCGCGGGGGCTAAAGCCCCCATCTCTCTCATAATAATGAATCTATGGCACGACTGAAGTCGTGCCCCTTCGCACAGCTCACACACGAATCTGCAAGCAAAAGCGCTGGAAAGCGTACACCTGTGCTCGACGTCACTTCCAACTCCA
>PLPU01000551.1:0-4980 GCA_003159975.1 Acidobacteriaceae bacterium
GAGCGGTTGGGACCATCCTAAAGCGGTATCCCCCTCCGAAAAATCACTTCCAACTCCAGTTGGGCATAAAGTTATTGCCCGTGTGGGTGAGTTGATGCTGCTCGGTGCCGTCGGCCAGCATGGTCCAGATCTCGGTGTGACCGCCGATGGCGCGTTCAAAGACGATGTGGCGTCCATCGGGCGCCCAGGAGGGATAGTCGTTGCTCCCGGATTCGTGGGTGATCTGGAGGTACTTCTTGCTGGCGATATCGATGACATGAATGTCGACGCCGCCGGGATCGCCGGGGCCGTATTTGCGGTTCCAACTGAAGGCCAGCAACTGTCCGTTGGGCGACCAGGACGGGGAAACGGCATAGCCACCATCCGTGATGCGCTGCACATTGGAGCCGTCCTGATCCATGGTGTAGATCTGCGGGAGGCCGGTGCGGCCACTGACCCAGGCAATCTGCGCGTTGGTGCGCGGGTTCCAGGTGGGTGCGATGTCGGGCCCGCGGAAGGTGGTGACGCGGCGCAGGTTGCCGCCGTTGGAGTCCGCGACCCAAATTTCAGGGTCGCCGGTACGCGCCGATGAGAAGGCAATCTTGGTACCGTCGCCCGACCATGCTGGGGAGAAGTTGCTTCCACCCGCCGTGCCCGACGGAAAGGCCACCAGGCGGTTCAATTCAAGGGAGTACATGCGGATCGACCATCCCTCGCGGCCCAGGGACGCAAAAGCGAGCCGAGTGTTATCCGGTGAGATGCGCGGAGAGAGCGAAGTGCTGCCCAAGTGTGTGAGGGCATGTTGATTTTGCCCGTCGTAGTCCATTGCCCAGATCTCTTTGCTGCCGGTGCGGGAGCTGACGAAGTAGATTTTGGTTTCGGCAATGCCATTGATGCCGCCGCCGAGGCGGAGGATGATCTCATCGGCAAAGCGGTGAGCGACGGTGCGCGCCATCTCGTCGGTGGCGGCCTCGTTGTACTGCTTGCCAAGCACCTGGGGGTTGGCGGTGTTGTGCGTGTCATCGAGCCAGCCATAGACCACCAGGCGGCCGTTGGTGGACGACACCGCGCCGAAGGCGACCATGGCGGCGTTGGCAGGCTGATCGGACCACTGACCAAGATTGATTTCCTGCGGCGAACCGGGCGTGGATTGCGGCGAGAGGCTCTTGGAGACGATGTCGAAGATGCCGGCATTGGACAGGTCGCTAAAGAGGGTGGCATCGAAGGTCGCCTTGAGGGCCGGGGTCTGGGGATCGGCGCCGACGGGCTTGAAGTCCGCCGCGGCAATGCGGATGCGATCGACACCCATATTGGAGCCGGTATGAATCCAGTCCTGGGCTGCTGCCGGAATGGCTGCGCAAGTTGTGAGGATCATCAGTGCGGGGAGAAGAAGCCGGGAATGAGCGTTCATAAGTCGAGAAATCCTTCCGCGGTTAGGAGTTTGAGGCTTGAAAACTCCGGGTCCAGGTGGCTCTATTGTTTTGTGTGGCGGCTATGCCGATTGCTCAGCGCCGCTCTGGTGCACGCTTCCATTTTACGTCGGTCGCGTCAAATGGTTCCAACGCCTCCTAGTCGTATTCGCAGTAGTACGAGGTGAGCACCGTGCTCTGGTTGTATCCCGAGGGAAGGGCGCCGAAGGTATCCACACGCTGAGCGTCGCGGACGCAGGCGCTGTCGAGCGTGGGGCTCCCGCTGCGCTGGTCGATATGCACATCGCTGACGGTGCCGTCACGATGAATGGTGAACTGAATGTAGGCTCGTGCACCGGTTGGAGTGTGCGGGTCCACTTCTGCCTTGTTCCAATTCGCGAGCATCTTTCGCTGGATACCCAAAATATAGTACCCGAACATGTTGGCGAAGTTGCCGCTGTTAATGCTCACTGGTCCGTTGGATGCGGAATTCTGGGCCATGGTGGCGCGGGGCAGGGCAGAACCGCTCTGTTCGCCGAAATGGGCAAGGTTATCCGGCTTGGGCGGCGGTTGATGCTGCTGGGTTTTGGTGATGGTCTGTTTCTCCGGTTTGGCCTGCTTGGCGGAGATAGGGATGGCGGTCTCATCCAGCTTCTGCCCGGTCTTGGGTGTGGGCTCCGCGGGCGCCTTGCTGGGCGTCTCGGTGGTGAGCACATTGTCATTGACGGGCTGATCGGCGGGCAGGGGAATGGCGTTGGAAACCAGTTTCACTGCGATGGCGCCTCCGTCTCCCGGATTGCCCCACACATTGTGATGGAATAAGCCCGCAAGGACGCCGTAGAACAGGAGACCACCGAACAGGAGAGCATGGAGGAGAAGCGATCCCGCCGCGGGCGCACCAATACGGTCCGGCGTCAGTCCGCGCTCCAGGTGCCCGCCGCTGCTCATTAGACCATTCATGCGCTCGCCTGAGAATTCTTCTTCAAAGGGACTTTGCCCTTGGGGCATGATCCCTCCTTCAGCAGTTCCTTCACGCTATTTGGCAGCCTTCGATTCCAGAGGCTGCGTGACTACGGAGATGTTGGTGATCCCCGATTGCTTCACTTCGTCCATAACGGTGGCGAATACGCCGAAGGGGACCATCTCGTCGGCTCGCAGATAAATGGTTTGATGCTCCGGATCCTTGCCCTGAGCCTGGAGCTTCGCCGCCAGTTCGTGAATGTTCACCGGCTGATCGCCGAGGAAGACCTGCTGATCGCGATTGATGGTGAGCACCAGCCGCTGCTGGGTAATCTCCTTCACGGTGCGGGTCTTGGGCACGGAGACATCGATGCCCGACTGCAATACCGGCGCGGTGATCATGAAGATGATCAGCAGCACAAGGACCACGTCAACGAGCGGCGTGACGTTGATCTCCGCCAGCGAGGTCTGGGTGCGGCCATTGCTACTGGTGAACGCCACGTTCAGCCTCCCGGGGAATCTCCGCTCCGGGCGCGCGCACCGGCGCTGCAGCGCGTACCGGAATCTCCTCCAGCGAGTTCAACAGCTCCCGGCAAAAGTCGTCGATGGCCGCGGCAAAGACCCTGATGCGCGCAGTGAACTGGTTGAAGGCCACAACCGCCGGGACTGCGACAAACAAGCCTGCTGCCGTGGTGATCAGAGCCTCAGAGATGCCTGGTGCTACGGCCCGCAGCGTGGCTGCGCCTGCAGTGCCAAGGCCGAGAAAGGAGTCCATGACGCCGATGACAGTTCCGAAGAGGCCGACGTAAACGGTGGTGGAGGCGATGGTCGCGAGCCAGGTCATACGCCGCTCCAGGGCGGTGACGGCTTCGCTGGCAGCGGTCTGCGCCGAGCGCTCCAGTGAGGTCATGTTGCGGGGCGGACCCGCTCCGCCTGTTTGCCGCTTGTAGGTCTCGTACACATCCTCGAAGACCTGGGCCAGAGGACTGCGCGGGCAGTCAGCGGCCAGCGTGGAAATCTCCTGGAGCCGGCTCGCATTGCGAAAGCCTTTGAGAAAGCGCCGGGTGTCCCCGGTTGCCCTGCTGAAGGTGGACATTTTTCCGAAGATGACAGTCCACGAGTAAAAGCTGGCGATGAGAAGCAGAACCAGCACTCCGATGGCCACAGGGCCAATATTGTGCATTAATTGGGCTACTGCGGTTGGGACCTCGGGCAGCGGCTCCGACGCCGGAGCCGCGCCACCGTCCGCTTGCAGAATTGTGAGCAGGGCAGCAGTAAGAATCGGCATTCACCTCAATATCCACCGTAACAGACGGAATACGCACGGCCAAGTTATCGATTGGATGCTGCTTTGGTGGGAAAGGATGAGCAGGTGTAACCGCAAAGGCACTGTTCATGCTATGCTGCGCACGGATTGTCAAGGTTAGGGCCGTGACCTATTCTTGTGCCAGTTACCGATCAGGTTCCAAGAGGAGCGCCCAGGAATGCTCGTCGAACTCCGCGCGGAAAACTACGCTGTTATCGATCACGCCATCGCTGTGTTTGGCCCGGGACTGAACCTGCTGACGGGTGAAACGGGCGCGGGTAAATCCATCCTTGTGGATGCGCTGGCGCTTTTGATGGGCGGCAAGTCTTCGGTCGAGGTGGTGCGCCACGGAGCGGACAAGGCCGTTGTTGCGTGCGTATTCGAGTCCACGCCGGGCGCCGAGGCCATCCTTGAAGAAAACGGCATTGACGCGGATGGCAATGAGATCATTCTGCGGCGCGAAATTCTTTCCAACGGCAAGGGCCGCGTGTTTGTGAACAACCAGCCGGCCACCGTCGCCGTGCTGAAGCAGCTTGCTCCGGAACTGGCGCTGGTTCATGCGCAGACGGAGACACTGACCAGCTTCGACCAGGCACAGCAGCGGATTTTGCTGGACCGGTTCGGCGGCATTTCGACAGAGGCGGCTGCGGAGGCTCATGCGCGGTGGCGTGGAGCGCATCAGAAGCTCGACGAACTGCTGCAGGGCGAGCAGGATCGACTGCGCATGGTGGATCTGTGGAGTTACCAGCGCAAGGAGATTGAGGCGGCTCGGCTCGAGCCCGGCGAAGATGAAGCGCTGGAGACGGAGAAGCGGGTTCTGGGCAATGCTGAAAAGCTATATACCGCGGCGATGAATGCCTTTGATCAGCTTTACGAAGGCGGTGCGTCGGCTGAAGCGGCGCTGAGGGCGGCGCTGCGCAACGTGGAGGAACTGGCGCGTTACGACGGTCGCTTTACCGAGGCCGCTCAACACCTGGAGTCGGCGCGCGCCACGCTGGGCGATGTCAGCGCCAATCTGCGCGACTACGCCGAAGGTATCAACGCGAGCCCCGAACGCCTGGCCGAGATTGAAGACCGCCTGGCCGCGATCGACCGTCTCAAGCGCAAGTACGGGCAGACCGTGGTTGAGGTCATCGCGTTTGGAGAAGAAGTGGCCTTGAAGCTTGCGGAAGTGGAAGATCGAGACGAGATTCTGAAGGAACTGCGTGGGAATCTGGAGGCTGCGGCAAAGGCGTATCAGGCGGCCGCCGCGACGCTGAGCTCCGAACGCAAGGCTGGCGCAATGAAGCTTGCCAAACTGGCGGAGACGCAGATCAACTCGCTGGC
>PLPU01000004.1:0-3898 GCA_003159975.1 Acidobacteriaceae bacterium
CGCTATGCGCTACTCATGGGATGAACGGGAGGACCAACGCAAGCATGGCGGAGTCTCATTCGAGCAGCACCTTATCCTACAGCCCGGCATCCTCTTAGCCGCCTTTAGGCTCGGAGTGCGCGTTGGGCTGATATCGTCCCCCTCCTCGCATTAGCCAAGAACTCGTCAGGAGGAGCAAAATGATGGGATGAGGATAGAAGACCTTTCCGATTTTCCTGCCCTGTCCCAACTAGCCCGAGCCTTGTGGAAGCAGGGGAAAACCAGGGGAGCAGCGGTTTTTGTAGGCGCCGGATTCAGCCTCAACGCACGGAGAGTCCACGAAGGAGCCGCAAATCCTCCCTTGTGGTCTGATCTTGCAGATGTGATGGAGGCGCGCATCGGTTCGGCGAAGGATCGCTTCCGCGACCCATTGCGCCTCGCGGAAGAGTTCAAGGTGGTGCTGGGCCAATCCGCGCTTGAAGGGCTGATTCGCGAACTCGTGCCGGACGATCAATGGCTCCCTGGCCCCTTACATGAGAATCTCGTGGAACTGCCATGGGTAGATATTCTAACGACCAACTGGGACACGCTCCTTGAACGAGCTGCCGTTACAACGCTTAGTCGCGATTATGAAACAGTGCGCTGCCTTGAGGACATTCCGACAACAAGGGCGCCGCGTGTTGTCAAACTTCATGGCAGCCTTCCATCGAACCGTCCATTTATTTTTTCGGAGGAAGATTATCGGACCTACCCACAGAAGTTTGCTCCATTCGTCAACCTAGTCCAGCAAGTGCTTCTCGAAAATGAGCTCTGTCTCCTGGGATTTTCTGGCGACGATCCAAATTTCCTCAAATGGACCGGATGGATCCGAGACCAATTGGGCGACTCTGCAAGGCGCATCTACCTCGTCGGCGCGCTGCATTTGGGCACGGCGCAGAGGCGGCTTCTTGAGCTGCGAAATATCTCCCCAATCGACCTAAGTCCACTCGTTGCGGATCTTGAAAGTGCCAGACGCCATCAAGCCGCTGCAGAGCTCTTCCTCGATTACCTCCGCTCTGCGACTCCGAAAGCTGCTTGGGAGTGGAGCCCACACTCGGTGAGGCGCCGCGCGGCCTGGAATCCTCAATCCTCACCAGAACAGATGGCTTCAGAACTGAAAGAACAAGCCAATGAATGGGCCGCCGTCAGGCTTAGTTACCCCGGATGGCTGATTTGTCCGCCGCATCAGCGGGAGGAACTTAAGCAAGACAACTTTCACATGGTGAGGAATCCCAAGGCGCTTGAGGCGATGACGCCGAAGGATCGCACCCAAATTGTCTATGAGATCGCTTGGAGATTGGATACTGCCCTCTTGCCGATAACTACCTGCATTAAGGCTATTGAGGCGGCGGTCGAAGAAGAAGGGCCTTGGGATGAACTGAGCCACCGGGACTTTGTGGTAACGCTGCTCCTCCGAAATGCGAGGGAGACCCGCGATCAGTCCGCCTTTGACAGATGGGCCTCAGAACTCGAAAGAGGGACGGCTCGCAATCCGGAGATTGCACCATCAATCGCGTATGAAAAGTGCCTCTGGGCGCGGAACGGGCTCGACTTCGATGGGCTTGGAAAGCTGGTAGCGACTCTTCAGGGGACTGGCCCGGTGTGGGGCCTCAAAACCGCCGCCCTGTACATTGACCTCGGCGATTTTCGCACAGCGCGCCTGCGTGTCGATAAAGCCCGAGCCGAAGCACGCGAACTATTCTTTAGGGATCGGAATTCCATCTGGGCTCTGTCAAGATTGGCGTGGGCCAGTTTCTGCGCGGGCCAGTTGCGGGATTTAAGTGAAATGACGGGCAGCGACAGAGACGAAACGGCGATCCCGGACTCTGTCCTTCACGAAAGAGGCTGTGACCCATGGGGAACCATCACCGCTTTAGATGGGGCGATTGAGAGGGGTCTCACATCGCAGGCCAAAGCTAGCCGACCGGTTGAGCCGCTTTTTGAAGCGGGGACCTATCGCGATCACGGAATCACGCTCTTCGGCTCGCCACCGGGGCTTGTTAACTACGAGATGGACCGTCTGTCCGATTCAGTAGGCATCGCTCCAAGGACACGGAACGTCGTTGTCTTAAGTGAACGAATGGAGCGAGCGGAACCGCTGACCGTCTACCAAGGCGATGCCGATTACCTGCGTTTACTCCGTATTGTCCAAGCCAATGGAAAGGAGGCACTGGAGCGGGGCTTCGGCAGGATTCAGGTGGCAAATCTGCCCCAAGAGCGCGTCGATTCTCTCCGAGGAATTCTCTCCAAGGCGATCGACTACGCGCTCGCGCAGGTTAGGCGAAGAGAAGGTCGGCAGGATCAGTTCTGGAGCAATCGAGCAGCCGCGTACACCGAGGTTCTGTCGCGCTTGCTAGTTAGATCGGAGCCCGAAGAGGCTCTGCGATGGTTTCGAAAAGGGCTTGCTTTTGCAAAGGATGATCGGTGGCATTCGCTCGAACTCTATGAACCACTTGGACATCTGATCAAATGGGGCTTATCAGCAATTCCGCCGTCAAAGAAACCCGAGCTCCTTGAAGAGTTGATGGGGTTCCCCTTGCCGGATGAAACCCAGCGTCCCGGCCAATTACAGCAATACTGGCCTGATTCTTCGAGTTGGATCGAACCGCCCCTCATGAAGAGGCCCAGATCCGACAGAAGCTTCGGGGATCGGGTCACGGCACTGATCGAGCTTGTGAGGGTGGGCCAACCCGAGACGCGGAGCCGCGCGTCGCTTTGGTTAGCGGGACTTCAAATGAGTGGAGTTTTGACGACAGATGAGGGGGCGCGATTCGGTGAAGCGCTATGGTCCAGGCGTGCGTCAACCGCGGACTTCCCATCCGATACGAATCTCTATTCGCACATGTTCCTTCTCCTGCCATCCCCGAATCCGCAGGAAGCGCGAGAATTGTTCAAGAAGCGGGACCATGAGCCGTCAACAGCCGACTATTTGGTTGCGGTTGCAGGAGCAAGTGCGCTCCAGAACGATGGCACTCGCCTGAATTTGTACGACTCGAGTGAAGCGCTGGAAAAGCTTGATCGATTGCTAAATTGGCGACCCAAGCCAGTACCGCAATTCGATCTGGGCCAAGTCGCGAGAGAGAACATTCTTTGCCTCCAGGCCCTTGGAGGCGCAATCGCCGACGCGATCCTTCCTGCGCTTATCCCGGGCGAACTTACCGTTGAATTGGTAGAACGCATATTCAGTCGTGAAGCGGATTCCCTATCGATTTGCCGTGCCTATCCGCAGGTCTTGCGGCTGCTACCTTCCGAGGAGGAGCGCGCCGTCAACGGAACAATTAAGGCGATGATAAGCAGAGATAGCGATGTAGCATGGGCAGGGTTCAACGCCCTCTACCGGTGGCTGCGCGGCGCACTGCAGGGAGACTTCGTAAGGATCCCACGAAGGCTCATCGAAATTACGCTTTCAGTGATCGAGACTCGCAGAGAACCCGGACTGCTTCGCGCGCTGGACCTTGCGAGACGCTTAGCTGACGCGGGGCTTTTCGGGGTTGGCGAAATGGACCGATTGGCCGAGGCGCTCGGGTTGATTCATTTGGAAACTGCGTATGATGCCGCTGATCTCGAAAAAACGATCAATGTCGGAACCCTGACTCTCGTCAGGGCTGCGGCTGTCCGGTTAGCGCACTCCCTAGACGCCAGAGGCGTGAAGCACCACGATGTGGAAACGTGGTTGAGTGAAGCACCGTCCGATCCAATGCCGGAAGTGAGGTTCGCTCTAGAGGCTCCAGCCGACTGACCTATCCGCCTGAGCCCAACGGCTGGATCGCAGCACCTACCTGGGCATGTCGCGGTGGAGGGCTTTTACCTGGTAGCCGGCGCGCTTTAGTTGATTGGCGATTTCTTCGGCCATCATGACGCTGCGGTGCTGGCCGCCGGT
>PLPU01000489.1:0-3897 GCA_003159975.1 Acidobacteriaceae bacterium
CGCATTTACGGCACGGATTACGTGGTGGTGGTTTCGCCGGTGGATGGGAAGATCCAGATGACCGACGTGCGCCACGTCTATTTGCACTATGTGATTGAGCCGCTGCTGGAGGCGAGGGCGAACGCGATTGACCGGACGCAGCCGCTCTTGAAGGAGGTGCGGGACGCTCCGCTGGAGTTTCGCTACCGTTCAGACACGGTGCCGCTGACGATCGAGTGCCTGATCAAAGCGATTGAGGCACGGACGATGGATACCGGGGTTCCGATGTACACGATTCCGGCGGGCGTGGACCGGTCCGATCTGCCGAAGTACGAGCACGAGCGGCAGGTGTATCAGCAGAAGGTGGATGCGGTTCGCTGGGCCACGGTGGGACACGACATGACCCAGGGGTTTGTGCTGACGCAGTACTTTTATGAGCAACTGATTCAGTTTGAAAGGGATCCGGCCAGCCTGAAGGACACGATCGGCGAGATGGTCTACAGCATGGACGTGGACCAGCAGGTGCATCGCGCGCGGCAGATCGAGTTTGACAAAGTGGCGGACGGCGATGTGCTGACGAGGAGCAAGCCACGCAAGCTGACCGGCCTGGATCTGGCCGAGGTGAAGCTGGCGGGCGGGGACGTGGCGACCGCGACGGCGATGGCGCGGCAGGCGCTGACGGCGAATCCAGATACTCTGCAAGGTACGGCGGATCAAGCGCGGGCCAACTTCATTCTGGCCAGGGCTGCGCTGATGACGGGGCATGCGGAGGACGCGATCAACGATTTCCAGAAGACCCTGGCTACGAGCAAGGAGCCGCGGCTGGTGGCTTGGTCGCATATTTATCTGGGCCGGATGCTGGACCTGGATTGCAAGCGCGACGAGGCCGTTGCCGAATACACGGAGGCGCTGGCGTCGCGCGATGGGCAGCAGGATACGCGGCTGGCGGCTGAGCGGGGCGTGAAGACAGCGTACGCGGTTCATGGACACAGCTGCGACGAGGATGCGGATAGCGACTCGCCCGATGGCTCGGCAAGCAAGCCGGCGGGGGCCAAGCCGGGGGTTGTGCCCGCCGTGCAGAGTGGGACGAAGACGCCGCAGTAGGCAGCCCGCGAGCAGCTTCGCGTTCTAGCATTGCGTCTAATGAAGAGATTGGGAAGAACGTGCCGGAGTTTCGGCCGCAATGCCCCATCTAAACCACTTGAAAGCTGGAATTGGATCGATTGAGGGGCATGTGGACGCAGTTCTTTCCGAACTGGAGACGGTACTCGGGCATGGATTTACGAGCCCGGGACTGCTGGTGCGCGCATTGACGCACAGGTCGCTGGCGAAAGAGCGGGCAGCGAGCGAACAGGGGCCTGGGGGTCTGGAAACGGCGGCGGAAACAGGGGACAATGAGCGGCTGGAGTTTCTGGGAGATGCAGTGCTGGGACTGGTAGTGGCCGAGGCGTTGTTCGAGGCGCATCCGGAGTGGCAGGAGGGGGAACTGACCCGCGTCCGCTCGCAGCTTGTGAATCGAAAACACGTGGCGGAAGTGGCGGTGGCAATAGGTTTGGGCAATCACTTGCGGCTGAGCCGGGGCGAGGATCGCGGTGGGCTGCGACAAAAGAGCACTGTTTTATCGAATAGTATGGAAGCTGTGATGGGCGCGCTGTTTCTGGATGGCGGCCTGGAGCCGGTGAGGGTTTTTGCGCGGCGCTGGGTGATGGGCGAGGCGGCAGAGCACCTGGCCGAGGAGCTTCGTTCAGGGGCTGCGCTGGGCAACTACAAATCGGCGCTGCAGGAGCACTTGCAGGCGGCCAAGGCGGGGTCGCCGGTTTACCGGGTCAAGAGCGAAAGCGGGCCTGACCACCGGAAGCGTTTTCTGGTGGAGGTCCGCCTGAAACCGGGCGAGGGAGAGCCGGGCAAGGCTTTGGCGCGCGGAATAGGAAGCACCAAGAAGCACGCGGAACAGGATGCCGCGCGGCGCGCACTGGATAGGTTGAGGGCAACAGTAGGCAGGGCGAGCGGCCAAGCGGCAGCGGAGGAACAAGCGGCGCAATGAGCACACCTGTTCAAGTGGCCGGCGCGCCTGTCGATCGGACTCGAGGAGTATGGCTGCATCTTCCGACGGTGCCGGAGGCATTTGCCTCGTTGTTGCGAACTGTGGTGGTGGCGCTGTTCCTGCTCACCTTTGTGCTGCAACCGTACCTGATCCCCTCAGAGAGCATGGAGCACACACTGCTGGTGGGAGACTTTCTGCTGGTAAACAAACAGGTGTACGCGCAGGCCGGAGGGATAAGCCGATGGCTGCTTCCGTACCGCGACGTGGCGCGCGGAGATATTGTCGTATTTCACCACCCTCTGCATCCTTATGTCGTGAAGCGGGTGGTAGGCATTCCGGGTGACCGGCTGCGCATCGAGGATGGTCGAGTGACGGTGAACGGCCGCGCGTTGAATGAGCCCTATGTCGCCTTCGAGCCGGCGGCGATGATGCCGTTCCACACCGAATTTCCCGCAAAGGAGTACGCCCCGCAGGTTGATCCCGAGTGGTGGAGGCAGATGCAGAGTCTCACCCATGATGGCGAGTTGGTGGTCCCCCCGGGCGAGTACTTTGTGCTGGGCGATAACCGCAATCACAGCGAGGACTCCCGTTTCTGGGGGTTTGTGCCGCGTTCGCAGATTGTGGCCCGGCCGCTGGTGATCTACTTTTCGCTGACCCGCCCGTCGACTACGGATGTGCAGCAGGCCGCGGATGATAGACTCGGACACGACAGGGATATTTCGTCAAGACTGACGGGGTTTGCGCGCTGGAAGCGCATCTTCCAGGTGGTGCATTAGAAGCAGGGATCAGGGGTCAGAGATCAGGAAAGAAACCCGGATCGCTCGCTGCATCTTGAAACTGGAAACTGATCACCGATCTCTGACAACTGATCTCTGACAACTGATCTCTGATAAAAGAGCGACAGGATGACCAAGAAAAAAGCGCCTGGCCCCAAGATGCCTTCCGAGGAACAGGCCGTTCCGGTTCAAGAGCCCGCGCCGCAACCGGTTGTGGAAGAGACGCCGTATGAGGCGGTGGCCAGCATCTGTTCCGTTTTGGTGGTGGGGCTTTTCATTCTCACATTTCTATGCCAGAACTTCGTTATTCCCTCGGGATCGATGGAGAAGACGCTGCTGGTGGGCGATCACCTGGTGGTGGATCGTGTGACGCTGGCGCCGCCGGCCAAGTGGATGCCGCTGGTTCACTATAGGGAACCGAAGCGCGGCGATGTTGTGGTCTTCATCAAGCCGGTTGCGAGTTCAGATGGGCAGTACCTGTTCCTGGTGAAGCGGCTGGTGGGGATTCCGGGCGATCACATCCGAATCCGGAACGGCATCGTCATCCTCAATGGCGTAGCGCAGGAACAGCCGCATGCGCAGCCGACGACACTGGAGAATCATAGTGACTTCCTGGACGAGTTTCCCTCCGTGGCTCCGGTTGCGACGGAAGATCCGGGCGAGGGAACTCCCGAAGCGTGGGCTATCGATTTTCCCAATCGCATTGTGAATGGAGAACTGGTGGTCCCGCCGGGCAAGTACTTCATGATGGGCGATAACCGGCACGACAGCCTGGATTCACGCTACTGGGGATTTGTTCCCAGAGAAAACATTGTGGGGCGGCCGCTGTTCAACTACTGGTCGTTCATTACGCCTGACGATCAGTATCAGCAGACGGGGATCGGCAATGCCATCGCCTGGTTGGGGCATGTGGCGCTGCACTTCATCAGCGACACGCGCTGGAAGCGGACGCTGCATCGAGTGCAGTGAACAGTTGTAAGTTGTAAGTTTTAAGTTGAAAAGCCCGGGAGCTGACAACTGACAACTTAAAACTTACAACTGAATGCTGGCAACTGGCATTTGAGAACTGACTCACCCATGACCAACGACGAGCAAGGC
>PLPU01000298.1:0-16832 GCA_003159975.1 Acidobacteriaceae bacterium
TACATCGACGGCCACAATCAGAATCCCAAGCCCTTCATCTGGACCGCCAAAGCCACTGACATCCTGGAAAAGGTCACACGCGCTCGGGCGGTCTTGAATAAATGACCATCTGTGTGGTGGACTACACTAGCTTGGCCGCATTGTTGGATTAGATCGCTGAGTGTGGGCGGGAGCCTTTGATAGTCGCGCGCTCTGTAGCAAGATCGAGAGTAGTAAGACGGCGTTTCCCAATGCAGTTCGCGGAACGTGACCCGCATGGCAGACAGGACACCAGCAGTAAACGATGAGCAGGGAATAGCGTCTCGATAATCCTGTACATCGGCAGCAAGGGTTGGCATCAGCCTGTTCGCCTTGAGCCCGGAGTGAGGCTCATATTGGCCCAGCACCATCTGGACCAAGTAAAACAGCACCGAGACGCCCCGCGGCACCAGCGCGCCGAACAGACGGACTGGTTGTCGGCTTCTACGAGCGTGATTGTCTAATACAACCACGAAGCGTAGATGGCGCTGATTAGACAGCGCGCCAAGTCAAGCAGTGTGTGAGTAGCGCAAGCTATCACGAAGGCACACATGAGGCCGCTCGGCAAGCGGCCTGGTTGAAGAGGCAAGCGGGCAGCACCCGCGCCTGGAGCGCCACCAGAGAATACGGTGGTTGCAGCCTGAATCGACGGCAGCCGGATAGTCCTTGGAGATTGATGACCAACTGGCGGAGCAGAGAATACTCCTCTAACTAACTCAGGGAAACCAGCAAGGAATAGAACAAAGCAGACCTCCTTACTGATTGTATTCACCCAAAAGATGCTCTGCTCTGTACCCTTCGTGTGTCTACTCGACAGAAGTCGAGCAACACAACACAACAAACCAGCATACTTACATTGTTATAGTGCACACAGAGGCCCTCACGCGAGGGCCTTTTCTGCGTGTTCTGAGTCGAATATGGGATTCGCATAGAGAGCTGGAATTCGATTTCCCGTTGCAAGCCAGAGAATTGCAAGCCTTCCTCCTCTGAGATCAATCAACTTGAAAAGCGCCTGAGTAGTAGGTCAGTGGCTTCTCCGTCGCTGGACGGGCGGAGTGCGCTCCGCGCGAGGCTAGAAATGCTTCGGCAATGAAGACACCAGGTAACAAGTAGTACAGGGAGGCTGACCCATTGGGTTTGAGCCCACCCGGTCCTAATTCGCTTGCTGCCATTCAAGGAGAATGAAATGACCACGAAGAAACAGCTCACTCCGGAACAGCGCGCAATGTTGAACGAACTCGTCAATGGAGCATTCAGCTCCATCGCCATTCACTTCCTCGGTGACCACTTGGCAAAGGGCATCCACAAGGTGGCCGATGCAACGCAGCGCACAACCGATGTGACGGCCCGTGTGGCTGGCACGGCACAGGTGTGTGCGATCCCAGCAGCCAAGCAGGCATGGACTGGGCTCACCGGCCTCTTCGCCAAGAACACGGCCGCAACGCCTGCCTCAATCTAAGACCACTCGCACTTCAACCATGGCATAGGAACTGACTGGCAACAGGAAGCCCATGCTACATGGTTCTGCACACAATATCCAGCACAACGCACTCGTACCCAACCAACCCCGTGGAGGGGGAAGGAGATTCCCATGTCTATCGACATGAATTTGTTGAGCGTCAATGCAGATGCTCTGAGGACTAACCAGAACGATGAGCTACCGGGATGGAATGTTCCCAGCCGAATGGCATTCCATATCGTCTTCGATGGTCGCCTGGACATCAATGGAAAGTTGAATCCGGTCATTCGTCGGCCGTATCGGGACACGTCCCTGCCGTATAACCAGCGTCGGGACTTTATGGCGCATGAGACCCGTCAGGTCCTCGACGATCGCATGCCCGATGGTGTCGAGTACGGCATCGTTACCTTTGAGGGTGGAAGCAAGGCTGCACGCGAAGAGACGCGCAGAGTGGTCGAGCATCTCTCTCGCGGTTGGACCGACAACGGCAAGCGCTTTCGCTGCGTTTACGGTCACGCGGCGGACACAGGATTCATGCTCTTCGTCGATGCGAAGAGCAGTATCCACGGCCCGGACGATCTGGGTAGCGGCATAAATGCCGACGAAGGATTTAGTTCATCCGAGAAGGAAAGACACAGATGGCATCGATTGTGGAAACAAGCTCGCTGTTTGAAATCGACGTCGAGCTCGACGGACTCCTCGAAGAGATCGAAGGGCAAGTTGAGTCAGAAGGTCAGGCTGCGGAAGACCTGGTTGCTCGGTTCCAGCAATTCTGCGAGGCGCACGGCGAAAAGGTCGACCGGATCGGCCGCTTTGTGCGCATTATGGAAGCTCGAGAACAGTATTGCCGGAGCGAGTCCGCGCGGCTTTCTGACCGAGCTCGAACGGCAGCCGGCAAGGTCGAGCGAACCAAGAACATGGTGCTCTACTACCTGCTGAGCCGGGACCTCAAGAAGATCGAAGGCCATCAGTTCACGTTGCGCGCTCAGAAGAACAGTCAGGACTCCGTGCGAATTACCGACGAAGCCGCATTGCCGAGGTCCTATTGCAGAATTGATGGGCGGATTGACGGAGTTGTCTGGGAGACGGTGCTCTCGCTCCTTCCAGACGAACATTCGAAGTCTTTGGAGTCGTCTGTTCAGGAGACGCGACCGGACACTGACGCAATAAGAGCGGCTGTGATGCGTAATGAGCAGGTGCCCGGAGCGGAGATACGGCGTGGCTCGCATTTGCGAGTGGTATAAGAAACTCGGTTACAGCCTCGCTGAGTCGCTAACGGGCGGCGAGTATGTGGTCAGGAAGTTTGAATCACCGAGCCATTTCTTGAAGGATGGATTGTCGCTGAACTGCTTGAAAAGCTCGGCGTGGTCCGCGAGCAACTCCACGATCACCCTTTGGAGCGCTTTGTCGTGCTCAATGCGGGCGTTCTGCCGATCAGAGTGTTTCATCGCATTCTGGTAGGCTTTGTCGGCAGATACCTTCGCTGGAATTTCCTCTGCAATCACCTTCCGAATCTTGTCTCCGTCCTTCCAATCGATGTTTCCGAACTGGTCGTTGAATGCCTTGATGATGTTGGATAGCTTATCCAATTCCGGCTCAGGCTTGTGTCCGCCACCAGCCGTTGGCACCGACTCAATCTCCGCATCCGCATCTGGAAGAGCAATTGCCCGTGTCGTCTGTTTCTCGACCCGATAGCTATCCATGTCGATGGTCTCGATCAAGCCCTTGGACAGGTCTTCCTCCTTCGGCGCCGGTAATTTGGAGATCAGGCAGTTCAGCAAGATTGAAAGCTTCTCCCAAGCGGGGTTGTTGTATGGCAACACTGCGGAGAGGAATCCGTATGTGCGGACGAACGCCTTTGCGTTTCCTTTGAATTTCACCTGTCCGTCTTCGTCGAGGTCGGATAAATACGTTGCGACACAGGCGTCGAGGATCGGGTCCAACTTCTCTCGTGGGGCGCTGGCCAAGAAGAGTTCTACAAACTGCTCCACCTGGTTTGGGGTGCCCAAACTGGCAGCCACACCGGATGCAGACACGAAGCAATGGATTGAAATCGGCTCGCCGCCGGATCTGCGCTTCACGGCGGCCAGCGAAGGTGTGAATTACAAACTGAAGCCGATGTACCAGATTAGCGATCAGCGCTACTCCGTCTACTGGCAGATGCAGAGCCCGAAAAGGCAAAGCTAACGGCCCGAAGTTGGCCCGGAAAATGGAAAACTCGTCGCGCCGGTGGAAATCGAAGGATCAAAGGACGGAATCCGGCCGAAGTTCTTGTTTTCCCAGGGGTGGCCCTCTGCGGTGCTGGTTTTTGTCTGGCGCATTCCTGTTGAACGGAAGGTGGAGACTATGACTCTGCAATCCTGAAGTCGCGAGCGTTTTCTGCATTTCGCGAGCGCCATTTTAGCCCCATATTGTATGCAGCTGCCCGAGGTCGCAAACCGGTGGGATGGGACAGCACAGAGCGGATTTTTGGGCGAAGTTGCGTGGACCGACATCCCAATAGAGCGCCCAAATTATCAAGGCGTTCTGCTTTGACCGTGGTTTGCAGGAATTGCTTTTCTACTTTCGAGAAAAGCAACTGTGCGATGGCAAGGTGGCGAAGTTTGTTGGATAGAGAGCTAAGGTAACTTGCCGCTCCCGCCCCGTCGAGAGTCGTCACTCAGATTCATCGATGACTTCAATTGCCGATATCGTCGCGTAGTTTTCGATTGGCTCGAACGTCAGATCAAGTTTCCCTTCCGGGGTGGGCCTCAGGTGATTGAACGTCTTGGTGAGAGGGCGAAGGCTGCCAACTTCTTTGAAGATGTCGAAGTTGTCGAGCAAAGTTGAGCCATTGCAATAGACTCGAAATACCCGGCTTCCCGTGCCTCCAGAGCCGGAAGCCTGTGGCCCCCAGAATTGTTCGGCAAAATGGAGCACCAGTGTGTAACGGCCTCGAGTGTCCACCGGAATCGAATAGGTGAAGTGGCCGTACCGCTCCTGCGCATAAAGGTTTGGATCGGGAGTGCTACTGACCTGTCGAGGCGGATCGGAAAGCGCGCCACCCTGAAAATAGTCATCGGGATGCCAGACGTTTCCGTTGTGGTCAGTGACCGCTGCGTGTTGCATGACGATACGAACGGGGAGTTGTAGATGAGGCAATCCGGGCAATATCTCAAGTGCATTGAGAGACGGCGCACCTCGATCCATGAAGAACCTGATATGGAGGAAGCCATCTTTGTCCGGATAGATGTCTTTGAATACACGCTCGTCAGCGATATTGGCTCCAAGGACATCTGAGCCGATGTTGAAGACTCTCAGAAGCGATTGGCCGTTGACGCTCACATTAAAGAAACTGATCTTGGGATCATCCTGCGGCGAAGCCACGAAATACAGGTGTAACTCGTAGGGGCCTGGCGCCACGGGAATATCGTAGGTGAAGTCGCCTGTTCGCCAATGTTCAAACAGCATCGGATCACTGGTTTGTGCCACCGGGAAATCTGGGCGCCGGAATGCGCCGCCACCATGAAAATAGCGATCAGCTTGCCAATACACACCCGCGCTGTCGATTCTTGGAGTTCCATCGTACCCAGCAAGCAAGCGTAGCGGAACCTGAGCCGCATTCAGCGGGGAAGGTTGAGCGGCGTTGGTCCGGCGCGACGCAACTGCGCCCGCTGGATGGCTTTCTTTGGTTCGCGTGTAGAATCGGGCTGCGCCGAAGCCTACAACGAGCAGCGCGGCAATTCCTGCGATGGCGTAGACCAGAGTTCGTTTGCGATGATCGCGCTGTGAAGCATGGGTTGTCTCAAAACTGTCAGTTTCGGACGAAACTTGCTTCTTTTCCGTCTCCGCAACAGGCCCCGAGGACAAATTGTCGACTTTGTCGTCATCAACCCGAGCCTCAGGTACGAATGTCATTTGACCCGACGAGTCGCGGCGGATGAACGACGGAACATAGCTCCCCTGTGGGAGTAAGACCTGAATCTCGTGTCCTTTGCCTTCATTCTCGTAGTACGCTTTCAGCCTTTTTCTCAGCCGATGAGCCTCGACGCGCGCGATGGAATCCCGAGACGCATCGAAAGAACTCTTGGAGCGACCCAAGACTTCGGTTGCAATGTTGTACTCATTGATCTCGTTGATTCTGTTCTGAAAATACCTCTCGGCAATATACCTCAAGAATTTCTCAAGACGCGGAGTGTGCGCGAGTGCGGCCAAAACAAGTTCCAGCTCGGCGCGTTCTGAGTCCTTCGATTGAGAGGCAACCACTTGGTTCATGAATCCACTCCAGATTGATAATTCCATCTTACGAATGCGCTTCTGGATTGCCAATGTTAAATGCCCGGATGCAGCTGGCCGGACGGTCTTGGTCTTGACGTTAAATTTGTTTAATGCGCTGAAAATAAAAGCATTAAACGCGCGATTTTCGCATTAACAATTCTGTGCATGAATAACGTTTACACGCCAATTCTCGCCTCACTATAGTTCTCCCTCGTTGAGCCCGGCCCGAAATTCCGCGGATGTAGTGATTTTGGCATCCGGTGGACGGAGTGAGCGACCAAAGGGTACCAATGCACATACTGAGCCCGAGGCGGTCATTTTCTAAAGCATCCGGGCAAACAATTGAGTTAGAGGAGCCGGGCAACCGGACCTCACAGATTTGGAGGCACATCTTGTCAACGTCAAAGAAACTGAATTTCCGCGAATCGTTCCTGCGGTTGATGAAAACGTTTCCGCGCAAGGCGCTCGATATTTCGGCCCTGATGCTGCTGGTAGTGTCAGTTGCCGGGGCGCAGAACACAGCATCGATCTCCGGCACGGTCCGCGATACGGCCGAAGCTCTTGTTCCAGGGGCTAAGGTGACTCTCATCAACGAGTCCAGCAAGGCGACGCGCGAAACGACCAGTAACGGCGAGGGATTCTTCAACTTTCTTGCCGTGCCGCCGGCCACCTACTCGATCCGTGTGCAGAGAGCGGGGTTTGAGACCTGGAAGGTGACGGGTGTCGAGGCTCACCCTGGCGACAGTCTGACGGTTCCAAAGATCGGGCTGAAAGTGGGCGCGATTGTGGAGTCGATTACGGTAACGGCCGAGGTAGCGGGCGTCACGCTGAACTCCGGCGAGCACAGCACCATGATCACCGCTTCCGATATTGCGCGCCTCTCCACCACCGGCCGCGATGCGCTGGAACTGGTGAGCATGCTGCCCGGCTTCACACTCAATGCGGGCACCGGCCTGAACAATGTGGGCGCGGACTACAACACCACCAGCTTCGGCTCCGGCAACCTGGGCAGTTACGGGGCCAACGGCTCTGCTCCCCAGTCGGGCCAGGTCAACGTCATGTCAGACGGTGCGTCGGTGACCGATCCCGGCGATATGGGAGCCACGACGGTGAATCTCAACATGGACCAGGTGCAGGAGGTCAAAGTACAGACCTCGAACTTTGGCGCCGACGAGGCCAAGGGACCCATCGTCATCAATGCAGTGGGCAAGTCGGGCGGTGCGGCTTATCACGGTGGGCTCTACATGTACGCCCGCGACCATATCTTCAACTCCAACGACTGGCTATCGAACAACTCCGGCGTCACCAAGGCGCCGGCGAAGTACTACTATCCGGGCGGCACGATCGGCGGTCCGATCATGATTCCGGGAACTCATCTGAATGAAAGCAAGAAGCTCACCTTCTGGTTAGGCTATGAATACTACGACCAGTTGAACAACACCAACGGAACGTATGGCGGGCCGACTTACGCGTTCATTCCGACTGCTTCCATGCTGGGCGGCAACTTCTCCGAAGCCTCCATTGCCAAAGCGTTCAATGTGAATGCTGCCGATCTCGCTGCGGGCTGCACCGAGGACTACAGTCAGTCTGCTGCCTATTCCAACATTGGCGGCGACTGCTTCTCCCCTGCAAACGGCACCCTTGACCAGAACGGCGTGCCGGTAAACGGTGGAATGCTGAACACGATCAACCCAGCAACGGCCACGTTTACCAAGCTGTATCCAACGCCCAACATCACGCCGCAGCCGGCCAACGGCTACGCATCTACAGGATACAACTGGGCCAAGAACGTGATGGCGAGCAACAACGGGTTCCAGCTTCACGGGCGCGTGGACGAAAACTTTTCCGAAACCCTGAAGCTGTATGGGACCTACAACTGGGAGAAGGTGAACTCTCAGGCCCCGCTGAACAACATCTATTACAACCCGCCCAACACCGTCCCTTATCCCACGCCGCTCGATTCATACGGGAATTCGAATTCCGCATCGCTCAACCTTACCAAGACCTTGAGCAATTCGATGACCAACGAGGTGGTTCTGGCGGGGCTCTACTTCGATCAGCCGGAACAGTTTCAGAATCGGGCTGCTTCGCTTGACACGGGCACGACCTGGGCCGCTGCCGGCTATTCGGGCGGAGCGCTGAAGAACGGAATCAACCAGTTGCCGCGCATTTACTCCTGGGAGGGCATCGGAATTCCCGACTTCTCCATGGGCTATGTGCCTCCGACCGGTCAGTACCTCAGGAAGTCGTCGTGGAATGTGACGGACAATTTCACCAAGATCTATCGCACACACACCATCAAGGCGGGCGTTTACGCCGAGCAGACCAGAAACAACAATGTCACGCTGGGAAGCCAGCAGAACGGCAATATCACTTTCGATCGTTACGAAGGTTGCTTGCCCAATCAATCCTCCCCGTCTGTAAACCCGACGACCGGCGCTCCCATTGCTCCTTCAGCGAACGGGATGGGCAACACGGCGGCCAATTTCCTGATTGGCTGTACGGGCGGCTATACGCAGGACTCCGCGGATCCCAGCTACGATATGTACTTCAATACTCTTGAGTTTTATGGGACCGATGAGTGGAAGGTGAATTCAAAGCTGACTTTAACGTTCGGCATCCGGCTTTCCCATCTTCCACCGTGGTCCGATTCGCATGGGATTGGTGCCGCGGTCTGGGACCCGACAAAATACAATCCGATCGCGCCCGGCACTTTCGACCCGAGTATGACCCAGAGCGCAATCACCTGGCCCGGCATCTCCTGGCATAAGTTGGATCCAAGCATTCCACTTGCCGGCGTGGAGACACGAGCGCTGTTCTATCAACCCCGTTTCGGTGTTGCGTATGACATGTATGGCAACGGAAAGACCGTCTTCCGCGGAGGCTTCGGCTTTTATCGTTCGCGCGACTCAACTCTTGTGACCGGCGCCGCCATCGGGACGTCCACCAACCTGATCCATTACACCATCAACACCAGTTTTCAAGACAGTTGCACGCTGGACCAGCTCTTCAATGCCGCCCCCTTCTCAACGCCGGTATCAAGCTATCCGGTTGGTTCCAAAGTTGTGCCTTGCGGATTCTACACCGGGTCGCCGGCCTTTGATTCCACCCCAGGGGTGTACACCACGACCGGTGCGGTGGGCAGCATTGCCGCAAACAACCCGCGTGACAACGAACAGCCGGTTACCTACAACTACAACTTCACGCTCGATCAGCAGTTGCCTCACAGCACCATGTTTGAAATTGCATACGTGGGCAATCAAAGCACCGACCTCGCCACGACGGGCAATCTGCAAAACCTGAACGCGATCCCGCTGGGAGCTTTCTTCAGACCGGATCCGCTGACCGGGGTAACCAACCCGACCTACAACATTCCCAGCAGCGTTGTGAATGACTATAGGCCGTATCCCAACTACCAGCAGGTGGATGTGCCCTATCACACCAACTGGGCGAATTACAACGCGATGCAGGTTTCACTCAACAAGCAGCGCGGGTCTCTAGCGTTTGGCATTAACTACACCTGGTCAAAGGCGATGGGCGTGCGCGGCAACTATGACACCGGCTATATCGCGGATCCGGTCAATGCGCATCACGACTACGGCGTGGTCTCCTTTGACCGTCCGCAGGTGATCAACTTCAGCTACTCCTACCAGGAGGGCACGAAGTTCCACGGAAACCGCGAATTGGGATGGTTCCTGAATAACTGGGAGGCTTCCGGCATCACCACCATCACCAGCGGCCCGGATCTGGCCATTGTAAACGGGAGCACAAACTTCGGATTCTCCGCAGGCGCCAGCTATCTGACTGCGCCGGGATCGTCCACCTCCATAAGCATTCCTGTAGGTGCGCAGGAGTGGCTGGGCAGTTCCGATTACACGCTTCAGCCGACGGTTACCTGCAACCCAAGCGCAAACCTGCACTCGGCCGTTCTTTCCGGCAACACACCGTCCAGGCAATATGTCAACGGCAACTGCTTTGGCCTCCCGGCACAGGGATCGCAGGGATGGTGGAATCTTCCCGATGTGCACGGGCCGGCCTACTTCAAGTCCGATCTTTCCATCTACAAGGACATCAAGATGAGCGACCGGCAGAACCTTCAGTTGCGCGCGTCAGGCTTCAATTTCTTGAATCATCCGATCTCGTCGTTCAACAACAACAACCTCGCGGCCCTGAACCTTACGTTCGCTGACCCGGCTTGCAATGCGACCACCGGCGCCGGTTGCTTCTACTCGGAGCAGTCGGCCTTCGCGGGCATGAAGTTGGAAAATGCCGGATTCGGATATACACCGTACAAGGCAGGAGTGCGCATTGTTGAATTCGGCGTCAAGTACAACTTCTAGGCATCGTGGAGGGGTGTTCAACCGGCTCCCCTCCCGGGAGCTTCAAGAAGACAGAGCCATGGCGACGGCGCAGTTGGATCCGGAAGCCGGAACAAAAAACCAGGCACGATGCGGCAAACCGCAGTATTTTTGGAGGCTTGAAATGTTGAGGATTGATTGGAAAAACCATTGGATCTGGCGGGCCGCATGGTTCACGATGGCGGCCACCCTGTGCCTGACGGCAACGCCGGCCTGGACGCAGGGCAACTCGTATGTGCCAGCCGTCGTCGCGACGTCCACGAGTACCGTTCCCGCTACCGGACTGCCGGGCGGCCTGGGCGATGTGGCTCTGGATGCCTGCGGCAATATCTATGCCGTGAACCAGGGAAGCGGTCAGGTGGTAGAGATTCCTTATGGAGGCGGAGCGGCAACAACCGTCCTCGGAGCAGCCAGTTACGGCACGGCATCTCTTTGGATCGATGCCGCCAAAGCTAACCTATTTGTCCTTCAGGGCTTCAACGGAAACGTAGCTAAAATTCCGATTACCAATTGCGCGCCGCAAACTGCAGCGGCATCCAGCATATCCATCGGAGATCTAGGCGCCGTCAGTTACTACTGGGGCGGTTCCGCAGTTGCGACGGATGCTTCTAACAATGTGTTCATCGCGACAAATGGTGCTTGCTGTGCATCCAACGATGAACTGCTCGAGGAGTATGCGTCCGGAGGATACGGCTCGGGTGCGACGCTGCTCACTTCACTGGCTAATCCGATTACCTCAATCGCGGTCGACTCGAAGAGCAACATCTACTACACCTCCGGCGGCGCAGTGTATGAGCTGGCAGTAACTACGCCAGCCACGACTTCGGCGGCTGCGATTTACAGTTCGACTCCAGTGTTGTTCGGTGGCGGATACGTAAGCGCCGTTGGACTGGCGCTGGACGGAGCAGGAAACCTGTATATCGCCGACCAGGGGACGGGTGGATACTATGCAAGCAACGGCTACTATCCGGAGCTTTATCTTTCGTCGGTGCTGTATGTGATTCCGTATGAGACAACGTCGACCGGTTCCGCATTGAATCCGAAGGATCAGTACATTGTTGCCGAAGGCTCCGGCGCGGCCAACCCGCTCACGTTTTCAAATACCATCGCCGTTGCTCCTTCAGGAAATATCTTCTTCGGAGCCGACGGCTCATCTGTTTATGAACTTACGCAGTTCAACGCGAACTTCGGCGCGGTGGCGGTGGAAAGCAACGCGACTGGGACGGTAAATCTTGCATTCAACGCCAGCGAGACGCCTTCCGCAATTACTTTCTCCCAGAACACCAGCTTTACATCCACAGGAGGCACCTGCGCGGCGGCCACGACTTACACGGCGGGCAGCAGTTGCTCGATTACCGGACAGTTCGCACCCACCCGGCCTGGAGTTTCAAGCGGTGGAATCACGGTTTCCGGCGCGTCAAGCAGCATTCTGGCTACAACTTATCTCGCCGGCACGGGCCTTGGCGCGGGCCTCACGCTCGATTCCGGAAATGTTACCTCGGTGGGAAGCGGCTTCACGTCGCCCCAAGCAGTTGCATTCTCTTCAGCGGGTGCGTTTGTCGCGGATGCCGGCGCCAATGCAGTCTTCGAGTTTGCTACGCCGACTTCATCTCCAGTCTCCATCGGCACTGGACTCAGCAAGCCATCGGGCGTGGCGGCGGATGGGGCCGGCAACGTGATCATCGCGGATACGGGCAACAACCGGATTGTTGAAGTTCCGGTGGTCAGCGGAACCCTGAGCAACGCTGCTCAGGTTACGATTGTCACGGCCTCGATCACAACGAACGGCACAACAACGCCGACCCCGATTGCTGGTGCGGTGCTGAGTGGCCCGGCAGGTGTGTCCGTCGATCCGCGGGGCAATCTCTACATCGCCGACACCGGCAACAACCGCATCGTCTATGTTCCGTATAACGGAAGCTGGAATGTTGCTGGAGCTTCGGTGATTGGTTCCGACCTGACCACGCCGCTGGGAACAACCGTCGATCCCTTGGGCAATGTGTATGTCGCGGATTCAGGAAGCGGCCAGGTCTATCGCCTGCAGGCGCCTCTCAGCAGCGGCATTCAGCAGTTGGTTGCGGTCGGTTACAGCAATCCATCCGCGCTGGCTGCCGATGCATCCGGAAGCCTGTTTGTTGTCGATCAGGGCGCGGCGACAGTTCTTCGTATTCCGTACGTCTCAGGAGCGCTTGATCCCAATGCTGCCATTGAAGTTGGTTTTGGGATTGCCGCTCCTTACGGATTAGCGTTGGATTCATCCGGCAACCTCATCGTTACCGATTCGACCCATGCCGCTGCCTACGAAGTGAATAGAACCAGCACAACGGAGGCATTTGGCGACTGGCCGCTGAACTCGCCGAGCGGACCGCTGCCGATTAAAGTAGAAAACGAAGGAAACCAGAGCCTAGTCTTCGCGTCTCCGTTCTATACCGCCAGCGGTAATACCGGGGACTTCAGCCTCAGTTCATCGCCCTCCAGCGCATGCGCCAATGGCGGCAGTGTTGCAACCGGAGCAGGCTGCGAACTCGACGCCACATTCCAGCCGACCGCATCGGGAGCAAGGTCGGAGACGCTGGTTCTGAACAGCAATGCTGTGAATGCATCTTCAGAGCAGGTGGTTCTCACCGGCAACGGTGCGGCTTTAACGGCAACAACGACGGCACTGGCGATCACTTCACCTGCCAGCGGCGCCCCATTCTTCGGAGAACCCGTCACGGCAACTGCCACGGTTCAGTCAACCAGCGGGACGCCTACGGGCAGCGCGCAACTGCTGGTGGACGGTGTGATTTCCGCAGCGGGCTCATTGAATTCGAGCGGCGTGGCGACGTTTACGCTGGCCACGGGCTTAACCGGTGGAAGCCACTCTCTTGAGGCGGTCTATCTCGGATCAAGTGCCTTCGATGGCAGCACCTCCTCAACACTCACCATTTCTGTCAGCACGGCGCCGACAACATCTACGATGGTGATTACCGCGCCGTTCATCAACCCGTTGAGCGCCGTTTCAGGGGCGTCGGTCACCTTCGCTGTCACAGTCAACTCCACCGGTGTCGGCATTCCGACCGGAACGGTGACCTTCACCACCGGGACGACTTCACTGGGCGCTATTGCGCTTGAGCCGGCCGCGGGAGGGGCATTCCAGGCCACTCTTACAACAACTGCGCTGCCTGTTGGAACGGATCTGGTTACTGGGACATATAGCGGAGATGCCAACTACGTCTCGTCCTCAGCTTCGGGGACTGTGATCGTCGTGGCAACGGCCGAAGTCATTGTCACAAACAGCGGCACAGCCTTGACAAGTTCTCTCGGAGGCGAATCCACTATCACCTTCACCAACACCAGCTACGGCGGCTGGAGCGGCGTCATTGGCTACCAGTGCGAAGCCTCCTCGCTGCCTGTCAACTCGATTTGCGTCTTCTCGCCTGGCCAGGTCACACTGAATGCCAGCACCACCGGCAACTCCTATCCTCCTGCTACCACGACCTTGCAAATTGTTGTGGACAACCCACCCAACTCTCCACTGCAGAGTTCGATGCTGTGGTGGATGGGCGGCCTGACTGGCGTGTTGCTCCTCTTCGTCCGCCGCCGTGCCAAGCGTGGCGCGTGGGGAAGAGTGTCCATGCTGGTCGGGATGGCGCTGCTCGCGGTTTCAGCAACGGGCCTGATGGCCTGCAATAGCGGAGTGTCGTATTCCACTCCGGCGGGCACAAGCACGGTTACCGTGTACGCCAACTCCGATCCATTTGCCTTGAACTCAAACGGCACCGTCAACACATCGGACACACAACCCTGCGGCGGAATCGTTGCCGGATCAAATCCGCCGCAAGGGAACCCCGCCGATGCACCCTGCGCGCAAGCTACATTCCAGATTTCACTCACGGTGAAATAGACGCGCGCAGTCGCGAACTTGCCCCGGACAGCCAATGTTGTCCGGGGCGCGCCGCTCAGACGTGATCAATCATGCAGTTAACATTGCTACACTGAAGCGCTCGTTTCAAACGCGCCAGGAATTCTTTGAGGTAAGTACGAGTCATGTCTAATTCTGCACTTCTGCGAGTATTTGTCCTGGCCACCGGTCTCTCTGCAGCATCATTGCATTCTCCGCTTGCAGCTCAATCGCTGCAGACTCCTCCCCGTACGATTGTCGTGAATCTCAAGGACTCGACAGGACCAGTGGATCGATTCTTCGATCTGTCGGTCGGGTCGGATTATCCCGGCACGTTGATTCGCGATGACAGCCAGGCACAACTCAAGCTCACCGCGGATGAACTCGGCTTTCGCTATATCCGTTTTCACGCGATTTTTCACGATGTGCTGGGAACAGTGCGAATTGAAGATGGCAAGACTGTCTACAACTGGGCGAAGATCGATCAGCTTTATGACGACTTGCTGGCTCGACACATCAGGCCATTTGTCGAACTCGGCTTCACACCGAAGGCGCTTGCCACGTCGGAGAACAGCATCTTCTATTGGCATGGCAACACCTCGCACCCAAAAACTGATGGCTGGCACGAACTTGTAAACGCATTCATTCAGCACATCGAAGCGCGCTACGGAAAGGACGAAGTGCGCACATGGTTCTTCGAGGTGTGGAACGAACCGAACCTCTCCGGCTTCTGGGAAGGCGCCGACCAGCAGGCATACTTCGAGCTTTACGATCTGACCTCGAAGACGATCAAGTCCGTTGACCCCGCGTTGCGGGTCGGAGGACCGAGCACTGCCGGTGCGGCATGGGTTCCCGAGTTTCTCGCTCATGTGAAGCAGAGCGGCGCTGCTGTCGACTTTGTCACAACCCATACTTACGGAGTTCAAGGCGGTTTCCTCGATGAGGAGGGCAAATCGGATACAAAGCTCGATCTGTCGCCAAGCGCGATTGTCGGAGACGTGCAACGTGTTCGTGCGCAAATCTCAGCTTCCCCGTATCCCGGCCTCCCACTTTATATTTCCGAGTGGAGTACGAGTTACACCCCGCGCGATTCGGTGCATGATTCTTACATCAGCGCGCCCTACATCCTGACCAAACTCAAAGCCAGTCAGGGGCTGGTGCAGGGAATGAGTTACTGGACCTACACCGATCTGTTCGAAGAGCCCGGCCCCCCGACAGCGGCGTTTCAAGGAGGGTTCGGGCTCATGAACCCGCAGGGCATTCGTAAGCCGGCCTTCTTCGCATACAAGTACCTTCATGCACTTCAGGGTGAAAGCCTCAGAACCACCGATCCGCAGGTAATGCTCGCAACGCAGGACGGAAACGTCGCGGCGGTGATTTGGGATTTTGAGCAACCGGAACAGAAGGTAAGCAATCGATCCTTCTACGCAAAGCTTGTTCCCAATGGTCCTGCTGCGCCCATTGAATTGAAAATAAACCACGTTGTGCCGAATGAAGCCTATCGCCTGGAGGTAAATCGCACCGGGTATCACGTCAACGATGCTTACTCCGCATACATCGAGATGGGTTCTCCCAAAGACCTGACCGCGAAANNATTGAGTATTCGATTCCGATGAACAGCAACGACATCGTGCTCGTAACAGTAACGCGCAGCCGGGCAGGCAAATAGAAGAAGCATTGCACCGCGGCGACAATGCGACGGGGGCAAAGGACCTAATGCCAGGGAACGAAATTGCGAGCACTGTCCGGGCAGGTTTGGAAGAGCTATTTGAACGGGTGCTGGTTTCATATATTCGAGCGATAAGGTCAAAAGGGGTTTTTGTATGAATCGATTTGTAGCGCTCATCTTCGTTCTTCTCGAGTTCGCGATTGCCATTTCAATTGCGGCATGCGGCAGTGGGGGCTCGGGAGGGGGGACGGGTTCAAATCCCACCACGCCAACGATAACCGTGACACCGGCATCCAGTAGCATCACCACCGCGCAATCGCTTTCCGTGACCATTGCGGTCTCCGGAGCAAGTGGAACGCCGACCGGTTCAGTGGTTCTATCCAGTGGAAGCTACACGTCATCCTCCACTACGCTCAGCTCCGGCTCGGCGACCATTACGATTCCGGCAGGATCGCTCGCCGCGGGTTCTGATACGCTGACCGCCAAGTACACCCCGGACAGCGCCAGTTCCGGGACCTACGACAGCGCGTCCGGAACCGCCTCGGTTACCGTCACCGCGAATAGCGGCAGCGCCGTTACGGTCAACATCGACGTTCTGGCCAATCGCCATCAGATCAGTCCGTTTGTCTACGGAAATAATGACGAAACGATTTCAGACATATCCGATGTGGGCTATACCTATTCGCGTTGGGGCGGCAATGACGCCTCGAACTACAATTGGCAGTTACAAACCCGCAATGCCGCCGCAGACTATTACTTCGAGGACTATGGGGGCGCGGGTGACCAGGTCCAACTTATTACCCAAACCCAAAATGCCGGCAGCCATGCGCTGACCACAATGGCAATGATGGACTGGGTAGCTCAGGCATCCGGCTGGAGCTTTTCTGTCAAAGCTTTTGGCGCACAGTGCTCCGTCGACCCCTACAATACTGACGCCGGTGACGGCCTGGTAGCCGGTTCCACTGGCAACTGCGGCACCAGTACGTCACCCGTGACCGCCAACGCCGTGACCACGGCCTACTATCCGCTGGTCGACACAATACAAAACTGCCCGCAGGGAACTACCTCGGAGACTACCTGCATCGACCGCGAGACCTGGGCGAAGGCGCTGGCTACTGCCTTCGGCTCCGGTACTTGCTCCGTCCCATATTCCACCATCGCCTCCTGCCACTTCTACGACATGGACAA
>PLPU01000524.1:0-2598 GCA_003159975.1 Acidobacteriaceae bacterium
TCTCCTCGATCAGAAGCAGTTCGCCGCCTTCAGCGGCCTGCCGGCGACCATCGATTCAACGCCCGGCGGTGCGTTTTCGATGTTTGGCGGCCTCATCGAAGGCCGTAACGTTGAACTGGTACCCAATCGGCGGATCGTCCAGGCCTGGCGTCCGGCCGCTTGGGCCGCCGGCCTCTACTCGCTTATCCGCTTCGAGTTCGAGCCGCGCGGCACTGAAACCACGCTGTTCTTCGACCACACCGCCTTCCCCGCCGGCGACTACGACTCGCTCGACTGGGGCTGGCACAACCACTACTGGGATCCACTGAAGAAGTACCTTGCCTGAATAGTGGCGGCCAGACAGACGGCGGAGCTTCGGCAGTTCCTTTGCAACAACAAAGAGCGCGGCATCGGCCGCGCTCTTCCGTCGTTTGCTTCGTTACGATGCGTTACTTCTTTTCGCCGCCTGTATGGCCGCGTCCGTCACGCATTTCATTGCCTTTGAATTGGCCAGGGTCTCTCCGCACCGCTGCGGCCTTGTCGCCCACCTTAGGCGCGGGGCCGTTGTAGCCGTGCTGCGGGTCAAATGAGTTATCGACGTTGCCCTTAAAGTTATCGGGGCCGTGGAACCATGGGCCTGCGCCAATGAAGACGCCGCCGTTGAACCATTCCGTGCCGTAGTAGCCGTCGGGAACGCAGCTATACGGAGCGTAGTCATAGTAGCCGTAGGGGCAATCCGGAGCGATTCCCACGTCCACGGTCACCTGGGCCATTGCCTTGGGCGGAGCTGCCGTAAACATGAGTCCAGCAACAGCCGCCAACACCACATACTTCAATCCACTCATCAAATCTCCTCGCCAGGGTAGGGGCTGTTCATCAAATACCCCACCGTGCTTGACACTAGTCATCGCAATCACCCCTGTCTGAGCAATAGAGCCCACCACCTGCAGCCAGGCAGACGCTGCTTGTGCGAAAAATCGCATTGAGGCCTGACGCTGCTATCCCCCCGCAATCGCCCCAATAATCAGCAACGGCTCTTTGCCTTCAGCCACGGCGCGCGGCAGTTCCGCGTCCATCGACTCATGCGACAGGTCTTCTTCGCAGGCGAAGAAGCGGAGGAATGGACGTCGCTGGCCGGTCCCATAGTCGCGTATGGTTCCGCGCAGCATGGGATAGCGCGCCTCGAGCGCATCCAGCACGCGCCGCACCGTCATGGGCACGGTGACCTCCAGAGAAACCTCCGCGGCCACCTGGGCGAGAGTCCGCAGATGCTGCGGCAGGACGACGCGAATCAACTGCGCGGATCCCCCTTTTCCAGTCTTAGCCGGTTGTGCGTCCTCATCCGTCATGCCAGCGTTTGCACCTCCACGCTCAGCACTGCGGGCAGGTCGCGCACGATCGGCGCCCAGCTTTCGCCCGCATCCGGCGAGGCGTACACTTGGCCGCCGGTCGTGCCGAAGTAGACGCCGCACTCGTCGAGCGTGTCGACCGCCATGGCGTCGCGGAGGACGTTGACGTAGCAGTCCTTCTGCGGCAGGCCTTTGGTCAGGCCCTCCCACTCGTTGCCGCCGCTACGGCTGCGGTAGACGCGCAGCTTGCCCTCGGGCGGAAAATGCTCCGAGTCGCTCTTGATTGGCACCACGTAAAGCGTCTCCGGCTCATGCGCGTGGACATCGATGGCGAAGCCGAAGTCTGTGGGCAGATTGCCGCTGACCTCCTGCCAGCTATCGCCGGCATTATCTGAGCGCATCACGTCCCAATGCTTCTGCATGAACAGCACGTCAGGCCGCGAAGGGTGCATGGCCACATGATGCACGCAGTGGCCGACTTCGCCGGTAGGGTCAGGCATCATGCCGGAGACGAGTCCCTTGTTGATGGGCTTCCAGTTGACGCCGGCGTCGTCGGTGCGGAAGGCGCCCGCCGCAGAGATGGCGATATACATTCGATCGGCGTTGCCGGGGTCCAGAAGAATCGTATGCAGGCACATGCCGCCCGCGCCCGGCTGCCACTTCGGAGCCAAAGTGCTGCAGCCCGAGCCCTCGCCGCGCAGACCTGCGAGTTCATGCCAACTGTTGCCACCGTCGGTGGACTTGAAGAGCGCCGCGTCTTCGACCCCGGCGAACACGGTATCCGCGTCAGTGAGCGATGGCTCCAGGTGCCACACGCGTTTGAACTCCCACGGATGCGNNGATCTGGCCAAACCATCCGCTGGATTGCGACGCATAGAGCCGGTTGGGGTCAACCGCCGAGCCTTTCACGTGGTAGATCTCCCACCCCGCAAAGAACGGCCCGCTCACCTGCCAATCCTTTCGCGTCCCGTCGGCGCTCAGGACAAATGCGCCCTTCTTCGTCCCCACCAGCACACGCACGCTGCTCATTCCGTTGGCCTCCTGTTCTAGATCGCGAAAAGACTCCGCTTTGCGATTCTTCCTGATCAATAGACCGAAGACAAGAGCTTTTGTGGCTCAAGTGGCTCTGCCCGCCAATCCCAGACCCATGACCACTGCCGGGTGGGCCCAATCCTTGCGCCTTTTTTCTGGCGCAAGGTCAGGAAGCCACAAGCCCAAACCATCCCACTCTCAACCCACCAACAAAAGAGGGTGCCCCATCCTTCGCCTT
>PLPU01000524.1:2615-3190 GCA_003159975.1 Acidobacteriaceae bacterium
TTTTTCCGGCGCAAGGTCAGGAAGCACAAAAGCCATTGCGAGCGAATAGCGAGCGTCTGCCGCACCGCAGGTGCTTTAAACTCAAGTCTGGACCATGCAATCATGATCAGCCTCTTTGGCAGCAACAAGGAACCCGAGAACACAGAAGACCCCGACGCCCCTAAGTCTGGCTTTTTCAGCCGCATGAAGCAGGCCGTCACCCGCACGCGCGAGTCGTTCTCCTCAAAAATCGAAGGCATAGTCGCCCTCACCCGCGTTGTCGACGAGGCCGCGCTCGAAGACCTTGAATCCGCTCTCCTGACCAGCGACATCGGCGTCACCACCACCAACGATATCCTCGACGCCCTCCGCGACCGCGCCCGCCGCCAAGCCATCGAAGGCGGCGAAGAGCTCCGCACACTCCTGAAAGCCCAGCTCCGCGGCATTCTCGAAGAGCCCCGCCGTCCCGTACCCGCTCCCGATAAGCCACCCAAGGTCACGTTTCTCGTCGGCGTCAACGGCACCGGCAAAACCACTTCCGCCGGCAAGCTGGCCTCCTGGTATCGCGGCCAGAACAAGACCGTTCTCCTCTGCGC
>PLPU01000293.1:0-10746 GCA_003159975.1 Acidobacteriaceae bacterium
TCCATCCAGTCGCTGTTGATGGTGCCGGACTCAACCAGCAGAGCCATGGCATCGGCGGCAAAGAGCGCATCCACGATCGGATGATCGATCTTTGGCCATTCGATGGGCGCTACCTGGGTAAAGGCGATGCGCGGCGAGCGGCCCGCCGGGCAGTACTTCTTGTTGTTGTAGATTGCCTCTGAGAGTATCTTGCCGAGCTGTTCTTCGGGCGCCCGCAGCACGGAGTCGTCGTCCCTCACCTTATAGTCCGGGGGGAGCGTGTCTCCGGGGCGCCAGGCCAGGGAGATAAAGTCGATGTTGCCGCATGCGGCCTTGAGCACTTCACTGTTCCAATCGGGAGCGAAGTGATAATCCAATGGCGCGAGCGCCATGGACGCGCCAACCCAGATGGTTGGGTCAACCGCCTTCATGGCCTTGGAGAATTCCACCACCTGCGCTCCATAAAATGCGGGCGAGAGATTCGGATTCTTTTTGCGCTTGTCGTTGTCCTTCGAGTTTGGGGGATATGAAGCGTGAAGATCCTCTTCCGTGTCGTGATGATCCCCGTAATAATCGCCATAGTAATAGCTATTCTTGTAGACCTCGCTGCCGATCTCCCACAGCTTGATGGCCAGCGGCCTGGGGTGGCTTGCGCGCAGCAGATTCATTCCATCGTCGGTGGCGAGCGGCGCCTCACTGCGCAGCGTGGCCCAGTAGCCGACAGTCTTCCAGTCCTTGCCTGTGCTGTCTTTGCCGATCACCTTCGCATCGTTCGGGTTTCCATTGGCATATGCAACCCAGGCCGCGGCTTCGGCCGGTTCCCCGCCTCCAGTGCCCGCGGCGTTTGACCCGTAGTCGACGGTGATGATGGCGGTTCCCAGCTTGTCGAGAAACTGGACGATGTGGCCCATGCTGTTCTCGCTGGGATAGAAGTGCTCGGTGTCCTGCTTGAAGTTGGCGTACGGCACACCGGAATTTGTGGCCCAGTGATACAGGTCCGGGTACGACCCAAAGCCTCCGGGATACCGCATCGTGTACATTCCGGCGGCATGCAGATAGCCGGCAACCACAGGCTTGGTTGTCCCGGTGTCGTAGAGGTCGGTATAGATGCCCATGGCCTGCACGGTCATCACGTTGATTGGCTTGGAGACGTCCACCTGCACGTTTGCAGTTGCCTGCGCCGGCGCTGAACATGCCGGCCAGAGAAGCAACGCTCCCGCAGTCACTGAGGCCAACGCTTTGAACGATGTATGCACCGTGAACCTACTCATGTTTTCCATTCTCCATGCCCACCCGCAGAAATTCCCAGGCAACAGCGCCTGGGAATTCCTGTGCCAATTCATCAAGTGCATTGAACCTGTGCGAAAACGAATCGCGCAGCCAGGGCTTCTTCTTACTTAGAAGTTGTACTTCAGTGTGATTTCAGCAACGCGGCGGCCAAACCGGAACTGCGCGGAGCCGAAGTCCGCCGGAGTGGTTGCATCCGAAAGCGTGTCTCCGGTAAAGCGCAGTGTCTGCTCGGTGGGAAACTTGCTGGAGAAGCTGTAGTTGGCGCGATTGATCACGTTGAAGGCCGAGAGCAGAAATTGAAAGTCTTTCCTGTCTCCCAGCCGGATATCTTTCCCCAAACGGGCGTCGGCATCGAAGTAGCCGGGGGTGTGGATGTAAGGAATGGAAGCGGGGCCGTTGACGCCAAAATCAGGAATCGCAAAGCAGGCGCTGTTCAAATACTGATGCTGGCTGCGATTGACGCCCGTGCCGGGATTGCAGGTGATTTTGGGCTGAAGGACCACGTCCGGCGTCCCGAGGAAGGTCAGGTTGTTAATGTTGAACGAATTGGCCGCCGTTTGCACTCCATTGAGCGGAGCGATTGTGCCCCCGAGGCCGAAGTTCGAGTTGAGCACGCGCTGGGCATCCGGTCCGCTCTGGATGTTGAAAATCCCCGAGAGTTCCCACTGATTCGCGAGGCCGCCAAGCAGCTTTGAGCCATGGACCCAGTTGCCCACGTTGTAAGAATATGTCGCGTTGACAACATGCGAACGGTCAAAAGCCAATGGTCCGTAATTGGGGCGGATATTCCGCGAGTCAATCATGTTGCCCGTGTTGTAGGCGCCAAAGACACCCATCACCTTGGACCATGTGTAGTTCACGCTGTAGAGCCCGCGTCCCTGCGTTTTCTTGATGGAAGTCTGCAGCGCGTTGTAGTTGGAGTAGAGGATATGGCGCGCCACATTGACCTGTGTGTAGAAGGGGTAGGGGCGGAAATCGTTGACATGATCTTCGCCCGAGAAGCCTTGCGGCGTGTTGACCTCCCCGGTAAGCGGGTCGGGATTGAAGAGCGTACCGATGGGCAACGAGTCGATGTTCTCAATGTCGCCGGCGGCTCCCTGCTCGTACTGGGTGAGAAGGTCGCTGCTCTGGCTGCCCTGGTATGAAGTTTCAAAGAGCGTTGAAGGATTGACCTGTTGAGACAGAGTAAAACTGTAGGTCCAGGTGAGCGGCTGCTCGTTGTCGCCCGAGCTGAGACCAAATCCCACGCCCGAAGTTCCTGCCTGGGTTGCGTTGCCGCCGCTGATGCCGGAGGCCGGAATCAAGGCGGGAATGTCGCGCAGCATGAGGCCGCCGCCGCCAACCGTGGCGTAGGTCTGTCCCTGCGCTGTAGCCTGCGTCTGGTTGACGTCGTTCCACGAGTCATGCGAGCGATAAGCGCCGATGCCGCCGCGCACCACGGTCTTTCCATTGCCGTAGGCGTCCCAGGCCATGCCAAAGCGCGGCGAGAAGAACGCCCATGTGGAACCTGCGCCAGAGTTGGGGATGCTCTTGTCAATGGCATGCCAGGTGAATCCAGGGTTGGGAACTGTGGAACTCACGTCGCGGAGGCTTGTAATCGAGGTCTCGCTTGCATAAAGAGTCGGATTCCACACCGCCATTCCCAGGCCATGCGCATCTTCCCACGGGCCCACGTGGCCAAGGCGGAAGCCGAGATCCAGGGTCAATTTCTTATTAACCTTCCAGGAGTCGGTTGCGTAAGAGTCCGCGGTCCAATAGTAGAGGTCGCTGTTGGTTTGGAAATTGAACTGGTTGTATTGCTGAATCTCCCCCATGAAGAAGCTGGCGAGGAAGTTGCCCGGCTCTGGGTAGTTGGCATAGGAATTGGTCTGGCCAGGAAGCGTCGGCTCATAGATGCGATTTGCGGAGACCCCGCCGAAGGGGCTGAGTTCGCCGAGGTAGTATTGCTGAATCTGGCCGTTGGAGGCAACGTTAAGGTCAGTCTGATTGTTTGTTGCGCGTTCAAGATAGCCACCAACCTTGATGGTGTGCGTCCCGATCACCTTGGTGAGGTTGTCTCCGCCATTGGGGACGAATTTGTGCTGAAAGACTTTCGAGGAGTAATCGGGAAACAGGCCTAGTGGCAGGCCGTCGAATCCGTAGTCGTAGAGTTGCGGATATTGCAGTGTGGGATAGATTCCCTGATAGGGGTAGTTGATGCTGCTGCTCAGGTAGGACCCCGCCTTGCCTGGCGAATTGTGGCCCAGGTTCAGATTCACGCCCACATAGAACTCGTTGGTCAACGAGGACGTGAGCACCCGGGTAAAGTTCATCGAAGCCGTGTGCGAAAAGTCTTCGCCCAGAATTCCATTCGGAGTATTGATTTCACCGAACGGTTGTTGCGGTGAGTAGAAGAGCTGTTGGGGGTTGCGGCCGTTGCTGTGCTGAAAGTCGTACGCGACATAGATTTTGGAGTTATCGGAGATGGAGTAGTCGACACGCGCGCGGGTCTGGTAGGAGCTGTTGTCTTGGAGGTTGACCTGCTGATAATTGAAGACACTGAGTTGCTCGCCGGTTGCGGTTCCCGCAGGATTGGAGAAGAAAGGGGTGTGGTTTGGCAAGGGGACCAGGCCATTCATGAGGGCCAGTGCGCCAGGATCAAGCGCGATTTGCGGAATATTTCCTCCGATGATCGGCGGACCATCCGGTCCCTGAACTCCCTGGCTGTTGGGGCTGAGTCCGGGAGTATTGCCGCTTGGGATATTGCAGATGTTGATGTACAACGACAGTGTCGCGTTCGGACTGGTGCTGCACGTGGTCGCGTTCACCGGCACGCCGAAGTAATTGGACAATTCGGATTGAGTAAAGTTGCCGGTGCGCATGTTCTTGGTGGGCACAAGAGCTTCCACTGTTGCGGCGGCGGCGCTGCCATATGCGTAGACATTCTTCTGGACGTAATCTTCACCGCCGACGAAGAAGGTGAGCTTCTTGTTGTGATTGAGGTTCGTTCCCGGAATCTTGATCGGGCCGCCAATGTTTCCGCCGGGGTAGATGTATCGATCCTCGGGCTTGGCGTCGCCATCGTGCTTGCTGAACCAGTCCTGGGTATTCAACTGGTAGGTTCGGCCATAGACATAGAGGCCGCCGTGAAAATCGGCGCCGCCCGACTTGCCGACCGCGTTGATGACGATCGGGCCCTTGGCGCTATCGGCGCCGAAGTTCGACGTCTGGACCTGGACCTCCTGCACATTGTCCATGTTGATGACCTGATCGGAGCTCGCGCCATTGCCGGGATCGGTGATGTTCACGCCATCGCTGATAATCGAGATGCCTTCGGGAGGAGTGCCGTTGGCCTCGTAGTTGCCCGTCTGTCCTCCAACGACGCCGGGGTCGGGTGCGAGGTTATCGGCGCCCGTTCCCTGGGCCACCTGGGCAAATCCAGGAAGCGTTTTGATGAGTTCGGTCACGTCGCGGCCTTCGACGGGCAGATGGTTGATGTCTTCAGCGGTGATGAGGACGCTGCGCTCGCCGGTGGTGGGAGGAGCGGCGCTTGACGCGGTGGTAACCGTCACCGTGGATTCAACGGCGCCGACCTGGAGCCGTATGTCGGTCAGATTGCGCTGGTCGGAGGGATGCAATTCGATGCCCTTTTCCTCGTAAGACTTGAATCCCTCGCGCTGCACCAACACCGTGTAAGTGGCCGCGGGAACGGCGGTAAAGTTGAAATACCCGGAGCCGTTGCTGGTGGTGACGCGCTTGTCTTTCGACGCCTGGTTGGTGAGCGTTACCTTGGCGCCCGGAACTACGGCGTCGGTCTGGTCGAACACAAAGCCCGAGAGGGTGGCGGATATGGTCTGTGCGCGGCCCCGCGCCGGGAAAACCACCAGTAACAGCAATACCAGCATCAGCGCCTTGAACCCGCGTGACGTCATGCTTCTATCCTCTCGAATCGCGGCAGTGGAGGTGGTGCCACTCACTGCCGGGTTGAATCTGTTTGAAACCATCACGTCGGTCCTCCGATTTCTCATCTCGCTCTCCGAATCTCTTTTGGCGGCCCTTGCAATCGCGGCAGCCGCCATGCGGTGTTTCTCACTAGTTGACCGTCAGCGTGAACGTCAGGGTTTGAGTGGGCGGCGGGTTGGGAGCCGCGGGGCTTGCGGTAATCGTCGCGGTGACCGTAATGGTGGACGTTCCCGTTGGCGTGTCGAACACCTTCCCGGATGTGCCGCAGCCGCTCAGTCCCGCCATGCAACCGCCCAGAAGAAGCAGCAGCACGACCGTCGTGCGCCAGACCGCGTTGCGGCCGCGGCGCGCGCGTCTCAGCGTGATGCCGAGAAGAACGCCGGGAACAAGCAGGCAAAGGGCGGTCAGGGCCTCCAGGCCGAATCTTCCGGGCCGATGGGCAATGCCGGCGAAGCCCGCAGCTGTGGGTGGAATGGGGGGCGGCTGATTGGTGACAACGGTGAAGGCGATCTGTTGGGGCGCACCCTGCGTGGGTGTGGCGTAGGCTGGCGCGAAGGAACAGACAGCGTATGCGGGCAAGCCACCGCAGGCCAGGCTAACCGTTCCCGGCTCGGCGGCGCTCTGACCGAATCCCGCAATCGAGCTAATCGTGAGCGTGACCGGCGCCCCGTCGCCCGTAAGCGCGGTGGAACTGGCGGTCATGCCGATGGTTGCATTTGAAATCAGCAGCGGAACTGCGGACGGAGAGGTGGAACCGGTGAAGTTGGCGTCGCCGCCGTAGGAGGCCGTTACGTTGTAGCTCCCCAGAGGCAATGTCGTCGTGGTTAACGTGGCAATTCCTCCCGGGCCGCCATTCACTACCGAGGCCGTAACTGGCGCGGATCCGAGAACGTTGGTTCCACTTGAGAACACGACGGTGCCGGTGGGCGTACCCGGAACAGCGGGCGCAACGGTCGCGCTCAGTGTCACGGTGTTGCCAGGGTTGGCGCTGGTGGGGCTCGAATACGGCGCGGTCACTGTCACGACCGATGTAGTCGTGGCCGCCGTGCCGATGGTGATATCGAGGGGCGCCGATGCGCTGGAAGCATAGTCGATGTCGCCGCTATAACTCGCACTGAGCACATGTGCGCCGCCAGTGAGGCCGGTGAGAGTGATGGATGCTGTGTCATTGGTCAGCGGTACCGGGGCTTGCGGAGCCGAATCCACATAGAAGGTCACCGTCCCGGTCGGCGTACCGTATCCACCGGCCACCGGGGTGAGCGTGGCGCCGACGGTAACCGGCTGGCCATAAGCCGGCGTCCCCGCTGGCGAGGTGACAGCAATCGTAAGCGTGCTCCCGCTAAGCTGCGTTCCAGATCCACTCAACAGCAGGGTCGCGCTGTTCTGTGCGGTGCTGGAAAATGCCAGCGTTTCGGTCTGCAATCCGGGACCCTGGGGACTGAAAATGACAGCCACCGAGCAGGCAGCGCCAGAGCTTAATGCAGCGCCGTTCGCACAGGTTGATTCGGTTTGTACAGCAAAGCTGGCCGCATTGCTTCCCGACTCTGTGTAATCGGGGGTGTTCAAAGTGAGCCCCGCAGTGCCGCCGTCTGAAACATTGGCGGAGATGGTGGTGCTGGATGCGCCCGAGTTCACATTGCCGAAGTTGAGCAGGCCGGCGGAGCGCTTGCTCTCAGCAACCGCGGCATCCGCCTCATCGGTCGCATACACGTTGCCCAGGTTGTCGAGCGCAATGCCGGTGGGCTTCAGCACCACTGTCCCGAGCGTGGTTTCATCGTTCCTGTTCAACACGCCGCTAATACTGGGGACCCTGGTGATCGTGCCGAGTCCGGAATCGGCGGAATACAGGCTTCCACCCACATCCACGGCCACACCCGCCGCCGCTTTCAAGCCACTGAGAATCGTAGTCTGCAGGCCGGTCGGAATCGCGACCTGCACGACGTCCCCGGTGCCCGCATCCGAGACATACAGATTGCCCACGGTATCAATGGCCACCGCAACCGGAGTTGTAAAACCGCTGCCGACTGTGCTCACCAGGCTCTGCGCCTCAGGATCGCCGGAAGGTGAATACAGCAGTACGCGGGAGTTGCCACTATCGGCGATATAGAGATTGCCGACTCCGTCGATCGCCAGTCCCGTCGGGCCGCTGAGGCCGGTCTCAAGCACGACAGCGGTTCCGTAAGTTCCATTGGCATAGGGCACTTCGACAACCTTGTTGATGCCGCTGTCGCCCACGTAGAGGTCGCCTGCGCCGTCCACCGCCACTGCGGAGGGACTGCTGAATCCGCTGGCTACAACGGTTGCCGTCGTGCCGCCAGCCGCAGTCTTCGAAATCTTTCCGGTGCTTGAGTCTGCCACGTAAGTATTGCCAACCGAATCCACGGCGATCGCGCTCGGCGCAGTCCATCCGGTTCCGATTGGCGCCGCCGTGCCGGGATCCACATTGATTAATGCGGCCTGCCCCGAGCCGGAAAGCTTCGCCTGGCCCAGCAGATTGCCGCTCGCATCGAGCGCCTGAATCACGCCGGTCTGCAGGCCGACCGCCGAAGCGGTATACGTGAGGTTGACGGTGCATGTCGCACCGGCCGCATAGCTCTTCCCGGTCGTGCAACCATTCGAACCGATGGCGAAAGGAGACACCGTACCCGGCCCGCTGGTCACGACAAAGCTGCCTACTGTCTGTGCCGTGGTGAAGTAAACATCCAAAGCCGACGACGCGGTGGCAGTGCCGATCGCTGTCGATCCAAAGGTCAGATTGCCAACCACCAAGTGGTTGATCGAGTTGCCGTAGTTGCCGACGTAATAGATGTTGCCGTATCCATCGATACCCGCGCCGGCCTGCGCATGGTTCGAACTGATGTTTGAGCCGTTGGTCAGGATGAATTGATTCGCAGTGAGGCGGGCGCCATTCACATTGGGAATCTCGAGAAGACGCATGTTCCCGGTGTCGGAAATGTAGAGGTTGCCGCCCGAGTCCAGCGCCACGCCTGTCGGATCATTCAGGCCGCTGCCAATCGCCACAGCATCGGTTGCACCATTGGTGAGCGGGAAAGTGGAAGTGGCGAAATAATACGCGCCGTTGCCATCCGCGTAGTACACGTCGCCGGCGGGATCGACAGCGAGTTGCGCATCACCGGACGAGGCCAGGCCGTCCACCAGAATCTTCAAATCGCCAGTTGCCGCAGCAAACTCGAGAATGCGATTGACTCCGCCATTCGTGGCGCCGTCGTGCTTGTCAACGACGTAGACATTGCCGGCGCCATCCAGTGCCACATCAGACGACTGCAGGTAGTAGCCGATGCTGGCATTCAACTGCCAGAAGTACCGGCAGGGAGCGGTGTTTGAAGAAAGCGGCATGGTGCATGCCGTGAGGCTGCTGGAATTGGTCGCGGATGCATAGGCGCCACCGACAAACGGCACATAGATGAGGTTGCCGTTTGGATCCACTGCCCACAGGTTGTCTCCCGAATCCACATAAACACCGGACGCGCCATAGCCCACGTTGCTCAGCAGCGTCACCTGCGGGCCGCCGTCGGCGGGGATTTCAATCACGTAAGCGGCGTCGGGATAGGAGTAGGGTGCGTCATCAAAAAAGAGATCGCCCCTGCTGTTGGCCGCCAGGTGTCCCGCCGAACCCTGATAGTCCGGGCTACCCGTCAGCCCGGGACCGCTGTTGACCGACGAAACATAGCTGGTGCGGGTAAAGATCACCGAGGAGGCCTGTCCCAGGGCAGCCTGCGCCCCCAGCAGCCAAAGCGCCGCGATTACCATCAAAACAAGCAGGGCACGCTTGCCCGCATTGGTGCCGAAATTCACATCTTCCGATCTGTGCATCGTGTCGCTCCAGAGAAATCTGCTGCAACTTCTTTATTCCCTTACTAATCGCTAACTTAATCGATAACTACTCTATAGGTGTATCAAGGGAGAAGTCAAGGAAAAGGGAACAATTGTTGGTTTGACGGACCATGTTTCTTGAAGTTGGCGGAATAGCCAGGAAGCAACGTGGATCAAATCCCGTCTCAATGTGAGACCTTAATGCGTAGTGCCGGGCGAGGCAATCAACACATATTTGGCATCGGCCTTGCCGGGCATCGGGTGGAAAGCACCGATGGCTCCCAGAAATGGATTGGCCTCCTGCGTCCTGACCAAATGCAGAGCCCCGACAGCTTCTGTTTTTGGTAAACGGTCCTGCCGTCTTTCAGTACTCGATTGATTGCGGTGTTCGGGTCTGGGGGTACGGTGCTCACACCACTTATTGTGCTGCTGAATCCGGTGATTTACGCAAACATGTGCAGGTGATCGGTTGCGATGGGGAGAGCCTCATTGGCTCCGATAGAGAGGCCGACACTCGCCCGATGTAACCCCATCGCACTCGCGACAAACGACTCGCCATCCCGTTCGGTACCCGAGAGCAGTTTCAAAATCTCGCCGAGTTGTTACTTGCCGCGTTTCGCTGACCTTCGTTGCGTGGATTCTCTCACGATCAATTCCGGCGGCAACAGAATCGCCTCAGGCTTCGGCGCCACCTTGGATTTCAAGGCTTTGAGCACCAGTCGGGCAGCTTCGGCCCCAATCTGGCGACTATGCTGGTCGACGCTCGAGAGAGGTACCCGCAACGAATCGTCATAATGAAGGTTGCCACATCCGATGATGGCAATATCTTCGGGTACCCTGAAGCCCCGGTTCACTGCCTCATTGACGGCTCCCATTGCCATCGGATCATTGAAGCAGAATACCCCATCCGGAACGCGCTTACAGCTCAAGAGTTGCCGCAAGGCTTCCGCTCCGCGTTGCCTGGACCCGACATCGCCTTTGGGCTCAAAAATCACATACTCATCGATCACGTTTTTCCCGTTTTGCCCAAGCGCTCTCTTGTATCCCTCGAGCCTCTGGATGCCAGGGCTCGTCTCCGGCCCCCGAATATGAGCGATCCTTTTGCAACCAACATCCACTAGATGCTGCGTCGCCAGCATTCCCGCTGCGAAATCATCGGCACCCACAAAATTCGATAAGAACCCCGGAAAGCTCCGATCTATCAATACATAGGGGATTTTTTGGTTATCAATACGGAGAAGGACGTCAACATTGGATCGGCAAGATGCGATGATCATCGCGTCGAGCCGTCGTGCCAAGAACTGGCTGATCTCTTGTTCTTCCAGATCGGGGTCTTCTTCAGAAGACGAGACGACCAGGTAATAATCTTCCTTGCGAAGGGCGTCTAAAAGGGATGCGGCGATTTCCGCAAAAAAGGGATGAAGTAAATCGGGAACGATGAGACCGACCAGGTAAGTGCGACCGGTCACTAATCCGCGTGCGGCAAGATTCGGCCGGTAATCCAGCTCTTTTACGCGCGCAAGAACGCGTTGGCGTGTTTCCTCGCCCACATCTGGGTGGTTTCGCAGTACTTTAGAAATAGTGACTGTGGACACACCAAGATCCCTGGCGATGTCCTTCATTCGCACGCTCATGGCATTGGCTCAAGTATACATACGCCTTTAACATACCAGTCCTCTGTCTCTCGGAGGATGTCCCGCG
>PLPU01000494.1:0-1689 GCA_003159975.1 Acidobacteriaceae bacterium
GCATTTGTGGAGAAAAACTCGGTTTTGCAAAGGGTTTGCGGGGGGCCTCGGGGCCGGTGCGGGCTGGCGCAGAGCGTTGTACGCCGCGGTGCTGACCGCGGCAGTGGCGCTGGCTCCGGTGGCCAGGCTGCGGGCGCTCGATCCAAAGAAAGCAATTGACCAGTACGGCCACGAAAGCTGGACATCGCAGCGGGGGCTGCCCGGCGAGGCGGTTTACCAGGTTCTGCAGACCAAAGACGGATATTTGTGGGTGAGGACCGGATCGGGACTGGCGCGGTTTGACGGGGTGCGTTTCGTTTCAATGGATGCGGAGGTCGGCGACGAGCCGGTCAAGGCTGTTTGCATGTCCGCGGACGGCGACCTGCTGATACGAACGGTGTCCAGAACCATGATTTACAGGGACCGGCGGTTTGCCGATTATCTGCCTCCCCATCCGTTGCCTGGCGGGGCCATCCGGGTTCTGTTTGAAAGCAGCGGGCATGTGGTTTTTGTGGGCGCGGACGATTTTATCTACAGGCTTGAGAAAGACGGCACAGCCACGCTGTTGCGCGATCACACGGGCTGGATCAACTCCTTTCTCGAAGACCATCGGGGCAAAATCTGGATTGCGGGATCGCCCAGCATTTACAGCTATGCGAACGGCACACTCAGCCTGGCCATAGGCGCGTCCGCCAATCACTCCACGGGTACTGCCCTTTACGAGGACCGGCAGCACAGAATCTGGGCAGCGACGGGAGACGGGCTGCACAGGGTCGATGAGCAGGGAACGAGCCTGGGGCCCGCGCAACGGGGCGCCCCCGGCTTGTTGACCACTCTGCTGGAGGATGCGCAGGGGAATCTGTGGGCGGGAACGGAAAGGTCGGGAGTGGCCCGCATGGCGGGGGACAAGTTTTCGACTTTCGGATCTGTCGAGGGTCTGACCGACGACAGTGTTCTCTCCATGCTGGAAGACCGCGAGGGCACACTGTGGATCGGAACCGCGAGCGGGCTGGACCAACTGCGGAACACGAATCTGACGACGTTCACCACCAGGGAGGGTCTACCGACGAATCGAACCAAGTCGGCAATCGCAGCGCGCGACGGAACTGTAAACCTGTTCACCGACAGCGGCGGGCTGGTTCGCATCAAGAACGGGATCGCAACCCCATTCGAGCACAACAACCAACTGCCGTCGCTGGTGGATTCGGCACTGTTCCAGAGCCGGGATGGAAGCATCTGGCTGGGAACCCTGAAGGGTCTCAGCCGGATTCAGGGCGGGAAGGTGACTGTTTATGACGGAGGCGGGCATTTCTCGAAGAACTATACCTCGGTGATCTCCGAAGACGACGAAAGCCTGATTGTGGCCAACTCCGAGGCGCGCGTGTTTCGGTTCAAGGACGGCAAGGTGCTGCCGTTCACGGTGCGCGGCCGGACGACGCCGGTCAGCGATCCCGGTCCCTACACGTTTACGATCTATCGCGATGCTTCGGGCACGCTCTGGTTCGGCACCACCAACGGTCTTCTGAAACTTCCTTCGGACGATGGGGTGAAGGGGGGCTGGCAGGCGAATACCAGCTTCGACTTGACTTCGATCTTCGACGATGGACGTGGGAGTCTCTGGCTTGGCGGACGGACGCGGGGACTGGTCCGGTACCGTATCAGCGATGGGCGGGTGACACGCTATACCAGGCGGGAAGGACTCTTTGACGG
>PLPU01000494.1:1771-3476 GCA_003159975.1 Acidobacteriaceae bacterium
ATGCACTTGACGCAAAACGCGCTGATTCCGCCGGTGGTGGTCGAGTCGGTCATTGCCAACGGAGTTGCGCAGCCATGGAGCGGAGATCTCCAGATTGCTCCCGGGAACACGAGCCTTGAAATCTACTACACGGCGCTGAGCCTGCGCATTCCGGGGCGAGTCCAGTTCAAATACCAGCTTGAGGGATACGACCGGGGTTGGGTGGAAGCCGGATCGCGGCGCGCTGCCTACTATACCAAGCTGCCGCCGGGCAGGTATAGATTTCACGTAATCGCGGCCAATGACGATGGAGTCTGGAATAACGATGGAGCTTCTGTCGGCATCCTGCTCAGACCGCGCTTCTATCAGACGGAGCCGTTTTTTTTCGCATGTTTTGTAGTTGTGAGCCTCATGGCCATTGCGGTAAACCGGCTCAGCACGCGTTTGATTCGCGGCCGTGCCGATGAGTTGACGAGGGTAGTGGAGGAAAAGACTGCCGAGCTGCGGAAGAGCCAGCGCGAACTTGAACTCCTGGCGCACTTCGATCCCCTCACGGCACTGCCGAACCGGCGCCTGTTCACCGAGGAGTTTGACAGAATGTGCGCTCGGCCCAGGGACAATCGATTCACCCTGCTGCTGGTCGATGTGGACAAGTTCAAGGTGATCAACGACACGTTCGGTCACGACGCCGGCGACGCATTTCTGGTCGCGGCCGCTCTTCGTCTCGAATCGGCCGTGCGCTCGACGGACAGAGTTGCGCGGCTGGGCGGAGATGAATTCGGCATCCTGCTGCCAAGAACACATGAAGAAACCGGGCTGAATAAGATTTGCGACCGAATCGTCAACAGCTTTTCTGCCGCTGTCGACTTCAAGGGCGCAAAGATCGTTGCCAGCGTAAGCGTGGGCGCCGCGGTGTTTCCGGAACACGGAGATACCCAGGAAAAGCTCTACAAATGCGCCGATCTTGCGCTTTACAGAGCCAAACGGCAGGGGCGGAACACCTGGCAAAGGTACAGCCAGGAATTGCCGGGCGAGGAGCTTTATCCGAAGGAGGTGTGTTGACGCGCATTCGGGAGCAGGTAGTCGGGAGCCGAAAGTCCCTTTATTCCTCTATGCGGTATGTGAATTCTTCGATGACGGGGTTGGTCAGGACTTCGCGGGCGATGCGTTCGACCTGGGCGCGGGCGGCGTCGGAAGTTAGTCCATCGGCGAGAGTAAGCGTGAAAAACTTACCCTGGCGCACGGCAGTGACATCGGCAAAGCCGATTTTGCGCAGGGCGTTGTGGATGGTCTGGCCCTGGGGGTCGAGGACCGATGTCTTCAGCGTGACATAGACATGTGCTGTCATAATCCGAGATTATAGTTGGAACGGCGTATTGCCGCTTACCGCAATCATCGTGGTTCGATTCTTCGCGGCGTAAACACCCTCCCCAACCATGAAGGAGAAATAAGAAGAGATGATTAACTATTTGGAACTTCCGATCGGCGATCGGTCCCCCGAGGTTTTTCGGACGGTCGTTGAGATTCCCAAGGACGGCACACAGAAGTTCGAATACGACAAGCAACTGCATGTCTTCAAGCTGGACCGCAATCTGCATTCGCCGGTGCATTATCCGGGGGATTACGGGTTCATTCCGTCGACACTGAGCGACGACGGGGACCCGCTGGACGTGCTGGTGCTGGTGCCGAGCCCGAGTTTTCCGGGGTGCGTGCAGGAGGTGCGGCC
>PLPU01000494.1:3578-3824 GCA_003159975.1 Acidobacteriaceae bacterium
TGGCACGATGCGGCGTTTGCGCGCGACCAGGTGGTGAAGGCGGCGAAGCAGTTCCAGGACAACCAGGCGAAGAAGGCGGAGGCCAAGAAGTAACGCTTGATTGAAGTGAGACCGCGTTCCTTTGGGGACGCGGTTTTGCTTTTTGGGGCCGACCCACAATGAGCGTTAAGCCTTCCCACCCTTGCGCTGGAGATTACAAGAAGCAGATCCTTCGACTCCGCTGCGCTGCGCTCCTAATGAACGAGT
>PLPU01000085.1:0-10056 GCA_003159975.1 Acidobacteriaceae bacterium
CTGGAGCTGCCTGCAAACGAGCCTACGTTGCTCCAACTCTGGCTGCGAGGAGGTTTTCCCGGCAGCTATCTGGCCGAGGACGACAGCACAAGCCTCCGTTGGCGCACGGATTTTATCCGTACCTATCTGGAGCGGGACGTACCTCAGTTTGGACCCCGCATCCCTGCCGGTGTGCTGGAGCGGCTTTGGACGATGCTGGCGCATGGCCAAGGCACTTTGCTGAATGCCTCACGGTTGGCCGCTGCGCTCCAGATCTCCGCGTCCACCGCGCAGCGCTACATCGACCTGCTGGCAGATTTGCTTTTGGTTCGCAGGCTGCCGCCCTTTCATCGAAACGTAGGCAAGCGGCTGGTGAAGTCGCCGAAAGTGTATGTGCGCGATAGTGGCCTGGTTCACGCATTGCTGGGGATCAAGACGTACAACGACCTTGCGGGCCATCCAGTAGCAGGCGCCTCATGGGAGGGATTGGTCATCGAAAACCTGATTCAGGCGGCGCCTGAGCGTACTGTTGCCAGCTTCTTTCGCACTGCGGCCGGCGCGGAGATCGATTTATTGCTGGAGATTCCGGGTGAGGGCCTGTGGGCCATCGAGATCAAGCGCAGCCTCGCCGGACGGCCGGAGAAGGGGTTCTACATTGCCTGTCAGGATTTGAAGCCGGATCGCCGCTTCCTGGTGAATGCGGGCAACGGGCAATATCCAATCGACGCGGAGATCACGGCAATCGGACTCCATGAGCTAGCAGCCATGCTGGCCGCACTCGCGGTCTGACAGCCCGCAGTATTCACGCGCCGGAGGGCGGAAACAGCTCTTCCATGTTTCCGTATGATATTTCACTTTCCGGTGTCACCCTTGAGGTATCGAGCGAAAGCCTGGTCGAAGTCGGAAAGGTAGTCCCGGTCCTGCTTCACGCGGAATTTCTCGTACTCCTCGTGGGCTTTGGCAAGCGCCATCTCGTGGGAGATTTTGCCCGCATTGCGGAGGATTTGCTGGTCCGTGAAGTTGAGGAACTTCTCCACCTGGCCAAGCCAGTCGGACATCTTCATGACCTGCCTATACAAGGCACGCAACTCGGCGAAGTCAATGAACATCGTGACCAGGCGGTTGAGCTTGGAGACCTCCATTTCGTTCAGGTAGTTTTTGGCGATGGAGACGTCGCTCTTCAATACCTTTCCCCTGGGGGAGTTCTTCCACGTGGTAAGCCCCATGTGCGGCATGGTGCTGTCAGCACGTTCATAGACGATCTCCGCCGCTGTCTTTCCCGCGCTCGCGAAGTGGAGCCGGTTCTGTACAGCCTGATAGAAAAGCTGCGTCTCTTCGCTGTTGCCGCGATAGTCGCTGCTGCATTGTTCGAAGACGTCGGCGATCTTCTGGTAGGCCCGGCGCTCACTGGCGCGGATCTCCCGAATCTTCTCCAGTAGTTCGTCGAAGTAGTCCTTGCCAAAGGCGCGGCCATTTTTGAGCATCTGGTCGTCGAGAACAAAGCCCTTCACCACGAACTCCCTGAGAGTATTCGTGGCCCAGATGCGGAAGTGGGTGGCCTTCAGGGAGTTGACGCGGTAACCCACGGCGATGACGGCGTCCAGATTATAAAACTGGGTTTGGTACGTCTTGCCATCAGCGGCAGTTGTTTCCATTTTGGAAACAACTGCCGCCTCCGTCAATTCTTGGGACTCGAAGATGTTCTTGAGATGTTTGGAGATTGCGGCAACACCAACGCCGAAGAGTTCGGCGATGGCGCGTTGAGGAAGCCAGAAGTTGTCCTGGGCAAAGTGGACGTTGACGGTCACTCTGCCGTCGGCGGCATTGTAGAGGACGATGCGATTGGGCTGTCCCGAGGGCATGAGGGCGTCGCTCATTACAGACTCCGTACGTTGTCCAGCATGTGGCGCTGGAGGATGGCGGTGCACACGCTCATGCATGCGTTTATCCTTCGATATGCTACTCCAGACCCAAGTACGGGTCAAAGGTTCATCGACATTTCACTGGAAGTGACGCCCCACCAGGCCAGCGCTGCAATCATTCCACTAAAGCTTTGAAGACAGCATCAGCCGCATCTTTATAGAACTCGATGCTGATGCGTGTCCAGAGGTCGTCAGGCAGTTCGTTGAGTTGGCGCCGAGCGGAGACGGGCATGAGTAGGGTCTGCGCTTGTTTGTCGATTGCAAGCTCGGCGATGCTGACAGCGTTGGGAACCATCTCTATGGACCCACCGAGGTTGAGCGTACCTACGATGATGGTTCCGCCGCGCGTATTCTTTCCTAGCAGTGATCCACACAAGGCAACCATCACAGGGAGTCCCACGCCGCTGCCGGTTTTGTCGGCGTCCATGGCCCGCATTTGAATGGAGAATTCGTGTTCCCGCGGGTCGCGGTCGCCGACCAGTTCCTTTGCCCTAGCGTAGACGTTCTGTTCTCCGATTTTCACGCTCTCTCGAAACGCCGCGGCCGGCGGCTGGTTGAGTATCTTCACGCCGCTGCCCGGTCCCGAGGTCACTTCGATGCGGTAGAGGCCGGCACCGGTTTCTGGCGTTCCCGTGCTCGCTGCCCATACTTGTCCAGGTGGAAGTGGATCGCTCTCTATTGCTTCGTCGCTGTGTAGCTCGGGAGTCGAGACGAACTGTTCCAGTCCCTCCAAGCCCATTGTGTAGCTGAAGTGTGTATTCCTGAATTCGCTCTTGAAACAACGCTTCTGTTGTTCCTTGATGCGCCTCCGGGATTCGAGTGCCAATCTCACGATCCATTCCAGGTCGTCATCTGCAATTGGCATATCAGGCTTGGGAAAAAGCAGCTTCACCAAACCGCTAACGGTCTTTGTCACGGCTTCGATGTCGCGGCCACTGAGGGCACCGCCAAGGTAAACGCGGCCCTGGAGCACGTTGCCTCGGTTCTGAGAGCGCAGTTTGGACCAGCACTCACTCAGAAAATCGCTGACCATGCCAAAGTGGTCGGTGAGATGTTCTGATGGGCTAACCTTCGGGAAGTCCCAACCAGGACCAAATGCATGCAACCGGTCCATGAAGGCAGTGTCGTTTCGCATCTCCGGGGGCAGCGGGCTCAGGAGGTGCCCGACGCGCTGCTGCTGTTCAACATCGACGTCGAAGTTGCCCACCATCACAATGCCGCCTTCAGCCCGGATATTCTCCTTCCCTCGGCTGAACTGACCTGAAGCCATGTAGCCCTTCATGATGTTCACGCCATCCTTTTGGTCGAAGGAAACTCCAGAGATCTCATCGAAGCAGACGACATCGTATTGGCACACAAGTCCGCGTTGCCCACTGGCATTGTTGACGAACATCTTGGCCACTGTCGCCTTGCCGCCAGAGATTAAATGAGCGTAGGGAGAAATTTGTTGAAACAGATGGCTCTTGCCAGTTCCGCGTGGTCCGAGTTCCACAAAGTTGTAGTTTCGTTCGACAAACGGCACCATCCGCAGGATCGCCAGTCGTCGCGCCTTAACGTCGAGCGCCGCCGGTTCCAAGCCGATTGACCGGATCAGGAGGGCCTTCCATTCCTCTGTGGTGAACTTCTCACGTCCAGCCGCAAGAACATCGAGCACGTCCGACTTTGACATTTGGATCGGCCGAAGGCTGTCAATCCTAAATGGCCTGCCATTGTTTTCCTGAGCCACAATCCCATCGTAGGAAAGATTCACCTCGGCATAGAAGCCATCGGTCAACATACGTTCGTTGTCGCGCACCAGCTCATCGCCGATCCGAATGTCGCGAAGAGCCAAGCTCGGTAGCTCCGCGATGCAGCAATCGTTCTTGGTGTCGAGCCGGGCCTTCACAATGTCGATAAGCCGGATTGCACCCTGCTCCTTGGCCCGCGCCTTGAAGAGCTCTTCCTCGCCAGTGCGCACCGTTCGATCCTGAAGTTGCTTTTCAACAATGGCCAAACCTTCATTGATCTCCTGCTCATCGGTACTCGCACAGTACCGCCCTAGCAGGAACTCCACCACATATGTCGGCACCGGGTACTGGCGCGAATACTTCCGTACCAGATCCTTGCGGACCAGATATGTGCAATGGGCCATCAACGAGCGCAAGGTGAAGGGGTATTGTCTACGGAACTCCCTCGGACTCTTGTCCGCGGCTATGCACCAACATCCGTCGTATGCCTCCGTGGACCTCGGATGGTTTAAGCCCCTCTTGGATAGCCTCCCGATGGAACGCAAATCGGAATCCAAGAGAAGGAAGGCGGAAAAGTACCTGGAATATGCTGTGGTTGAAAGCATTCCTGCGCAGATACGAGCAGGAAGGCCGGCTGTTGCAAAGCGGGGAATTGAACATGTCGCACTTCTTGGTATGGAAGAGTTAATAATGCGATGGTTGATCACCCTACCCTGGCGTCAGCTAAATCTACGAGAATGCCGGATCAATGGGCCGACACCTAATCTGTTCAAGGACAAGATTTCCCCTTTCAGCGAGATCGATGAGCCCGATTGGGTGAAGCAGATGGGACTGAAGAATCCTGAGGCTCAGTTTTGGCAGTTCAGGTTCAGCGTCGATGAGACAAAGACGGGAATTGATGTGCATAGTTTGTTGCCTCGGCAATTGATTGAACCCTTGGAAGAATATCTAAAAGCGTTCAGGCCGCATTTGCTTGGGAACAGTGATCCGGGAACACTTCTCATCAACCATGCGGGGAACGCGATGGAGGCGAATCAGATCCGGCGGGTTGTCGAGAGTCTGACGCTGCGGTTTGGAGGGACACGCGTAACTCCGCATCTCTTCCGGGACATTGTTGCTTTCGCATGGTTAAAGGCGCATCCAAAGGATTTCTTATCGCTCTCTAAAATGCTTTGGCATTCGAGTCCAGATCTCGCTATCAAGACCTACGGCAGCCGATTCAACGAGTCTAGTGGCGTCTGCGCCATGGAGTCCTGGCTGGAGGAGCGGGGAGCCAAATCGAAGTAGTCAATTTGGATACCTGGTCTCCATGACCTCAGAGCGTTACCCCCTCTGCTCAATGCACAAGCAGCGTACCTGCACTACCGAATGATCTATGCCATGAGAGGTCCGTCGTCGCATTCTCGATGTCAGACTGACTGACCGTTGGGAGTCTGAGTCGTGTTAGGTGTTTACCTCTATGTGCGCCGGAACACCGGAGGGCGATACTGCATTTGCAATAACACAAAATCAATTCAGGAGAATGACAGTGAACACCGATCTTGCAATCTCGCCCCGTAATCTGGGACTTATTATGCTGGCGAGTTTCTGCCCGCGCTGCTTTTGGTTCCTTATCCGCATGATGTTTCATCCTCCGTTCAATCATGGCGGCGGTGCCCTCTGGACCTACATGCAGCAGATCCAAGAGGCACAGGTTGGGCATCATCTCGATAAGAATGGATGTCTTCCAAAGGAATTCTCACCTTTTTGCAATATCAGCTCACGGGCGAAGTTTCCGAAACACTGGTCAAAATTCCGCTACCAGCATAAGAGCGGCGTCATCCTTTACGGAATTCCGGATGAGATCTTTACCCTGGCCGACGGGTCTCTGTGCGTCATCGACCGCAAGACAGCGACTAACAAAGGTAAGGACGACCCCTTCCTCCCGATCTATAACTCGCAAACGGTCGGGTATTCGGACATTGCTCAGAACGGTCTGGGGTTGGGAGAGGTGACCAAAGCGGGTCTGTTTTATTGGGAAGTCCAGCGTGCCGAGGTGATTGACGACCCGAAGAGCCATTATGAGAAAGGGAAGGTGTGGGTGCCGTTCGTGCCGAAGCCACTCGAATTCGAGGTTGACTTCACGTTCCTTGATCCCCTCCTGAAGGAGGCGAAGAAGTTGTGGAAATCATCCTCACCGCCCGCCGGCCGCGTCGGCTGCAGAGACTGTCTAAAGGCCGAGGCGTTTCTCGCGCTCGGCACCATCATTGCTGATGCTGAACAGATTCAGGACCGCTGGATGCTCGAGTCTAGTGGCCACAGCTCTGAGGCGACCAAATTCGTTCACCAACGCATCCATGACCGCCATTGGTCCCGCGTTTCCGCACTTCTGGAGCTTCAGGACCAGACAAGCGACTTCAACTTGGCCGAAGACGGCATGATTGGAAACTGGGAATACTTTGATGATCAGAGCCAGCCCATGTTCTGAGATCCCCTACGCTCAGAAATCGCCTACGGCTTGGACGGAGAAGCGGACTACCTCAAGCAATCTACAAAATGCACTCGTGTGCAATAGCAATGGAGCGCCAAGCGCAATGGCACGAAGGAGCAAATCGCGTCCGTAGTCCGCAGCCTCAAAGGCAGCTCCAGTAGCAGCAGTAGCAAGATCAGCACATGACGCAATTCTTCAAAGGATACGGTCACAATATGCAAGCAGAAACTTCACACGACGTTCAGGTCCAACGTGTCTGGGAACCTCTCTTGACACCCATCGAAGCCGCGGATCTTCTCCGCATTCACCCGAAGACAGCACTTCGCCTGGCCCGCAGCCACGGCATCCCAGCGATCAGGCTGGGCAAGCACTGGCGCTTCCGCACCTGCGATTTGAGATCTTGGGCGGAGTCCCAGATTCAACCATGCATCGAGCCCAGTGAGGCCCTGGTGTAGCGATGGGAAGCAGTCGCCATTCCATCTCATACCAGGAGGGTCACATTGAGCGCATCCACCACGTCAATGGGCCTGACCAGTGGACGTATCGCTGGTGGGAAACCTCGAAGCATGGGAATCGCATCCATCGGCGCAAGATCATCGGCACTGTCGAGATATATCCCACCATCGGCGCCGCCAAGCGCGCCGTCGAGAGTTTCCGTTCCGAGATCAACGCGGCCGCGACGAAGACCGTGCGGATGACGGTTGGTGAGGCATGGGGACACTTCCAAGCCAATGAACTGCGTGACCCCAACGTGGACCGTTCTCCCACAACCGTTAGAAGCTATCTCGACTACTTCAAGTCCAGAATTCTTCCGAATTGGAAAGACGTCGCTCTCGATGATGTTAAGTCCGTAGCCGTTGAGAAGTGGCTCCGCGGCCTTGCGCTCGCGCCTGCGTCAAAAGCCAAGATTCGCAATCATATGAGCGCATTGTTCTCCCACTGCATTCGGAACGAGCTCTACGGCAAGCTGAATCCGATCGCGTCCGTCCGGCAGAGCGCGGTTCGCCAACACGACCCGGACATCCTGACGCTTGACGAGATACGTTCCATCATCAACAACATTCAGCAACCGGCGATTCAGATTATGGTTGCCACTGCTGCTGCCTCTGCACTTCGTCGGAGCGAAGTGCGCGGCCTCAAATGGGCCGACCTTGACCTTCATGCCTGCTGGTTCAATCTTCAGCGTGGTTACGTCTCGAAGGATCAGACGAAAATGAAAACAAGGGCGTCCCGCAAGGGAGTGGAGATGTTGCCTGCATTGGCAGCAGCCTTGCTGGTATGGCGTGACCATACTCCTTACAACCAGGAGAACGACTGGGTCTTTGCGTCCCCATTCACGAACGGAAAGCGCCCATATTGGCCGGAGTCTGCTTTGCAGGACCACATCAAGCCGGCAGCAGCCGAGGCGGGAATAACCAAGCGGGTCACATGGCACACGTTCAGACATTCCCTGGCGAGTTTCTTGGGGCAACAGGGCGAGGGGGTGAAAACTGTGCAGGAACTCCTTCGTCACGCCACATCGCGCATCACAATCGACACTTACCAGCAAGGCAGCACCGAGGCCAAACGCTCGGCCCTGAACCGGGTCGCCGGAATCTTTGAAACCCCAAAGGAGAAATCGTAAGGCAAAGCAGAAAACGGTGGGCCACAGTTCGAGCTAAGATCGCATATGCTACCTTGTATTTAAATCAGGCGGCCAGCCTCGGAAGATGATTCAGCTTTGTGGCAGGAGGGTGAAGGTACAGACGGGCGCAAAATCGCAGACAGTCAACATTTGCAGTAGCGCGAACATTCACGGCGAGTATGACTACAAAGTTCGCCTCACTCCTCCTGCTATCTCGGAGGAGACGCTGCTCGGCCAGAGCTTCAGGTCGATCCCGGAACTGGTTCGATACCTGGAATGCCATCACAATGGCGTAGTGGAACAGGCGCCGACAATTCGCTCGTTGGAAGCAACTGAAGTTCGAACGGCTCATGCGGAGCGAGCGCGCATGAGCCGACATCTCCTGACCGACTTGTTCAAATCTCCAGACGTCAACGTCTTTGCATCGTTGGCGAAAGCTGCATCTTCCCTGTCAGATACTGAGCTTCTTCTCCGGTTTGGCGAGCAGGCAAAGAATGCTCCCTTGCGAGGCGAGCACAGAGACAAGCCTTACTTCAAAGGGCACACGGGAAAAACTACTTCTGGGTTATCAACGAATCGCCGCGAGGAGCATCTTGCCATCGCTCTTTGGCGCGCTTATCGTGATGCGGGCTTCGCACTGCCGGATGGAAAGGTTCTGTTTCCTGTTGATTACCAAGTGCCGTTGAAATCTCATCTGGATGAGGCCAACGCAGGGCTGGGCAAAGTCGACCTTCTCAGCGTTGACGCTGAAGGTGAGCCATGGATTTGTGAATTGAAAGTTCACTCCGCGGATAAGAAAAGTGCAGAAACACCGCTGAAGGCTCTTCTTGAAGCGTTGGCCTATTGCGCGACTTTGAATGCCGATATGCGCAACCTGAGCCGAGAAAGTGACGACAAGAAGCGAATGCTTCTGCACGCATTCAGCCCGATGCGCCCCAATTTGCTTATCATGGCGCCAACTGAGTACTGGGCTCTGTGCAACGAGGCGGAGGTCCGCGATCCATGGAGAGAGCCGCTGAAAGCGCTTTCCCGTCGGATCGAGGCTGCCTTCAAGATCAAAGTGAGATTTGTCCGCATGGACAATTGTTTGTGGCAGATGAATGAGAATACCCGCATGCCCAGTTTGATTGGGACGCCTGTTTTCAAATGGGCTTGGCAAGGATGCATTTTATGAACCTGAGAAGCCAAATAGAGAATTGGCAACTTCGCTGGGCTGAGAACAACGGCATTCCTACCGGAGCGCCACCGGGGAGTCCCACAAGCCGGGCGACGGGATACGTCAGTGCGCTTGAAGACAATCTCTTCGAGCCGCTGTCGAATCGCGTCAAGCAGCAGTTCATTGCCGGCGCCGGTGGAGAACTCGATGCGCCCGACGGGCACAGCGGCAACATGTATGCCGTCTACTCTTCCTCGGCTCTATGTGTGAACCTCTTTCACCATTGGTCACGGCTGCTTGAGGCAGCCCCTTCAAAATCAGGCTCCCCGGTCCAATCACTCTTGGCAGCTTGCGGACTTCCGGCATTACTCGCCAGCAACATCGACTTCGAGGTCGCGAATGTCGTCAATCCTCACTTCAAGGTGGCTCCTCACCTGGACGTGCAGATCTCCTTCGCCGCCGACCGCTGGAAGTGCGCCGGCATTGAAGCAAAGTTCTGTGAACCATACGGTGACCGGAATCCGAGTGGCCTCATGCCTGTATACCTCCAACAAAAGACACTATGGAAAGGCTGGCCCCACCTTCGCGCGTTTGCTGAGAGTCTATGCCCGAGCGACCTCATCCACTCGCACCTCCATGCAGCTCAACTGATCAAGCATCTTCTCGGACTGAGGATGCAGCACGGCACGAAGTTCATTCTTGTTTATCTGTGGTTCGATGTGCCAGGTGCCGAAGGGGCCGGAGATCACGGTCGGGAGATCGAATCCTTCAGCGAGGTCTTGAAGCATGACGGCATCGCGTTCGTCTCCAGAACATACCAGGAAGTCTTCGAGAGCCTGCGCGGCGGGGCCGAGCCGTGTAGCCCTCACGTAGAGTATTTACTCAAGAGGTATCTGGACGGCGCGCCAGCCGGGGACTGTGAAATCCAGCCTTGACTACCCGACGAAGCATCCCAATCGAGCAGACGCCTGAATTCTAAATCGGGGTTTCCATGTGAAAAAGGCTCCCGCGTCGGGAGCCTTCTCTTATCCTCAAATATGATCCTCAACTGCCCTCTGGGGGGCTGGATTTTCTTATTGTACCTTTTTGTACCTTGATGTCACATGCCAGAACGGACTTAAGTCCTTTAGAATCTGGCGGGGACGACGGGGCTCGAACCCGCGACCTCTGCCGTGACA
>PLPU01000152.1:0-5108 GCA_003159975.1 Acidobacteriaceae bacterium
TAACGGTATCACTCCTGACAGAACGAATATGATCGGTTCGGCACTCCGCGCATTACTGGATTGGCGGGGTCTGCTCCAGTTCAGCGCTGAGATGAATCGATCCGCCGGTCACATTGAGCGTCTTCGTCCAGTCCGCGAAGCCCTTCTTCTTGACGGCGATCTTGTGGTTTCCCGGAGCTACAGTTAGGGTCGAGGGCGTGCTGCCGACGAAGGCGCCATCGATTTCGATATCTGCGCCGGGTGGGGTTGAGTCAACCGCGACGGAGGCTTGAGGGGTAAGCGTAGAAACAGCTTGAGCTTCGGTTGATGGTCGATTCTCGGGCTGCGGGGCGACTGAGGGGCCGGCTGCTTGTGGAAGTTTCCTTACTTCCTTGACAATTTCGGCTGAGTGCTCCTTTCCGTCATCGTCGAGTATGTGGAGCTTTCTACCTTCAACGTAGTACTTTACAGTCTCGTTCACAGCTACATGCGCGCCCTTTGACCAACGCCACCAAAGCCGCTCAGATGTGATGTAAACGGTATCACTTCCCTCGACGACGAGGTTGTCGTAAACCCTGTATACCGGTCTAGAAAAGCCAGAAGTAGAGGTCGTGCTAGTTCCTGAATAGGTGCCGCTTGCTTGTGTGTTTGTCGAGTCACCGATAGATGTGCTGTTTGCGCTTCCATTCCAATTGCCGCTCTCTGATGTTTGCGAGGACGAATCGTGAAGCGTCCCAACGTAATACCGCGCGCGATTTTCGTCAAGAATCTTACCCACGTTCCACTGGTGGTCCTGTTTCTTGGCCAAAGCAGCGGGGACCGTAGCGCTCAGTAAGGTAAGGAAAAGCAAAATTGATCGGCGCATGCCGTTCCTCCAAGCCAGACAGGTCAGCGAACCAGTTCCAGAATTTGCTTTACTTCGTCGGTTCCTGCTCCAATTCAGCGCTCAAGTGAACTGATCCACCCGTTACGTTGAGCGTCTTCGTCCAGTCCGCGAAGCCTTTCTTCTTGACGGTGATCTTGTGACTGCCGGGGGCGACGGGTACCGTGGAAGGCGTATTGCCGACAAAAGCGTCATCGATCTCGATGTCCGCACCGGGCGGGGTTGAGTCGATGGCAAGGGAGGCCTGGGCCGCGGCAGGCGGGGCGGCAGGCGCGGGAATCGCTGCCATCGGAGCCACTCCGAACTTGCTCATGTCCAAATGCATATCCCCTTCAACGAAAGCGGTAATCTCCGTGCCCTGAGGGAGGCTGATGTCCTTGCCGTGAATGAAGAGGAAGAGCGGCGCAGCGGGGAAGAAGACGATTGACGTGGCCACAATCGCCCCAGTCATTGCGCCGACGTGACCGCCTCCCTTGGAGTCTTTCACGGCGCGAAGTGCGACTTTCTCCTGATCCTTCAGCCGCGCATAACTGATCGCGATGTTGAGCTTGCCGGCGCGACCCATGCTCTTCTTGTGGTCGGCCTCAGTCACGGTCGCAATCGCAGTTGCTCCCTTGGGCAGCACAACGACGTTGTCGACACTGATGTCCTCTACCACTTCGAAGGGGACCTCCTGGCCGACTTTTGCGTCGGCAGAGGAAATTGTCTCACTGAGCCGCAGCTTTACGGGTGTGCCGTCCGGCAGAGTGTGCGGAGGGGGCGGACCGGATGGTGCTGCCTGCGGCGGCGTTGCTGGTGTCTGAGCGGTGGGAGTTGGCTGTTGAGCTAACAAAAGCGGGCAAATTGCCAGAAGTAAAACTGCGGGAATAGGACTGCGCATAACTCTTCTCCTAACTTTTCATGACAGCGAAAAGATCAGCGGGGAGGCATCTGAATGATCTACCCGAGGGGTTCTTTGCGCAAGGAGAATCGTTTTAGCGCAGAGCTTGACGCTCAGGCTTGAGGCGCTGCGGGNNACAACGATTCCGCCGGTCACTTCGGGCGCCAGAACGGTCAACGGGATCAGGTACTTCTTGCTCTTCACCAGCGACTCGGTCACGCCGTCGACGGAATGGCTGCGGGGCATGGAGCCGGGAACCTGTGGAATGACAAACGCAGTCATGTGGACTTCAGGGTGCTTTGTGCTGTAGGCCACCAGCGAACGCGCAACCTGCTTGGGGGTCATCAGGCCGGCGTCGGCAATGAAGTTGCGGTGAATCGCGTGCGGCAGATAAGTGTCGAGCACGACGCGGGAGAAGTCGGCGCAATTGTGGAAGAACAGGTTGAAGTGCCCCTTGTTCCTGCGGTCGTTGAAGAGCGCGATGAAGGTCTGGTCCTGCTCCGCCGTGCTGTCAACCTGGAAGCCGTGGATCTTGCGGTCGAACGACGCGCCGACCAGCTCGGTCCATTCGCCTTTGGGAGGGCCGCCTTTGGGATTGTCGGGAGCCAGTTCACGCAAATGCGCGCGGCGATATGCGTTGCGCAGAGCGGCGGCCTGCACCTTATCCACGGTGGCGGGAATATCGCTTGCCGAATCAACGGCGTAAAGATACGGAATGAGGGGGATGGCTATCCAGTCGTAGCCGTCGATTTTGTGATAGCGGCTGATAACTACGCCAAACTCACCGTCGTGGCATGGGCGCAGCACCGTGGGGGAGTCGGCGCAGACGTGGTTGAGATAAACGGCTGCGTGGCCGGTGGGATTCATGGCGCCGAACGCGCCGTAGGGCTCTTCCATGAGCAGGGCGGCCGAGGCCTGGGCGCGGTGGGACGTTGCCAGCAGGAAGAAGGCGGCAAGAACGAGGGGAAGAAGGTTTTTTCTATAGGTGCAGGCAATTCGTGCGCTTTCGGCCATGCCTTCTTGGATGCTGGGGCCATGGAGATGGTCCCAGGGCCCTCCCAAAAACTTCCATCGACGCGCCGATAGTAGCCGCTTTCAGGACGCCCTTGTTTGTGCCTTTGTTTGTGCGTTTGTTTGCTCGGGGGGCGGGGGTGTGCTAACCTTGATTTCTATGCCGTTGAGTGTGCTAAGCAGGAGTGTGTCCGCACACCCAAGCGGTATGGTTTTCAGGATTCCGGGTTGGTTTCCGGAGTGGGAAATCGGTTCCACAATCGAGTGCCCTTGCTGGCGTTGAGCAAGGTGCCTTTTACTTTCACCCCATCGACGAGAATCTGTCGCTGGGGACCCCGAAGGAAAAAGGCACTCAAGTGCAGCGGCTTCGAGGGAGGGTAATTGTGAAACCGATTGAGGGCTGGCGTAGCTCAGCTGGTAGAGCATCTGATTTGTAATCAGAGGGTCGGGGGTTCAAATCCCTTCGCCAGCTCCACGGATCGGGACCAAAAAGGAGCCTGAATCGGCAAGAAGTTTCTAGCCGGCGCACTGGCTTTTGAAGCGCCGGGCCTGTCCTCCGCGGTGACCCCACAGAGGTGCATGCAGCAAAGTTGCCGGAGAAACCCGGCCGGGGCGTGATGCGCGGAAGTGGGTAATTTGTTGAGGTGGGCGGGACGGATTTGGCAGGGCTCCTGCGGACAGGGGTTTGTTCGTAGAGTGAATGGGCACAGGTGGCCGAGCGGTTAATGGCAGCAGACTGTAAATCTGCCGCTCCTTGGAGCTACGGAGGTTCGAATCCTCCCCTGTGCACCATAAAACAGTTGTTAGTTGTTAGTTGTCAGTTGTCAAGGGCCGCTGTTAGCTGGGAAGCTTGTTTGAGGAATTTGGAATGCGCGAAGGGTCGCAGCCGGCATGAGTTTGTATGGGCGCGAACTCGACCGCAAGACGAAGGGCCTGCAGAGCGCTGGTTCGGAATTGGACCGGAAGTATTGGACGGCCCTGGGGTTGTTTGGGATATTGGCCGCGCTGGCGTGGTTTACGTTGGGTGAGGGCAGCATCCTGGTGATGGGAAAGCCGGTGGAACTGCGGTTGGTTCCTCTGCTGATTTTGGGTTTGTTTGCTTTTCGCACGTATTTGGCCCGGCATGCGGACAAGATTCGCCGGGAGAGCGCGAAGGGCGGAAGTCAGGCGAGTGATTCAGGCGGAAAGTAGGCGCCTGAGGGTTTTTGAAGAAGGGCTGATGTAGCTCAGTTGGTAGAGCACTCCCTTGGTAAGGGAGAGGTCACCGGTTCAAACCCGGTCATCAGCTCCAGAAGATCAGTGGTTAGTGGTTAGTGGTTAGTGGCGGGAGTAACTCAGTGGTAGAGTCACAGCCTTCCAAGCTGTTGGTCGCGAGTTCGATCCTCGTCTCCCGCTCCAAAAATGCAGGGATCAGAGATCAGGGTTCAGGGATCAGTTGGTCCGGTGGATGGGTGAGCGAAGAGGCGAGCCCAGGCAGGAAATAGCTAGAAGCTGTTGTTGAGGTCAGGAAACGGATGTTCGAGCAGGCTGGAATCGCGGTTCAGGAAGAGCGGGTATACAAGCAGCTTCATGAGCTCATCGACGCTGCGTTCGATGCGCGGGACGTCGAAGTTTTTCTGAGCCGGGTGAAAAGGTCGCGGCTTCGGATTCGCGACTACGAGGGTGTGCTGAAGCGCGGCTTGCTGGGCAAGGGAGCACCCGCGCTCTACGAGGGCCTGCCGGTCTCTGACCAGGGCCTGACCCGCGAGCGGTATCTTCGGCTGGTTGAGGCGGTTCCGCTGGAGCTGCGGCAGAGGTACTTGAAGGTGTACGCCTACTATTGAGGCGCAGGCGCGCGATTTGATCGCATTTGGATTTTGCCGGCGGGTTAAAGCCGGAGCGAAAGAAAAAGTCTAACGGAAGGGACTGAAGGGCAATGGCGAAGGAAAAATTTGATCGTTCGAAGCCGCATTGTAACGTGGGCACGATCGGGCACATCGATCACGGCAAGACGACGCTGACGGCGGCAATCACGAAGGTGCTGCAGAAGCATAATCCGAAGAACACGTTCCGGTCTTTCGATTCCATCGATAACGCTCCCGAGGAGCGCGAGCGCGGCATCACGATCGCGACGGCGCACGTGGAGTACGAGACCAAGAACCGGCACTATGCGCACGTTGACTGCCCTGGGCACGCGGACTACATCAAGAACATGATCACCGGCGCGGCGCAGATGGACGGCGCGATTCTGGTGGTTGCGGCGACCGACGGTCCGATGCCGCAGACCAAGGAACACGTGCTGCTGGCCCGCCAGGTTGGCGTGCCGTACGTCGTGGTCTTCCTGAACAAGTGCGACGCGGTCGAGGACGAAGAGCT
>PLPU01000152.1:5208-5390 GCA_003159975.1 Acidobacteriaceae bacterium
GAAGACATTTTCTCGATCTCGGGGCGCGGCACCGTGGTGACGGGCAGGATCGAGCGCGGCAAGGTGAAGGTTGGCGAGGACGTTGAAATCGTCGGCTTCCGCGAGACGCGCAAGAGTGTCTGCACGGGCGTTGAGATGTTCAAGAAGCAGCTGGACGAGGGCCTGGCGGGCGATAACGCGGG
>PLPU01000570.1:0-6022 GCA_003159975.1 Acidobacteriaceae bacterium
GCATGTCGTTTCTCGGCGATCCACGGCGGCGGCCGGCTGCTCTGCTTGCGGGCGGATTCCTGGTGCTTGTCGCCCTGTTCGGCGTGCTCCAGGCTTTCAACACCTCCAGCGTCCGGTTTCTGAATCCTGAATCGTCTGGAGAGACACTGGCCTTTACGGGTCTTATCGTTCTGGTCTTCCTGCTGCTTCTTGTGCTGCTGATGCTGCTGTTGAGGACGGTTCTCAAGCTGTATGCGGACCAAAGCAGCAGCGCGCTGGGCGCGCGTTTGCGCACGCGGATGATGCTGGGAGCGGCGCTGATTGCGCTGATTCCCGCAATTTTCATGTTTCTGTTCAGTTTTGGATTGATGAACCGCTCGATCGACCGGTGGTTTTCGCAGCCGACATCGGAGCTGCGCGAGGATTCGACGCGCGTGGTGCTGGAGCTGGCGCATTATGTGACGGACAATGCGCGCGTTGAAGCAGAGTCGATCGCGGCTTCAGGAACTCCGGATCAGGATCAGTCGCAACTCGAGGATGTGCTCCAGTCGCACCGAATCACTTTGGCGGGTGGTTTTGCCATGGTTTATGGCAAGGATTCAAAGCTGCTGGCCGGTTTTCAGGCGCCGCCGGAATCGAGCCGGGCCGTTCTGCTTCCCTGGCTGGACCAGGGCGAAGCGGGAGCCGCCGTTCCACTCTTCGGGCCGCTCTCAGCCAATCTGCTGACCTTGGCGCAACGCAGAGACGAACCAATGATCGATGTGTCCGGGCAGGAATACGCGTTGGGTGTTTCGGCAACCGCGTCGGGCAAGGTGGTAGTGGTGGCGCTGCCCATGCCCCAGGGGCTCAGCCAGACGGTGGTGCGCATTCGCTCGGGCGCAGCCGATTATTGGGAGCTTTTCCGTGCGCGCAATAAGATTCGCACCATCTTCTTCCTGCTGCTGCTGTTCATTACGGCGGTTGTCTTTTTCTCCAGCGTCTGGCTGGCCCGATTTCTGTCGAAGCAGATTACCGGGCCGGTGGAGGCGCTGGGCAATGCGATGGACGAGATTGCGGCCGGCCAGTACGACCATCGCGTGGCGGTGATTGCCACTGGGGAGATGGGCGACCTGGTGCGCGCCTTCAACCACATGGCGGCGGACCTTGAGGCCAGTCGTCAGTTAGCCGAAAGCTCTTCCGCGCAACTGACCGGGGCCAACCTTGCGATTGAGGAGCGCCGCCGCGAGCTTGAGACGATTGTCGAGACGATTCCGTCGGGGGTTGTCACGCTGGACGGCGCGGGCGTGGTGTTGCAGTCCAACCGCGCCTTCGCCGCACTGATGGGCCGGCGCGAGGAGGTGGGCTTGGGCGGGGAGAAAATTGAGAATCTGCTGCCTGCCGATTGCGCGGAGGACCTTGCGGGCGTGATCCGCCGCGGGCACCGCATGGGTGCGGCATCGACCGAGATTGAATTTCACGCCCGGGGCCGCACCATGCACCTGGCCATTACCAGTGCGCGCCTTGAACTTGCGCATAGAGGGCCGGGAACGGTGCTGGTGGTGGAAGACACCACCGAGTTGCTGCGCGCGCAGCGTCAACTGGCGTGGAAGGAGGTGGCGCAGCGAGTGGCGCACGAGATCAAGAATCCGCTGACGCCGATTGCGCTGTCCGCGGAACGGATTGGCAAGCACCTGGACCGCGGCCAGATGGACTCGCCCAACGTGATTCGTAAATGCGCGGAAGTGATTCTGGGCTGCGTGGGCACTCTGCGTACATTGGTGGATCAGTTCTCGGCGCTGGCACAGTTTCCCGCGTCGCAGCCGCGCGCGTGCGATATGAACAAGGTGGCGGAAGAGGCGCTGGCGCTGTTTGCGGGCAGGCTGGACGGAATCACCGTGCAGCGGGATCTGGAGCCGGGATTGCCAACGGTGCTGGCCGATCCCGAGGCCATTCGGCGCGCGCTGGCCAACCTGATCGACAATGCAGCCGAGGCTATGCAGGGCAGCTTGCTGCGCGTGCTTGGCATTCACAGTTCGCTCAGTGAAGATGGCGCGGCGGTGGAAGTTTCGGTTTCAGACACCGGTCATGGACTGACGGACGAAATACGCGAGCGGCTGTTCTTGCCTTTCTATTCGACCAAACATCGGGGAACGGGGCTGGGCTTGTCGATCGCCGCGAAGATTGCGCAGGAGCATGGCGGGTCGCTGCGCGCAGAGGCGAATAGTCCCAAGGGTGCGCGCTTCCTGCTGCAGCTTCCGCTGATGGATCCCGCAGGCGTGCGGTTAGCCCCGGCCACGCTGGAGGGCAACGGCGTAGCGCAGGCCATCAGTGGCGCTGCGGCCATTGCGGGCGCTCCGCTTAAGGGATTGCGCTCATGAACCACATTCTGGTGGTGGACGACGAGACGGAGATTCGCAGCTCGCTTGAGGAGATTCTGCGCGAAGAGGGCTATGGCGTGGCGAGCGCGGCCAGCGCCGCCGAGGCCATGATCCTGTTGCAGGATGCGCCGTACGATGTGGTGCTGCTCGACATCTGGCTGCCCGACCGCGACGGGCTTGACGTGCTGGCCGATATGCACCAACTGGCCGTGGAGATGCGGCCGGAAGTGGTGATCATCAGCGGGCATGGAACCATCGAGACCGCGGTGAAGGCTACCAAGCTGGGCGCATACGATTTTCTGGAAAAGCCGCTCTCGCTGGATCGCACGCTCATCGTGCTCAAGAACGCAGTGGAGGCGCGGCGGCTGCGGACGGAAAACTCCGAATTCAAGCGCCAGTTCAGCGTGGGGTCGGTGCTTACCGGAGAAAGCGTGCCGGCCAAGGCGCTGCGGCAGCAGATCCGGCTGATGGCTCCGACGAATGGGCGAGTGTTGATTTACGGGGAGTCGGGCACAGGGAAGGAACTGATCGCGCGCGCGATTCACGCGGAGAGCCTGCGGCGGGACCGCGTGTTTGTGGAGTTGAACTGCGCGGCGATTCCCGAGGCGCACATTGAGGCGGAACTTTTTGGATACCGGCACAGCGCGCAGCCGGGCAGGCCCGCCGAGCAGCGGGGTACGCTGGAACGCGCGGACGGGGGCACGCTTTTTCTGGATGAAGTGGGCGACATGAGCCTGAAGACGCAGGCCAAGGTGCTGTCCGCGCTTGACGACCAACTGTTTACGCCGGTGGGCGGCACGCAACCGCTGCGGGTGGACGTGCGCCTGATCGCATCAACAAACAAGGATCTCGAAGAGGAGATTGCGAAGGGGAATTTTCGCGAGGATCTTTTTTACCGGCTCAATGTAGTGCCGTTTGCTGTTCCGCCGCTGCGCGAGCGCAAGCAGGATATTCCGCTGCTGGCGCGGGAGTTTCTGACGGAATTTGGCCGACAATATGGGCGGCCGCGCATGGAGATCGGCGAGGAGGCGTTGGCAACGCTGTCGCAATACCACTGGCCGGGAAATGTGCGCGAGTTGAAAAACATGATAGAGCGCGTGCTGATTCTCAACCCGCGCGTGCTGCGGATTGAGCGCAAGCATCTGCCGCCACTGACGCACAAGGCGGGGACGCGGTCGACGGAGGAGTTTTCGTCGCTGCAGCAGGCGCGGGATGCGTATGAGCGGGAATACATTCTGAAGAAGATTGAAGAGGCGCGGAACAACATCAGCCATGCGGCGGAATTGCTGGGGCTGGAGCGGAGCCACCTCTATCGGAAGATGAAGGCGCTGGGGATTGGCGTGCGGGAATAGGGAAATCGTGGGCGCGATCGCAGGTCTCAAGGGCGATCCATGAGGTATCCGGCGCGTCGATTCATTGACCTTCGTACCTTCTCAATTGGCGCTTCATTTCGGCGATGCTGTTGGTCTGGCCGTCCACTACGAGCCGGGACGAGAGCCGCTGGTTCCAAACATAATTCTGCGAAGATGAACTCCAGTCCAGAACAGCGGGCTCGTTCTCGATGTCGTGCGGCGTGTCGGCGGAATAGAGGAGCAGAATCCTTGGCGGCACGCCGCTGCCGGCATCAACGAACCCGACCGCGTCCAAGCTATGACAATTGAATACATTCAGCCATCCCATTCCAATCGTGGGAAGGAATTGCTGTGCATTCCCTGTATAGACAACGAAAATGCCGCACATGTTTGTAACAGCCGTCGCCCCCTTATCCTGCCACCCATAACTCACGGGCAGGAGCGAGAATCTCTTGAACTCCGCTCCTTCCACAGAAAACGCCTGCGCAGCCTCGGTGTGGAGAGGTCCTATAATTCCAGGAACAAGCGACTGCGAAAGCCTTCCCGCCGAGGCCGCGAACTCATCTTTCGACAACAAGCGAGTCTTTAGCTGCGCGCAAGCGGATGCTGTCGTCAGGCAGACAAGCAGGATCCATACAGTACGCACGCGATAGTTCATATGCAGTCCCCGCGATCTTTCCGGCTTAGGGTTTGCTTGCCTGAAGGTAGGCATTTGAAAGCTTTGTATCGTAATGGTTCTTCGCGTACGCGGGTCCATTGTAATGAAGCGCAAAATCGATCCAATTCTTCTTCTGAATGGCCTGAGTAAGAACTGGGCTGGAGCGGATGAAGTTGACAAACGCGGCTAGCTGGTTTTGGACAGACACGCGCATGGATGAGACGAATGCTTGCACAGAAGTGAAACCGGCAAGCTTGTAATTCTCACCCATGATCTGAAAGGCGCCCCAAGATGTTGACTCAAGCGCAGCATTCGGGTCCAGGCGATAAGCGCGTTTCAGCTTCGGATAAGAGGGCGTGCTATATTCGCCCTTCGCGTGAGGACCCGAGATATCCGGATGGGTTTTGTCGTACACATGATGGGTCAACACGCTGAAGATGTGACGCTCATAGAGAATTGTCGGCCTTCCCTCCGAGTCGAACGCACCATAGCCTCCGGTTTCCACCGATGCAACAGCCTTGATCGCCGCGACCTCGCATTTGAGCGTCGTCGCGGCCGCTTGATAATCTGCGTTACTCAAAAGGCTCGATTTGGCAGGCCCAGGCGGGACGGGGAACGCAGAAAGAAGCCGGGAGATGCTTGAAGCCGCGAGCCACTGATTGGTTAGCCCAAAAATCCCCACGACGCCATCGGGGAGGGCCATTCCCAGTACTCGGCGCTGAAAGGCATGGATAGCCATGAGCGTGCTCGCCGTGAAAAGGCCATCTTCTTTCACCGTGACATGGGTTGCGTGGGAGTGCCTATTAAGATGGGCTTGCACTTTGCGGACATCATGGGAATGATTTGGCTTATGTTCGCCGACCGCGCCGGAAAGAGGGAGCGTGTCCATAGGCTGTCCTCAAGTCGAATGCGGGATCCGACGCACCAATTATACCATGAATGGAGTGGTGGGAGTCTGCGATCCCGTGCGAGCAGCCGCAGCTTCTAAGGCAAGACGCGCGCTCGGAGCGCCTGTCCGAAATTGGACATGGATTTGCGGATGCGGACATCTGTACGCCTGAACCAACGCAAGTGTTCTTGAGCTATCATTTTGTTCGTGAGCTATTTGAGAGACCTCCTGCAGTCTCAAGATCTGGCGGGAAAATTGCTTGCAATATGGCCAATTGAACCATGCAAGGAGGCCAACGATGGCGTATTTTGAACGGGTTCGAGATGTGGTTTCGGGTCCATTCAGCCCGGACGTGATTGAGCAACGGACGAAGGCGGGATGGCAGATGGTGTCGATCGAGTGGCGGCGCGAGCTGCCTGACGCGGAGGCGCCTACCGATGGCGCGTTCAACGAGGACATTCCTTATGGGCTGCGGGTTTCAGACGATTGCAAGCGTCTGGAAGTGGAGCCTTTGGAGCACCAGGCGCTGATGCTGATGATGGAGTTGCTGGTGCAGGACTTCGGCTATTCCAGCATTGTGAGCGATCTGAACGAGAAGGGCTTTCGCCAGCGCGACGGGCGACCGTGGAGCAGGGTCGCCGTGTTCAACATGATTCCGCGGCTGATCGAGGTGGGCCCGAGGTTCTTCAATTCGGATGAGTGGGAAGTGCGGCGGCAGAAGTTTGCGCGGGCGAAATCGCCGGACGCTGGATGAGGAATTGTATTAAGCTGCTTCGCTCACGATGAG
>PLPU01000398.1:0-5358 GCA_003159975.1 Acidobacteriaceae bacterium
TCTTCGAGAAGAAGTCGAAGCTAGCCTGTTCAAAAGGATGGGCGAGGTAGGGCGCCTCAGCCGTCAGCAGATGAAAGCGCAGATAGCCACGCAACGCGGCTACATCTTCCGTGTTCAATACCGCGTCAACGGCTTTGAAGAACTCCGGCTGCGACACGTTCAGCTTGGCCACACCGGGCGCGCCCTGCACCTTGAAGTAGAGCGGCCAGTCGATGGAGGGAGCCAGCTTGGAAAGCTCTTCAACCGTCAGTATGTGATACGTCTTGTGCGGATCGCGGCGCTCGACGCGTGTGAGCATGGCCTTGGCCAGCGCAGTCTCGATGCGGAGAGTCGCATCGGCGTCAGCTTTCGCCTGCTCGGCGCTTTCGCCGGAGAGGGTCAGCAGTTGTTGAATGTAGGCCGCGTACTGCTCGCGGATCTTCACGCTTTTCTCGTCGGTCTTCGTATAGTAGTCGCGGTCAGGAAGTCCGAGGCCGCCCGCCTGCAACTCGACGATGATCAGCGACGAATCGATCGCATCCTGGCCAGTCCCTGCGCCGAAAAAGAAGCCGCCTGGGTACTCGTGATGCAGCTCAGCGAGCGCGGACAACACCTCCGCCCGCGTCTTCAGCGCGTCAATCTTCTTGAGCTCCGGCTGCACGGGCTTGTCGCCCAATGCGTCGATGGCAGCAGTGTTCATGCAGGCGGAATAGAAGTCGCCAACCTTCTGCTGCACAGGCGTACGATTCGTGGCCTTGGCGTCATCCTCGAGAATGCCCCAGAGAAATTGCTGGTTGTCGTTGGCCAACTTGGCGTAGACACTCCACGAGGCCTGATCGGCGGGGATGGGATTGTTTTTCTCCCAGCCCCCGCAGCTGAATTTATAGAAGTCAGTACAGGGGTCAACAGAGCGGTCAAGGCTGGTCACGTCAAGCGACGGAGAATACGGCATAGCCTGGAGGGGCTTCGGCGCGGCTTGTTGCGCATGAAGGCTGAAGGTAGAAACGGCGCATGTGAGCAGGGCGGCAAGCAGGGGCTTCGCAATCATGTGTACTCCTGTGAATGAACGGCGCAACGTCACCATGAAGTGACGCAAGACAGTGTAGCCGATCAGCGATCATCTGAATTCTACGACGTTCACGCAACTCGCGCGGTAAATTCGAATCTTCAAATCTTTCTGGGTGTGTGGCAGCAAGGGATGAATCCCCGGACCAGCGCGTCACCCGGGTGGTTGCGAGCGCTGCGCGGTGCACGAAAAGAAGAAGCAGGCCCGTCGCTTCGCTTCGGATGAAAGCTCATTTCTAAAATGAACTTTTGAGGCGCCAAACTAGAAGCCCGGCGGATGTTCCTGAGCGACACCGAACGCCGATTCCAGGGCGATGCCTGCCTCTGCCAGTGTGCCTTCGTCGAACAGGCGGCCGATCAGTGTTACTCCATGTGGCACGCGGCGCGGCGGAGAGAATCTGGGTAGCGGATGTTTCGAATCGGGAGCCCAGTCACTGCGCGCCTCCGACACTTCAACAAATCCGCCGCGAAGCGTCAGGGATGGGTGACCGGTGAAGTTGGTGATGACCAGCATCTCATCGCGCAGCGATGGCACAAGGAGGAGATCGACCTCAGAGAAAACTCTGGCCATCTCCTGCGCTACTTTGCGTCGGAAACGGTCGGTCTGAACAAAATCAACGGCAGACAGGAACCTCGATTGGCGAAAGACGTTGGGCCAGGCGTCGGGAACCTGGGCCGTCAATTCATCCACCTTGTGGCTGAGGGTGAGCTCTTCAAATGCGGCTGCGCCTTCAGCGAACAGAATGAGATTGAGCGAGTCGTAGGGCCAATCTGGGATGGAGACAGGCACGGGCGTCATGCCTAGTTTCGCGATCGTTTCAAGGGCAGCGCGATCGACGTCGGTCGCTGGGTCTTCCTTCATCCACGAAGGGAAGTATCCAACACGGAGGCCTGCAACCTTTGCTCCGGCATTAAAGGCAACGGTGCATGGGACACTCGCGACGTCACCGGGGTCGGGGCCGGAGATGGCGTTGAGCACAAGCATAGTATCTTCAACGCCTCGCGCCATGGGGCCAAGTTTGTCCAGCGACCAGCAGAGAGTCATGGCGCCGGTGCGCGGCACGCGGCCATAGGTGGGCCGAAGGCCGGTAACGCCGCAGCGCATGGAGGGGCTCACGATGCTGCCGCCTGTTTCGCTGCCGATGGCAAATGCGACCAGTCCTGCCGCTGTGGCTGCGCCGGGGCCGGCACTGGAGCCGGAAGAGCCTTCTTCAAGCAACCAAGGGTTCATTGTCTGGCCACCAAACCAGATATCGTTCAGCGCCAGAGCACCCAGGCTCAGCTTGGCTACCAGCACGGCGCCCGCAGCATTCAGTCGCCGAACCACCGCGCTGTCGGCTGATGGAATGCGATTTCTGTACGGCTCGGCGCCATAGGTGGTGGGAATGTTTGCGGTATCGAGCAGATCCTTCGCACCCCATGGAATTCCGTGTAAAGGGCCGCGATAGTGCCCGGCGGCAATCTCGGCGTCAGCTTCGCGCGCTTGCGACAGCGCGTGTTCCCGCGTGAGCGTGATGACGCAATGCAGCTTCGGATCGAATTGTTCCAGACGATGCAGATAGATTTCCGTTAATCGCTTAGAAGTGATTTGGCGGTTCTCGATCCAGCGGGAAAGCTGAGCGACGTTGGCAAAGGCGATGTCCTCGTCATTCGACGGTAGCGGAATGTTCTTGCTTGCGTTGCGGACGAAGGTGTTGTCCGACTGGTTGCCCTGGTTGACTCGCGGAACTCCGGGCAAGGAAGGATCCCACTGAGTCGCAGGCGCGAGCGTCGCCTCAAGAGCCAGCTTGCGCGGTCCTGTTCGCAGTTCATACATGGGCGCCATCTGCATGCGCCAGTTGCTCGCGGCTTCTGCACGATCCGCAGCAGTCATCTCCACTTGCACGAGCTTTTCCGCCTCATCAAATGTTGCGGGCGTCACCTCTGGGCCAACCGGTGGAGCTGTGCCGAAGGCGGTCGGAGCGCCGGGCGTGCTCTGCGCCGATGGAGTCTGTGGTGGCGTCTGAGCGGATATAGCTGCACCAACCAATCCAATGGAACTCAGGGCGAGGAACTGTCTGCGGGATTTCGGCATCTTTGTCCTTCGATGAATGTAACTCGTCTCGGTTCAGTTACTCATATCATGCGCGGTTGTTCAGTAAGCAAGAGCTACGCCGTCGGCGCGCATCTCGCTTGCTGCCGCGTAGACGCGATCGTCGCCCTGTTTGCGGTTTTCGACGCACTCATAACGTCCGAAGCCACCATCGCTCTCGCCCATGGGCCATCCTATCTCGATGAGCGCCTTGCGGGTGTCGACGGGAATGCCGGCTTCAAGGCGCAGAATGCCGCGAGGCGTTAAATTTGGAGGATCTTCGCCCATTGTCTGCGAGGATCCCTCGTGATGCCAGCGCGGACTATCTCCAGCCGCTTGCACGTCGAGCCCGTAGTCGACCCGGTTGATGATGATCTGCGACTGGCCCTGCGGCTGCATGTCGCCGCCCATAACTCCGAAAGCAAGCCATGGCACACCGTCCTTAGCGGCGAAACCGGGAATGATGGTCTGGAAGGGGCGCTTGCCGGGCGCATAGATGTTGGGGTGTCCATCCTGAAGGGAGAAGAGCTCGCCGCGATCCTGAAACATGAAGCCGAGGCCGTCGGCGACAAGACCTGAACCCATGCCGCGAAAGTTCGATTGAATCATCGAGACCATCATGCCATCGTTGTCGGCCATTGAGAAGTACGTCGTGTCTCCGTGGCTGGGAGCCTGGCCGGGATAAATGGGGTCAAGAATCCGATCGAGGTGGATGAGTTTCGCGCGTTCGATTGCATAGGCCTTTGAGTTGAGCCAGTCGATGGGGATTTTTGTAAAATCTGGGTCGGCGTAAAAATGTGCACGGTCTTCATAGGCAAGGCGCTTTGCTTCGATCTGTACTTGGAGCGATTGCGCGGACTGAAAGCCGAAACCGCGCATGTCGAATTGCTCGATGATGTTGAGCATTTGGAGTGTGGCCAGGCCCTGCGTGTTTGCGCCCATGGCGTAGACGTCGACGCCGCGATATTTTGTAACCAAGGGTTCGACCCACTCGGCGTGGTGCTCGCGGAGATCGTCTTGCGAGAGCCAGCCCCCGATGCGCTTGAAGTATGAATCAATGGTTTTGGCGATGGGCCCATCGTAAAATGCATCGCGGCCTCCTTCGGCGATCATGCGATAGGTGCGGGCAAGGTCGGGATTGCGGCGGACATCGGACTCATTGGGAGCTTTGCCATTTTGATAGTAGGTGTGAACCGCGTTTGCCGTCTCTTCAACGCCCGAGCCGGGGCGAAGAAAGATGGCCATGTTGCGCTTGATGTACCAGCCAATGATTTGGGGTGTTGGCGAACCGGCTTCGCAATAATGAATGGCCGGCTCAAACAGCTCGGCCCACTTGAGCTTGCCGTAACGTTGGTGGAGCGCCCACCAACCTCCAAGTGCGCCGGGTGTAGAGACGGTGACTGCACCGAGCTTCGGAAGGACGCCGTTTTTTGCGCGTGAACGGGCAGTAGCGAGAGACAGCGCTTTAGGTGAGCGGCCGGAACTGGCCATGCCCTCAAGCTTGCCGGCTTTCGGATCCCATACGAACGCAAAACAATCGCCGCCGAGGCCGGAACTGGTGGGTTCAACGAAGCCAAGGACTGCGTTGGCGGCAACTGCGGCATCCACTGCCGAGCCGCCGCGCTTCAACATATCGATGGCTATCTGCGTGGCAAGCGGATGCGCCGTTCCCGCCGCGCCGGAGCAGCCGAGTGCAGGCGAGCGCGATGCAAAGCTGGCTCCCGAGGGGCGGTCGCCTGCGTGCACGTCGGGGCGAATAAACCGCTCGTCACCGGGAGCTTGAAACTTGGAGAGGCTGCCGGACATGCCGTCACTGGAGGCATTTTGTGGCTGACCAGCGGCCTTGTGCGGTGCAGTTGCGAGGGACCCTGCCGCGGCTAGGGGAAGCGTTGCAAGAAAGGTACGACGGCGCATTGCGGTCTCCTTTGCGTCCTTCGGAAAAGAAAGCTTTGCTTGATGGTACTGCGGGATGAGGCGACTCTATCAAGGTGAAGGGGACGGCGATGCGATTGAGCGGCACATTTATTGGCTCCAAACAGGATGGTGGGACAGAGACGGGCGTCAGGAGTTCCATCATAATACCCGATACCTTCGGTTCGACAATCAAGCGGAGAAGACCTCTTCCTCTTCGCTGCCATCTGAAGAGGGCGAGGACTTTTCGGATGGTTCAGCGATTTGCCGCACGGCTCAAGGCGTGAAATTGTAAATGCATTTGTCGACAAGGGAAGAGGTATCCGGGTCGA
>PLPU01000036.1:0-10967 GCA_003159975.1 Acidobacteriaceae bacterium
TTCAGGAGAAATGCTCTAATCCCAGTCATCACCACCAGCCAGCGCTAACCATGCGCTGGCTTTTTGGCAAGTGCAGGCCGGCAATATTTTGCGTATCTACCGAGCCGGCTTCGGCGCTGTACTGACAGCGTGACCGGAGCGATCGGTTCATGTTCCGGTCGAATCATTAGCTGTTCGTCAGTTACTCATCTCAAAACAAAATCATCAATTATCAAGTGCGCTGAACAAACGAGAGTCGAACCGGGAGTTCAATGGGCAGGCGCAGTAGAGCCCTGACGGCTAAATGCGCCAGAATTGATTCTCAGCCGAGCGGCCCGGGGACCAATATTGGTTGCCGCTCACCTCGCCGGATTGAAAAACAACGCGCCGGACTTCCCATTCGCTCTGATATGGGTGCGCATCGGAGGAAGCCCGCGCGGGAAACCACCGAGCCTCGGTATGGAAACAACTCTGCGGCGTGCATCGGTATTCTCCTCGACCTCGCGACCAGCAGGCGTTCCCTTGGCCAGCGCAAGATGAGTTCGATCATCGTGATAATAATGGACGTACTCGTTCAGCAGTCGTTTCAGATGCCGTTCATTGAGCACAATCACATGGTCGAGCAAATCCCGACGGCAGTTACCGACCCAACGCTCGGCCGCGCCGTTCTGCCACGGGCTGCGGAAACTGCTTCGCTTGGGCTGGATGCCAAAGCTCATTACGGTATCGATCACTTCATTGTTGAATTGCGTGCCGCGATCAAAGATCAGATAGCCTGGGGCCGAGTCGTACGGGAACGCCTCGCGCAACTGCTGAACAACCCACGCGCTGGTAGGATGTCTGGTCACATTGCAGTGAACAATGCGCCGCCGGTCATGCGCAATCACGAAGAAGCAATAGAGAACGCCGAAGGAGAGCGTTGGCACCGTAAAGAAGTCCATCGCGGCGATGGCCTCTCGATGGTTACTCAGAAATCCTGACCATCGCTTCGCCGGCTCAGGACTCCTTGGCGCTTTCCTCATCCAACGCAAAACGGTTCGCTCAGAAATATCGAAGCCAAGCATTTTCAGTTCACCATGAATGCGTGGCGCACCCCAGGTCGTGTTCTCGGCAACCATGCAGAAAATGAGACCGCGCAATTCCTTGCCGACGCATTTTCTTCCCACACAGCCTCGATGCCGCGAAAGCCAAGTCCAATACAACTTGAACCCTGCTCGGTGCCAGCGAACAACGGTTTCCGGTTGGACCAGGACCAGCACCCGCTTCCATTCCGGCCAGAGCCGCCGCACGATCACCCAAAACAGTTTGTCAGGAACGGCAAACCTTGGCTGAGGATGCTTCTGTTTCAAAACTGCGAGTTGTTGCCGAAGAGCCAGGTTTTCCAAGAGCAAATCGCGGCGAGAGCGAAAGAATCGAGTTGCAAGTACGGCCAGAAGTCTCGGCAGGCGCAGCATGAGATCAGTTTTACACGCACACATGCCAACGTGATCAGTCAGCTCATCTCTATGATTCGACGGCAGATCGGTATTTTGGCGAGTCACACCATCCCTGTGCCATGCTGACTACGATGAGGCCTGGAGCGTAACGACGGCCGTTCTGTCTTCAAAACATGGGCACGGGTTTCTTCAAAGGTTTGGTGCATTAATAGGTAGTGGGCGGCGGGCCAAGCTGGTAGCCATTGCTGCCGACGCTTACGAAGTTGCATCGGTATTCAGCGTAACCGGTCTTCCAGCAGATGCCGGTCCCGTTGGGCATGTCTGTGATGGTACAACTCTTGCCCGGAGCGAATGACTGGGCTCCGCATGCGTACTGCTTTGCGTAGCCCACGATGGTGAGGACATCGGCCTGGTTGTCAATATCCTTCGTGTTGTTATCCCCGGGGTTGTAAGCGCCGACGTTGTCTGTGGAGAACTTGTGGGAGCCGGTGATGTGAATCTGAACATTGGTCAGCAGCGTTTCAGTGGCTCCAAACGCGCCCTCCATGGTGCACTGCGCGAGAACTGCCGCTTCTGCGTCCGAGGGCTTGTGATGGATTGCGGGGCAGGGACGGGGGGCTCGGCCACCATACTGTTGAACCAGCATGTTGGCGTCAGGTTCAGTGGATGGCCTCGGATGCCTGGAAATGGCTTGGCCTCCACCAATCTGGCAGGCAACTACTCCGCACAAGACTATGACGGTAGCGATCATTGTCATAGCTACTTTTCCAATCGATCGATTCTCGTCATGTTCAGACATTCGGTTCTTTCGTCATGGATGGTCTTTCCCTTCCAAATCCTGTCAAGAAGGCGTAAAAGGTCCACAGCGCCCCTCAAATATTCTTGCTGGGCCAATACTCTCTCGTTTGTCCCGCCACTTGCCTGACGGGACGTGCATTCAGGGCCTTATACTTCAGGCAATGGGACCAGCATAGGTGGAGAGCGTAACGAGGTGGCTCGAACTCTGGCGAGACGGCGATGCCGAAGCCATCGAGCGAGTAACGGCTCTCGTCTATCAGGACTTGCGCCGCCTGGCCGCTTACCACCTCAAGCGCGAGTCTGACGCCGACACTCTGCAGGCAACCGCCCTGGTGCACGAAGTGTATCTGCACATGTCTTCGCTACGCTCAATTGACTGGAAGGGCCGCGCGCATTTCATCTCCGTAGTGACCAAGATGATGCGGCAGATTCTGGTGGACCAGGCGCGGGCGAGGAAGAGTGCAAAACGACACGCGGCCGCAATGGAGGAGATTCCTCTGATCCAGGAGCACCGTCACCTGGATACATTGGCCGTTGACCAGGCGCTTGATCGAATCTCCAAGCGCTATCCGCGATGCGCACAAATTGTAGAGCTACGCTTCTTTGGGGATTTGGATTTCAAAGAAATCGCCGGTGTCATGGACCTTTCTCTTGCGACCGTTGAACGCGATTGGCGTTTTGCCCGAGCCTGGCTGCGCGAGAATATGGAGGGAAACAAAGGATGAGCCCCCAGCGCACCGACGAGGGCAGGCTTCGGGAACTCTTCGATCAGGCCTCCGAGCTATCTCCAGGAGAGCGAGGGCGTTTTCTTGAGTCTTCGTGCGCGGGGGATGGTGCACTGTTGAAGGAACTCCGTGAGTTGCTTACCGCCGATGCTGCCGCAATGAAGGAAGAATTCTGGCACCACTCCGCCATCTACAACCAGGCGATGGAAGATCACTCCGCCGATTCGGCAGTCGGCGAGAAAGTCGGACAATACCGGCTGGTAGAGCTGATAGGCAAGGGCGGCATGGGGTCGGTCTATCGCGCCGTGCGGGTCGATGCCGCGTTTGAAAAGAGCGTGGCGGTCAAACTGATCAGCGCCACTTTTTACTCGCCGGATATTATTGCGCACTTTCGCGCCGAACGGCAAATTCTGGCAAATCTCGAGCATCCGAACATCGCGCGGTTACTTGACGGCGGAGCGCGGGCCGATGGCCTGCCTTACCTGATCATGGAGTTTGTCGAGGGCACTTCGCCTGGCGATTACTGCCGCCAGCGGAATCTCTCCATCCATCAACGTCTCGATCTCTTTCGCCAAATCTGTTCCGCGGTACATTACGCGCATCAGAACATGGTGATTCATCGCGATCTCAAGCCGGCTAATATCCTGGTTACACCGCAGGGCATGCCCAAGCTTCTTGATTTCGGCATTGCCAAGGTTCTCAGCCCGGTGGTTCCGCGCGCCGGCGACGCGCTCACGCGGCCGGGCATGCTCAAGATGACTGTGCGCTACTCAAGCCCGGAGCAGATTCGCGGCGAGTCAGTCACCACGTCATCTGACGTCTACTCCCTCGGCGTCATTTTGTATGAATTATTGACCGGCCATTCTCCCTATGGCGATGCGGATCGTCCATTGCACCAGATAATGGCTGCGGTCTGTGATGAAGAGCCTGCAAAGCCCAGCGTCTGGGCGCCAAAGCTGAAGGGCGACCTGGATAATATCGTCTTGCGGGCGCTGCGCAAGCCGCCATCAGGCCGTTACGCCTCAGTCGATCAGTTCTCTGAAGATATCCTGCGCTATCTGCAGGGCCGGCCTGTCCAGGCACACGGCGATGCTCCGCTCTATCACGCCGCTAAGTTCGTTCGGCGCAATCGGGCAGTAGTTGTGGTTGCGGGGCTGCTGTTGTGTTCCTTGATCGGTGGGTTGATTGAGGTCACCTTGGCAAGAGCGCGCGCCGACCGCCGCTTCAACGAGGTTCGTCAGCTTGCTCACTCTGTCCTATTCGACTACGCGGATGCGATTGATCGGTTGCCGGGCTCCACGCCTGTGCGTGCCCGCCTCGTAAAGGACGCTCTGACTTATCTCGACAATCTTTCCAAAGAGGCCGATAACCCACAACTGCAGCGCGAGATCGTGGACGCCTATGTGCGAGTGAGCAACGTCCAGGGCAATGAATACGAGAACAACCTGGGGGACACGGCTGGCGCTATGGTGAGCGCACAAAAGGGGGTAGCGGCTGCCGAGAAACTGTTGCGAGACGATCGCTCGCCGCCTGCCTTGAGTTCCGCCGCCGACGCATTCACAACATACGGCGACCTGCTCTACTCCAGCGGAGACCTGCTGGCCGTTGGCCGCGCCTATCAGCGAGCCATCGAACTTCGCCAGGAGATTCAGTCCAAAGCACCACAGGATCTGGACAATGTTCTGAAGCTTTCCGATTGCCTCCATCACATGGGAGACCTCGTCGGCGGCACGGGATTTCCAAGTCTGGGCAGAACCACGGACGCCCTCGCATACTACCAGCAGGGAAGAGACCAGGTTGCAAAGCTGGCAGCACAAAACCCACAGAACCTTGAGATCGCCAAAGAGAACTACATGAGCCTCATTTCGCTCGGCACATCAGAAATCGCGATGGGCAGGCGCGCAGACGCAGGCGATACTTTCAGCAACGCGATCACGGAGATTGAGAGCGTGCTTTCCGCGCAGCCGGGCGACGTCGACAGCAAGGTGGAGCTGGCAATTGCCGAAGTCCGCTACGGGCGCGTCCTGCTGGAGAGCGGAGAGGGAACTGAGGCGCTCGCTCATATTGAGAGATCCGCGGAGCTGTTGCGAGCATTGCGCGATGCCGATCCGGGCAACGCCATCTATCGCGAGCGACAACTGGCAGCGGAAGTTCAATGGGCGGACGCTTTGCGTGCCGGGAGGCAGCTTGCGGCAGCGCTTCCGCACTATCAGCGGAGCGTCGAGTTGGCCCAATCTCTCAGCCGCGATTCTCCAGCGAGCATGCAATACCGTTCCGATTCCGGCAACAGCGAGCGCCAGCTTTCAGAGGGACTGCTGGCCGCCGGCGATTCAGCCGCAGCGAAACATCATGCCGACAGCGCAAAGCAGATTCTTTGTGACAGTCAGGCGCCACTGACCGATTCCTACTCGCTTTCCAATTGCGGTAAGGCTCTGCTGGCCATTGGCAACGCTGAACTTGCCCTTCAAAATTTGGATTCCGCACTGGAAATGTTCAAGCAAGCCGAGCAGATTGCAGCCGCCCGATCACAAGCAGACCCGGCCAATGCTGTTTTTCGTTCCGATTGGGCTCGTGCCCAGGCAGCTCTCGGCAGTGGACTTGCCAGCAGCGGTGACCTGCAAGGAGCGCGCAACATGTATGAGGGCGCTTTGAGGAGCTGGTCCATCCTGCGGGAAAACAATTCCATTACTGCGGAAGATACCCATCGCGCAAACAACGCCACGCAGACACTTGCATCGCTGCTATCGCGGCGTTGATGCTGGACAGAATGGGGCCCGAGGTTCGCTATATCCTTAATATCGGCCAGGTGACAGCGCTGTGACCACCTGCGTCTCAGTCTACAAGGCGGGTTGGTGAGACCCGCCTTGACTGACCCACACCGTTTTCTAAATACGATGATTAAGGGGCATCGACTGTAATCCGAATCGTCTGTGCAGGGGTTGCGTTGTCGGTGGGTGTAGCCGTAACAACGTACCCTGTGGAAGAACCGCATCCGAACAGCATCGATGCCGCCCCCACAAGGAAACAGACTGCCAGCAAAGCGGCGCTGATCTTTCTGAACCGTTTACGCATTCCGAGCAGTCCGAGAAAGCCCAGCCCGAATCCGAGGTAAACAACCCGGCTCTCAAACGGGTTCTCGTTATGGGCATACGTTCCATCACTGTACTCGACCAGCAAATCGACATGAGCTCCTGCCTTGAGCGGGGTAACTAAAGATATGGACTTTTGGGTCGCGTGATCGACGGCTATGAACAGGAATTTAGAGTTGTCCTTGGTCAGTGGTGTGTCTGGTTGGCCCGCAGTTCCAAAGCTCAGAACGACTGGTGTCGAAAATCCGTTGATGGAAGTGAGAGTGACGGGTACGACAGCCGGCGTTGTCCTATTGATCACGGTTACGCTGGATGCCGCAGAATCCTTTGTGAAGGTGAAAGACGGCGGCCCGGTGTACGCGGCGACATTAAACGCGAGCGTGTTTGAAGTTGACGGCGATGTGTAAGCATCGCCGGGGTAGCTGGCTTGCAACGCATAGGCGCCTCCCGTCGTGAATGTAAGCGGCAGCGTCCCCGATGCCCCTGCAATCTCAGACGCGGAAACCGTCACCGAAGGCCCTGCCACTCCATTCATTGTGGAAGTTAGAGTGACATTGCCTGTGGGCAGATTTGCAATGGTGTTGAATGCCAGGTTGAAATTCACAGCGGTGCCGACCGTACCCGTGGAAGGGCCGGTGAGGGTCAAAGTTGAGGGGGAGATCAGGATAGTGAAACTGACCGTGGCCGAAGATGGTGCGTAGATGCCACCGCCGCCGTAGGCCGCCGTTACCACGTATGTTCCAAGGTCACCGGATATCAAATTGACCTGCGCCGGATTCGCAAGCAAATCCGATGCGGCGATTGTCGAATTGAGCACCGGAGTTCCGCCATTGTATGCGACCGTCAAGGTAACATTGCCCGTGGGCACCACGGTGGAACCGGGAGTAGAAAAGGTCATGTCGCCCAGATACGGAGCGTTAGCAACCGGGGCCGCAGGGTCGATCTTCAAGGTCAGTACCGTCGCGATGCCTGCGACAGCAATTGTGGCTGTTCCGGATGACCCCAGGTAAGGTCCTGCTCCCGCATACGTCGCTGTCAAGGTGTAATTGCCGGCATTATTGAGGGTCACCGGCACCGTGGCGCCTCCTGAGGCGAAGGCACTTGACGCAGGGATCGTTGCAATCGTAGCTGCGGAGCCGTTGGCCGGTGTCGCGCTAATGACCACATTGCCCGTGGGCGCCGTCGTTGAACCCGTGGTGGTCAGCAAAACGGTCGCATTGAATGCCGCACCGACCTTTTCCGCGCTGGTCGCCGTAATCTTCAACGCAGTCGCGAAGCCATTGACGGTGACTGTTGCCGTATTGGTGGATGCCGCATAAAGTGTGTCGCCGGCATAGTTCGCGTTGAGGGTGTAAGCGCCCGCGTTGAGAAGAGTGACCGAAACGTTAGCACCGCCAGGCGCCATGCCCTGTGCCGGAGTAACTGTTGCGAGGGTTGTCGGCGAACCGCCCGCGAATGTGGCAGTCAACACAATATTGCCGGTGGGCTGAGTGGTGAAGGCGCCAAACACGTTGAATCCAACCACCACGTTGAAGGCTGTGCCTGGGGTTGCCGTCGTCGGAGCGACGATGCCTATGGTTGTGACCTGTAGCGGCGCGGCTGTCACTGTGATGCTCGATTGCTGGCTGGAAGCGCCGAAGTTTGTGTCTCCGACGTAGGTGGCGTTCAGCGTATAGGTGCCGGCCGCCGGCAAGGACGTCGCAAGGGTATAGCCACCCGTCGCCGTGGCCTGCGCCGGTGTGATGTTACCGAGCGTTATTGTGCTTGCGCCCGCCGTTTGTGCCGTGAGCACGATGTTGCCGGTCGGCGCAATGGTGGAGGAGCTGGCAAGCTGCATCTTCACAACCGTGTTGAATGAAGTTCCAGCTACAACGGTTGCCGGATTCGTGATTCCGAGTGTTGTGTCGATTACGGGAGCTCCCGTGACCACAACATTGGTTGGGGTTGAGACGGCATTGTTGTAATTCGCGTCGCCACCATATCCGGCGAATATCGAATAGGTGTCCGCAGATCCCGCTGTGAAGCTGAAACTCGCGCCACCCGCAGCAAAGCTTTGTGCCGCCTGGACCGTTGCGACCGCGTTCGAGGTAGTGCTCTTCGAAGGCGTTGCGTAAATGGTGATGGCGCCCGTGGGCGCGGTCGTGAGGGTGGAGGTGGTGATGAGAGCTCCATTCACCTTGGCGCCGGACACAACGGTCGAAGACGTGAGTGAAAGGTTGAAGGTCGGTGTCACCTTGGTGACGGTACCCACAGTGATGTTCTGGCCCGCTGACTTGCTGCCCTGGTTCTGTTCGTCCCCGCTATAAACTGCCGTCAGTGTGGAGACGCCATCGCCGATCGTCACCGGGAGTGTCAGCGGGTTTGAGATAACTCCCTTGGGCAAACTGATGTTCGCAACTTCTGCGCCGGTTTGGTCCTGGATGTAAACCTGTCCCGTCGGAGCGTAGGTCGTGCCGTTCAGATTGACAGTCGCGTTGAAAGTCGCCTCTCCGTTGCTTGAAGGAGCGGTGGAGGGAGCAGTCAGCGTGACGGTCGTCGGGTAAACCCCGGTGTTTCCAACGTACACATAGAGCGGCGGAGAGGTCACCGCGGGGTAGAGCGCCGAAGCCTCTGCGGTTGCCACGAACGTGTATCTTCCCGGCGCCGGGAACGTGTACGTGTAGAAACTGCTTCCGGGATAACCAATGTCGCTGATATGCCCGGTGGCCACGGTCACCGGTGCGCCGCCATCCGGAGTCACAGTAATGGTCAGCTTCGCAGTTCCGAGCGAGTCGTCGTACAAAGGCCAAAGCGCCAGCGGCTTCAGGTCGTACTCCTGCGAGGTGTAGCCAAGGTCTGACCCGGTCAGCGTAATCGTCAGACCACCCTGCAAAGTCGTGGGACGCGTCAGCACATCTACTTGCCCATTTGCCGACGCAATGTAAGTCTCGCCCTGAAGCGCGTTGGCGGTGATATAGGTGGGCTGGAAGTTCGAGTCGGGAAAGGGTGCGCCGGTCACTTCCACAGCAGTGTTTCCGGTGCCGTTGATGCCAACGCTATACACCGACGCTGGGTTCGAAGTGAGAATCTGCATCGTACCTGAGGCGGCATTCAACGCAAGCTGAGGATAGGAATCCAATGTGAACGGCACGTCGGAGACATCGGCAACCACCTTCTCCGTTGGAGCCGATGGATTGAGCGTGTCATAACTGAGGACGCTTTCGACTACAGCCGAGGTGCTGGTTCCACCGGCGACAACTGCATAGATGCGGTGGTCGATCGGGTTATAAGCGGCACCCAGCATGGCGTAAAAGGGCGTCGTCGCCTGAATTTGCTGTACAAACGGGAGGGTGATCGTGTTGTAGAGGGGGTACGTTGCAAACAATGGCCGCAGTTGGCCGAGATCAATGATGGTGAAAGGCGCCGTATCCTGCGGTGGATCGCTAAGATTCGAAGCGGTCAATCCATCCTGATTGACGAGCACCAGCAAGCTGCCGCCGCCGTCGATTTGCGGCGGAATGATAAACGAGGTCACGGCCGGCAATGGTGTGCCGCCGGGCCCGAGGATTTTGTAGACGTTCTGTGTCCCGGGGTCGAAGACCCAGAGATACCCGGGACTGGTGTCGGTCTTCAATTCTGTAATGGCTGTGAGTCCGAAGTCGCTGCGGACATCCGCCACAATCGAGGTGTACTGGCCGTTCAAACCCATCGAGGCCTGCAACACTCCGTTGAAGGAATTGGTGCTGGAGACGGTGGCGTTATTGAGATTGCTGAGCACCGTCAGGCTGTCCACGTCGCTGCCGCCAAAGGAGCTGACCAGATAGTAGGTTGCGTGCTCAATGTCATTTGCAGCCAGGGATAGAGCAGGCACTCCGCCTGTGTAGTCGAAGGGCTTCATCGTTTGGCATGAGACTTCGGGTGTGATCGCCGTGACCGCCAAACTGAGGCCGGGCGCATCCGCGCCGCTCACATAAGCGTTGTAGAGATCCGTGACAAGTGTTCGCTCTGCCGTATTTGTCGTCGAAAAGATCGACGGAGCAGGACAGCTTTCATTCTGCGAAGTATCCACCGTCGAATGCTGCAGGAGCGTGTAGTCCTGGTTCAATACGAAAAACCCTGAGCCCGTGGGCGCGGGGGTGATCAGCACCGGGACAGCAGGGTCGGCAATGGAAGTGCCTTGTACCGCCGGTATCGTCTGGGCCGTCGCATGGGTCGCAAAAAGACCAAGCACGAGAGAAGCCACGCAAAGGGAAGCACGCCTGATGATCGCTTTCATATATCGCCCTCCAGAAGGACACGGACCGAGATGCAGGGACGACATAGACAAGCGCCACCCGGCAGATTCTTCTCTATGGCCGCATCTCCGATTCGAATCTGCACAAGAAGGCGTAAAGCACCGCGAATACCCCTCAATTGTTTTTGAGGATGACGAAATCACTCTCGATAATGGCCGCAGTTGGTCGATATCTTGATCTGAGAATCCGCGACGGGAAAACGCAGACGTGTCACGGGTGGTTCTGGATTTACGCCAAATCGCCGAGTCATAAAGTGAGCGATCAATTATTCTCGCGGGGCCCCTACGGTAGACCGAAGCCCTGCGGCTCGGGGATCAGTGTTGGTGCTGCTTCCTTCGCCGGATAGGAAAACGTCCAGCGGGCTCTCTCGCTGCTAGATTCTGTGACGGTTTTGGTGGAAAGCCTGCAACGGAGGCGAAACCCTCAGAAAGACAAGAGGGCAAATCCGAGGCGGTTGATGTCACCCAGCCTCATCTTCTGCTGAAATTCGCTCGATGCTGAACTGAGTCCAAGTCTTTCCCCCCTATGCATTTGGGCCCAGAACCTCCGACCCCCAGAGTGAGACTTTAACCCCGCACCTGATTCGGGACCAGGGGGTCGGAGGTTCAAATCCTCACTCCCCGACCATTAAAATCAATAACTTACAGGGGGTAGGCCCAACCCTCT
>PLPU01000025.1:0-4114 GCA_003159975.1 Acidobacteriaceae bacterium
TTCGACTCCGATCTTCGGCTCCACTAAATACATTAAAATAAGGGACTTGCAAGCAGAGAAAAAATCGGTTCGCTCGGCTTGCTATTTCTGTGTCAACACCATGTCAGCAAATTGGCCTGCCTGCCTTTCAGGCTGCCAACAGACCGCGCGCCGCGAACTGTGGCGACAAGGCTTCACAAGCCCTCAAAGAATTGGTGCAGGCTGAGGCTGAGCGCTTGAGCAATTTTCTCCAGCGCCCTGGCACCTATTTCCTTATGTCCATTTTCAAGTTCAGAAAGATGCTCGCGTGTGAGTTCGGCGTGGTCGGCAAGCATGGCTTGAGTCCACTCGCGCTCGGTCCGCAGTACGCGAATCCGTCTACCAATTCGCACGCAAATGTCCGTTGCCATGCCTTCAGCATCGCTGTATGCTTTCGCTTGTATGTAATCTATGGCTTACATTGGGCGTAGGAATTGTTCAAGACAAGGCACAGGCTTATTCGCTGTAGAATGGTTGGCGCATTCAAAACGAAGGGGGACACTCAAGGTTCTGCCAGCAAGTCCCAATTGCAAGGAGGATTCTGTGAAATCCGGCACAAGATTGTTTTGGGGACTCGTCGCCGTGGGGTTGGCGCTTTGTTGGATCGTAACAGCGAATCGGCCTGAAAAACCTGTGGAGCCCGAAAAACCTGTCGAGCCTGAAAAGCCCATCGACTATTCCGAACCCGCTTTCACAACTTGCTGCACCATTGTTTGCCCTCAGAGCCTTCTGTCTGCGGTAGACGCAGACCATGCTCCAGATAAGGTCGTGGAAATGTTTAATTCGGTTTGGAACCGAAGCAGCAAAGCGAAGGAACTGGGATGTGTCGAACTTCAGGAAGGAATTCCTGTGTTCGCAACAAAGTTCATTGAAGGGTTTGCCGCTATCAGCCTTTCCGAAAACAAAAGTCCTAGCATGTTTACCGTCGAGAACGAGCTAACTAATAAGGTCCCCGGACAGTCGGACAATGATGCAGCCGAATTGACCACGGCGCATATCTACACCACTCCAACCGTATCTATTCCGGCGCCAGATAGCAACTCTTCCAGCGCTGGCAACCTACTTCTCAGAATGCCATCGCGTGAGCCAATCCCAGAAGGCAACGTTGTCGCAGCGCGCAGTCTCATAGGATTCGGAGCAATCATCTGCCCGGATTCAAACACATTTGCTGCGTGGATCGACGCTGTCGGGGAGAATGGTCAGAGTAATTCAGATTCGGATAAAGCCGCGGATAAGAGCAAGGCGGACTTCAAATTGCTCGAAAAGTTCGGATGCAGCTATGTTCCGCCAGGTACCCCGATGGTGTCGCAAGGGGGAAACCAAACAAGATCACTTGCATTTGTCACGGCTTCACTCCCAGATGGAAGGACAATAAAGGGCGTTACATTTCCGAATGATATAGTGCAGGCCCAACGACAAGTTGAAGAAGCAAATGATCAGACGCAGGAACAGAGTTCTAATTCCGCAGTGGCTCAACCCGAGGTGCAGCCAGAGCCGAAGCCTGTGCCAGTAGAGAATCCAAACCCGCCCGCTCAAGCTCCAAACATCGTCGAGATCGACCAACTGGCCGCTGCTCTCTGGAATCAGAGACGATACTCCGAGGCAATGCCTCTCTTCAATCAGGCTTGCAGCGGCGGCAAAACGAACTCATGCTACTATCTCGGCTTGATGTACGACTTCGGCCAAGGTGTCGCGCAGGATGCTTCTAGGGCGACGGGGTTCTATTCAAAGTCCTGCAACGCAGGCAACGGCGCAGCTTGTTTTCATCTCGGCATGTTGCGGGATTACCAGCCTGGCAGCGTGATATGCGCCTCCCCTGCGGTGAACGTCACTGCCAGCAGAGCCTGCGACGCGAGCAACGCCATGAGTTGCACGATGCTCGGCTATTCGTACAGCTATGGGTGCGGAGTAGCAAAGGACACAAAGAAAGGCCGCCAACTTCTAAGCAAGGGTTGCTCTTTGGGCTATGAGCGAGCCTGTGACGGAATCAAGTAGCAGCGGCCAGAATTGGCTCTGAGCCTACCAGAGAGCCTCACTGGTCCTCCAAGACCTCTCCCACCGGCACAAATGGCGGCAGGGCCTTTTGCTCTGTCTTGAAGTCAGGGTGTGTCGCCAAGAACTCGGGAGTCGGGCGTCCGTCGATTCCATCAACGAACACAATCTCTATGATGGGCCTGTCCGTGATGCTCTCATCGAAGATGTGCACGTTGTTGTGCAAGTCGCCTGTCGCGTGGGCAATCAATCGCATCGCTTCGAGATCGCCCCGCAGAGCAAGGTTTATCAGACGGCGGGCCAGACATGCACTCCAAGACGCGCCCTTCGGCAGCTTCATCGCCTCCGTTACGTCGTTAGGAGCATGTGCGCTCAGGTTTATTAAAAGGCTGCGCGAGAGACGCGCGTCGGCCCTGGCTGGTTTGCCCCCAGGGTTCGGTGATTCGCCTTTTTTGAAAGCGTGAGGGTTCGGCCCTCCGGGTTTGAACGCAGTACGTGGCGGGTTCTTTTTTCTTGGCGCCACGGGCGTGACAAACACACCCGCGATTTTCTTCGGCTTGCCTTTGCCGCTGCTCTTGCTGCTGCTCTTCGGCTTCTTCGTGGCCATTGCATTCGCCTCCATGCTTGCATGTCGCTGACGTTGCGCGAGGATCTTGTTCAGCAACTCCACGGCGGGGGCGTTTTCATCTTGCCAGTGAGAAAGCTCATCGAGCGCCGGTGTTTGTACGCGACCCATTTGCGATAAGCCCTGCGCTCTCTGCCCGCGGCCTCATAGAACAACTGCCGCATCAACGGCGTAATTTCTTCGAGCTGGGCATTCGCGTATAGGTTGAAGCGTCGCACAATGCCTGCGGCGTGACGCCACTGCCTGTGTGTAAGCGGCTCCCGTACTTTGCGCCAAGGCCACCGTGGGCCAACAGGCTGGCCGATACTGTTTGCGAATTTTATAAGAGCCTGCGCTTGTTTTTCAGATTCGGATTCGTACATCATGTCGTGTCTCCAATCGTCAAAGCTAAAATGCACGCACAGGCTGCCTGAATGGCGTACAGACAACCTGTGCGCGGCGTGCCTGACGGGAACCACCCGCAGGCACGCGGTGAACGGCACACAAGGAGGTAATGTGCCGTTCGTTTAGAGTTCCGGGGCAGCGAATCCCCGTCGCTCTAAACTTCAAAAGGCTGGAGCAGGCCGGCCCCAAGAGAGAACCGGCTTGCTCTCCATGACCAGACGAAACCCCAACGTCTGGTGTTGGCTCATCACGTGATGAGCCAAGCTCAATGCGCGCCGGATAGCGTGCCACCGGCTACCGGGATCTGCGCCCCGCCCCACGATGCATGTCCGCGACCTTTCAATGCGTCGAGAGCAGTCAAGGTGTTGGCCTCCCGATACTGAAGCCCCTGGACTCTCTGCTGAAGCTCGACGCCCTGAACTCGCAGCCTCTCAAGGTTTGGCTGCTCGCGAATCTGGCCGTGGAGTGTGACGACCACCTCTTCCGCCTCTTTGAGCGCCGCGCGCCATCGGGTAACGTCAGGGTCATCCGGCAGGTAATTGGCTGTGGCGGGCTCCTCCGCGTGCAGATCGTTCACGCGGTCCTGACGGATGCTGAGCGCACGATGCAGGTTGTCGCGGATCGACTGCCCGTCGAGGATGTCTCGTCTCATCTGGTCGAGTTCAGGAAGCAGTACACGCAACTCTGCGCGCACTACACGCAATTGTGCGATCAGCTCGCGACGACGCGTTTTAATCTGTTCAGCTTTTGCCGCCGCGATCGTGGCTTCCGCATCCAGGACGCCGAGTTGCGTAGACTGAGCGTGCGCGGCCCTGGCCTGCGCCAGTGTGCTCTCGGCTTCTCGAACGCGAGCCTCCATCAGTGTGATCTCAGCTTGCGCCAGTGCAGCCTCAGCTTCTGGTACTTCATTAACTGCTTCAGGCTTTGTCATTGTCTTCCCTTTCATGTTTCGGTTGTGTGGTGTGCGGGCGTCCGTAGAGGTTGCAGTGAAACTCCACTGGTCCGGCGATTGGCGCTACAGGCGGAAGCGCGCGCATTAAACAGGCCCGCGCAACCTCTAGTGTATTCCGCCATAAATAGAGTCATTTATATATC
>PLPU01000376.1:0-2352 GCA_003159975.1 Acidobacteriaceae bacterium
CATTGAGCGCGGCATTGTGGTGTGCCGTGTGCGGGCCGTGCACGATTGGCTGGATGACCCTGGCGGGACTTGGGCTCGCGGCTGCGGCCTTCATTACGAAGAACGGAGACTTACAGTCCTTCCATTCTCCAAGGCTGATTGAGGGATTCGGGTGGACTTATTTGATCGTGGGAGTACTTGCGACGGCTGCTGTGGCTACAGGGATAGCCTGGCTTCATCAGAAGGTGGTTCGGCGCTTCACCTTCGCGCTATTTCGGCTTTATGTGACAGCAGTTTCGGCAGGAATCGGGTGCGTATTCGGGTTGTTTCTAGGCTGGCTATTGATGTGGAGGGAAGTCGCCTACTATGGCTTGATTTGGTGCGTGGGCGTGGTGATCCTGGTGGTGGGGTTTGCGTTTGCCGCCTACAGGAATGCACGCCGGCTGCGCGGCGAGGCTCCAACGAGATTTACATGGATTTCGCCGGAGGAGTACATGGGAGTTGATTCACAGTAAATGGATTATGGAAGCCCAAGAACCAGAAGGTTTTGGCTGAATTCAGCGCCGGCAAGGTAGCGGATTCCCTTGTCGAAGGTGACGAGAATGCCTTTCTCCTTCACGGCAAGGCCGAGCAGGTAGGCGTCGGTCACTTGCTGATGTCCAAGCAGCCGTGCGAAGAACGGCGCGGTGAGCGCGGCCCATTTGTCGGCGATGGGCCAGTAGCGGTAGCCGGGGTGAGTCGCAAAGTCGGCGAGAACTGCGGTGGCCTGCTGGATGGTGCGGGACGCAGGCTGGTAGTTTGGATTCGTTGTTACACGAACGAAGCCTGCCTCCGTGAGCGGACAGACTCCCCAGTCTGCATTCCCTGACGATATAAACCACTTTTGTATGGCCTGATGGTGCTCGTGGTCAGGGTCTCCAAAAGCAATCAGCGCGTTGAGGTCAAGCAGGTAACGCGGCTTAATCGAACTCACTCTCGGCCTCTTTTACCATCTGCGCAGTAAGCACCCTGCCGGTAGGTGGAAACATGGCAAGACCGCTGGCCGACCTGCGAATATCCGGTGGCGGCTGGGGCGTCGCTTCCGCCTTGCGGATCAGTTCGCTGATCGCAGCGCCCAAGGTGATCCCCTTCGCGCTGGCGTAAATCGAAGCCAGCTGATGCACGTCGTCGTCGAGTGTGACATTTGTCCTCATGCTTCAATATTACACTAAATTCTAAATCTGCACCAATTTCTGAAATGGTGCATAATTAGATATTTGGTGCATCAGCTTAAGACGGCAGGCGGTAGGGGCGGCCGCGGTACATGCCGACTTGCTCTACTGAGCGGATGCGGATGACCTGGGCGGTGGTGTTGTCGTTGCCATCAAGCTCGACGGCGCGGGCTACCAGCTCGCGGGCGATCTCGCCGATGTCCTTGTTTTGCGAGACGNNGAGACGATTTCGGCGATGGCAGTCTCGCCCATCTCGTCGTGGAGGCCGTCGGTGGAGAGCACCAGCACGTCTCCGGGCTGGAGGGTGAGCGCGGTGGTATCCGGGGAGACAAACATCTCCGGCCCCAGCGAGCGGATGAGGACGTGGCGGGAATCGGAGTCCGCCATTTCTGCCGTAGATATCAGGCCCATCTTGCGCTGCTCATTGACCCAGGTGTGGTCCTGAGTGATTTGCGTGGCCCTGCGGTGGCGGACTAAATAGCAGCGGGAGTCGCCCACATGGGAAACGATGGCCTGGTCGTGGCGGAGAGCGCAGGCAACCACCGTGGTGGCCATTCGACGGCCGCGATATTGGGGGGCCAGGGTGCAATCGTGGACGGCGGCGTTGGCGTGCTGGATGAGGCGCGGCAGGAGGCTGATGAGCATGGTGCCGGACTGGGCTTTGCCGAACTCCTCGGTGATGACTGAGATGGCTGTGGCGGAGGCGACTTCACCAAGATCCATGCCGCCTACGCCGTCGGCTACGGCGAAGAGATAGCCGTGGGAGCGGGCCTGCTGGCGCGAGGCGGGAATGAACGATCCCATCGCATCCTCATTGTTGGTGCGAACCTTGCCGAAATCGCTTGCCTCGCCGAATTGAACATCCAACATGAACGGTGCCGCCTGGGGAAACTTACGGGTGGTTTCCCGAAAGTGGGTTTTCAGAGATTGTGAATCATTTGCTTCGAACGCGCCACCGGGTGGCTGGCCGACGCTCCCCCAGTGAAGAAACTGCAGGGTGACACCGCGCACTCCGGCTGCGGCGGGTCAACTTTTAGTAATGCAAACCGGCCATAAAAAACATATGATGATTACAAAGATCTCTTGATTCCCTGGTAATACCTACCTGACCAAGGCCCTAGAAGAAACGAAAAACAAGACAGCGTACCGGATTGCGGCTCTT
>PLPU01000376.1:2424-4628 GCA_003159975.1 Acidobacteriaceae bacterium
GGAAATGGTGAGTAGCTGATTGTCGGCAACCTATACTCCAGTCCGATTCATGTTTGGCGCGCGGCGCGGACGCGGCTCCGGGTTGCGCGTGCTTCTGTTCGCACTGGAGTGTGCGCTGGGAATCGTGGCCATTTTTCTGACGGCTGCGGTGACGCATTGGCTGGGGTGGCTGCTCCCGGTTTCCGTGCTGCTTTACCTGCTGATCGTGATTCCGATTGCGCAGGTTTACGGATTCTGGCAGGCGGTTATTGTGTCGCTGTCGGCGGTGTTGGCGCAGAGCTACTTCACCACGCGGGATTTTCATGCCAACCTGGCGGCAGACCCGGCCAACACGGTCATCCTGGTGGTATTTGTTCTCGTGGCGCTCACGGTGAGCCGGCTGTCCGCGCGGGTGACGGAACACGCGCGGGAGGCCGAGTCGCGCGGCGAGCAGATGAACGACTTGTACGAGTTCACGCGGCGGACGCTGCAGATGAACCTGCACGTGGAACCGGGACCGCAACTGGCGGAGCTGGTGCACGAGATCTTCCAACTGGAAGCGGTTGTGGTGTTCGATGCGGACCTGCACGAGGTGTACCAGGCCGGGATGTGGCATGAGGACCCGCAGGAGCTGGCGCAAAACGTCTACTACTTTGGAACTTCGGACGACAACCCTGAAACGGGGCTGGGGAAGCGTGTTGTCCGGCTGGGGACGGTGCCCGTTGGAAGCCTGGTGGTGCGCGGCGAAACGACTCCGTTGACGAACAACGCGATCGCCTCGCTGATTGCGATCACCTTTGACCGGTACCGAGCATTTGCCAACGAGAGCCGTATCGAGACGGAGCGGCGGACCGAGCAGTTGCGCTCGACGGTGCTGGACAGCCTGGCGCACGCCTACAAGACGCCGCTGACGGCGATTCGCGCGGCATCTACGGGCCTGGGTGAGATGGGCCACCTGTCGGCGGGGCAGGCGGAACTGGTGGCGCTGATTGACGAGCAGGCCGGGCTGTTGGGCGATCTGACCACGCGGCTGCTGACCACGGCGCGCCTGGATGCAGGCGAGGTGAAGATTCATGCGACGCCCGTGGGTGTGGGTCCGATGATCGACGAGGTATTGGCCAGCCTGAAGGATCGGCTGGCAAGCATGAAGGTATCGTTTCAGATGCACGATGAGAACCTGGTGATCTGTTGCGACCGGCAGTTGATGGTGATGCTGCTGACGCAGTACATCGACAACGCATGCAAGTATTCGGTATTCGGCACCGCCATCACGATCCGCGTGGCCCATGTGAATGCGGAGGCGATTTTTTCAGTGCACAGCTACGGCCCGGTGATTCCGATGGCTGACAGGGAGCGCATTTTCGACCGGTATTATCGATCCACCACCTACTCCAACCGTGCCGCGGGCACCGGGATCGGTCTTTCGGTGGCCAAGCGTGTGGCGCTGATTCATGGCGGCTATGTCTGGGTCACGAGCGATGAGATGGAGGGGACAACCTTCTTTGCGGCAATTCCAGCCCCCATGCAGAAGAGGAGCACGTGATGATTCAGCCTTCCATTCGCATTCTTGTGGTCGACGACGAAGCGGCTATTCGCCGGGCGCTGAAGCCTCCGCTGGCCGAGCTGGGCTTTCAGGTAGCCGAGGCCTCGCGCGGCGAAGAGGCGCTGCAGATGCTGCGTGGCGGCGTATACGACGCTGTGTTGCTGGATGTGAACATGCCGGGCATTGGCGGCATTGAGACGCTGCGCCGGATTCGCACGTTTGCTTCGCGGCTGCCGATTCTGATGCTGACGGTACGCGACCAGGAAAACGAAAAGGTGGAGGCGCTGGACCTGGGTGCGGACGATTATGTCACCAAGCCGTTCAGCACGCGGGAGCTGATTGCGCGCATACGGGCGGCAGTGCGGCGCGTGAAAGCGCCGATCCGCGCCGAGGACGCGCCGATTGAGATTGGAGAAATTCGCCTTGAACCGGTACGCCGCACCGTGACCAAGCGCGGCCAGGCGGTGCACGTGACCCGCAAGGAGTTTGACATATTGCATTGCCTGATGAGCCGCGCGGGGCGCGTGGTGACCTATTCGAAGCTGCTGACGGCGGTGTGGGGGGCGGATTGCCGCGAAGAAGTGGAATACCTGCGCACGTTCGTCCGGCAGTTGCGCAAGAAGATTGAAGACGATGCTTCGAATCCGGTGTACCTGCTGACGGATGTTTACGTGGGATACCG
>PLPU01000477.1:0-4085 GCA_003159975.1 Acidobacteriaceae bacterium
CCGTATTGGCAGAGCGAAAGCACGATGGGACGGCCGGTGGCCTTGAGCGCTTTCGACATCTTGTCATACGCGGCGACCATCAGGCGCATTTGCGCGGGTTTGTCGTTTGGCGCCTGTTTCTCCATCACCGCGGGAATAAAGCTGCACAGGTCGTATTTGAGGTAGTCGATGCCCCAGGAGGCGTAGAGCTGGGCGTCCTGCTCCTCGTGGCCGAGCGAGCCCTCGAAGCCTGCGCAGGTTTTGGGGCCGGGCGAGGAGTAGATGCCGATTTTGAGGCCCTTGGAATGGACGTAGTCGGCCAGCGCCTTCATGTCAGGAAACTTGGAGTTGGAATGAAGAACGCCGGTGGAGTCGCGCTCGCCCTCCCAGGTGTCGTCGATGTTGACGTAGATGTAGCCGGCGTCTCTCATGCCGGTGGAGACAATCTGGTCGGCGGAGTCGCGAATGTCCTTGTCGGTGACTTTGCCGGCGAAGTAATTCCAGCTATTCCATCCCATGGGCGGCGTTTGGGCCACCTGCGGTGGGGCTAACTGTACCTGAGAGGCCATCTGCTGCGCTACCGGTGTTTGTGCGATTGCGAAAAGGGGCAACAGGCCAAGAACGGCGAGAGAGAGCGGGGCGGAGATACGCATGTGAGATCCTCGTGGAAACGATTTCAGAGGGAATCTTATCTCCGCCACCGCAGATTCCGCAATTCTGCGGTGTGCGCTTCGGGTTCTATGCGATAAGCTAAGGAAACTCCGCATAGGGCATTCAAGCGAATTGCAACACTTCCCAGGCTAATTCTGTCGCATTCAGGGCTTGAGCCGGTGCATTGACCGCAAATGCGATGATCGAGCAAGACGATACGATGACAAACCGGGCGATGGAAGACGACGTGACCGGCGAACAGGCGCCTGCGGCCATTTGGCTGCGAGTGGCGGCGGCGCATGACCGCATCTTTTCAGAACGCAACAAGACGGCGCTGAAGCACCTGGTCATCCGATTGGGGATCGCCGGGTTTGGCCTTCACCTGCTGCTGATCTTTCTGGCCAAGACGCTTGCGCATCCTCCGGCTTTGATTGCAGGGGCGGGAGAGAACTATCTGGTTGCGATCTCGACCCCCTTCAACTTCATTCTGTTTTACGAGGTGGTGACGCTGATTGGGGCGCTGCATGAGTCGACTACGCGGTCGATTGCCTACCAGTTCGAAATTGTGTCGCTGATTTTCATTCGGGAAGTATTCAAGGATATTGCCGAAGCGGCCGAGATGGTGACCAGGCATACGCTGACGCTGGAGGCGCTGCCGCTGTTCGTGGATATGTGGGCAGGGTTTCTGATGTACCTGCTGGTTGCGATCTTTCAACACGTGGCGCATGGAAGCGCGGGGCATATGGGCAAGGCTGCGCCATCATTGGCCAGGTTGAGATTTGTGGCGCAGAAGAAGGCTGTTGCACTGGGACTTGGCGCTCTGCTGCTGACGATGGCGGCGTATAACATAGGGCTGTTTGGGATGGATGTATTTCGCGAAGTCACTACCGGGTCGACGGGCCTGGCTCATGTGACCACGTTCTATAACGATCTTTTTACAGTGATGATCTTTACCGATGTGCTGATCCTGATCTTGTCGATCGTTGTGTCGGGGCATTATGAATTTGTGTTTCGCTCGGCGGCGTTCGTGGTGTCGATCGTGCTGATCCGGTTTGCGTTGACGGAAGGATATCCGTATGGCGCGCCGCTGGCGATTCTGGCAATGGTGTTCGGGATCATGGTTCTGATCGTCTTCAATTACCACATGAAAATACATTTAAAGACAGCTGTTAGCTCTTAGCTGTTGGCTTGAGTTACCTTGGTCCGGCTGTTCTGCAGTGCCGGCTGAGGTTGGAAACTCGCGAGGGAGCGGTGATGAACGAAAGTGATGCGGATGTGACGGCGTTGTTTGTGGAGTTCTCGCGGAGGAAATTGCTGGAGCACTACTGGCCGCGCCTGAAGGCCAGCGTGGAGGTGCTCACCGAGGAGCAAGTGTGGTGGCGTGCAAATGAAGCGTGCAACAGCGTTGGAAATCTGATTCTGCATTTGAATGGGAATGTGCGGCAGTGGCTTGTCGACTCTTTCGAGGGGCGGGAGGACAATCGCGATCGGCCGGCGGAGTTTGGGGCGCACGGCGGGATGACCGCGCATGAGTTGCTGGAGCGATTGGGCGCTACGTTGAGTGAAGCGCAGGCGGTGCTCGAACGGCTCACCGAGGGGGAGTTGGCGGCGTGGTATGAGATTCAGGGATACCACGTGAGCGGGCTGGAGGCGGTTTACCAGGTTGTGGAGCATTTCGGTCTTCATTATGGACAGATTGCGTACATCGCGAAAAGCTTGAGCGGAATGGACCTGGGGTTTTATCGGGAGTTGGATAAGACGGGCCGTGCCGATTGAAAAGTTTGCGCAATGAAATCATGAATGGAACGAGACATGCTCATTTAGAAAATCGTAAATCGTGGAGGCGTCCTCTTGAATAACTCGAAACTTGCTGCTGGGCTGGGCTTTGTTTTGTCGATTGTGGTTTGCTGCAACACGGCCCTTGCCGCAGGAGGCGGGCAATCGCAAACACCGGCGCAGACATTGGCGCAACAACTGAATGCGATTTTCAACACACACGCTTATGGGAGTAAGTCAGTGCAGTTGGCGTGGCAGAATGGCGGCGATATCTACACCATTCTGGAACCCGCGGCGAGTGGCAAAGGCACGGATATCGTCGCATACGACACGGCATCGGGGAAGCGCAGTGTGCCGATCTCCGCGGCGCAACTTGTGCCGGCGGACAGAGCGACCGGACCGCTCAACATTGAAGGCTATTCCTGGTCGGCGGATCGGAAGAAGCTGCTCATCTTTACGAATTCAAAGAAGGTATGGCGGCAGAACACCCGCGGCGATTACTGGGTCTTCGATACGGCCGGCAGCGCACAAGAGGGAAAGCTGACAAAGCTCGGTGGCGATGCGCCCGAGTCGACGCTGATGTTTGCGACGTTTTCTCCGGATTCGAGCCGCGTAGCCTACGTGCGCGCCAACAACATTTACGTCGAGGAGTTGGCGACTGGAAAGATCGCGCAACTGACATCGGATGGGTCGGCGGACATTATCAACGGAACGTCGGACTGGGTGAGCGAAGAAGAACTGGATTTGCGGAATTGCTTTCGCTGGAGTCCGGACAGCAAGTCGATTGCGTATTGGCAGTTTGACCAGTCGGGGGTGGGGGAATACACGCTGATCAACGACACGGAAGCGGAGTACCCCGTTACGTTCAACTACAAGTACCCGCAGCCGGGAACGACGAACTCCGCAGTGCGCGCGGGTGTTGTTGCTGTGACCGGCGGGTCGACGCAATGGGTCAAGCTGCCTGGCGATCCGCGCAATCATTACATTGCCGAGATGGATTGGGCGGGCAATTCCGGTGAAGTGATGGTGGAGTATATCAACCGGCGACAGGACACGATCGATCTGCTGCTGGCGAATGCAAAGACGGGCGAGACGCGGCTTTTCTTTGAAGATACGGACAAGGCGTGGGTGGCGCCGTCGCCGCTGGACTGGATTGAGGAGGGGACGGGAGCCAAGAGCGCGGATTTGCTGTGGATCAGCGAGAGGGATGGCTGGCGGCATGCGTATCGCGTGGACCGGGCCACGGGGCAGGCGCGTCTGATCACCAACTTTCAGGGGGACGTGATCGAGAAGCTGGCGATTGATGCGGAAAGCGGCTGGCTTTATTTTCTGGCGTCGCCGGACGATGCGGTGCGGCAGTATTTGTATCGATCGAGACTGGATGGACAGGGTGTGCCGGAGCGCGTGACGCCAGCGGATGAGCCGGGGATGCACTACTACAACATTGCGCCGGATGGGCGATGGGCGCTGCACGCTTTCAATAACACGGCGCAGCCCACCCATGTTGAGATCGTGAGCCTTCCCAATGAAAAACCGGTCCGCACGCTGGTGGATAACTCGGAGTTGGAAAAGAAGGCGGAGCCGTTCCTAAGATCGAAGACTGAATTCTTCAAAGTGCCAGTTAGGAACGGTGTGACGCTTGATGGGTGGATGATCAAGCCGCCGGATTTCGACCCGGC
>PLPU01000477.1:4110-6785 GCA_003159975.1 Acidobacteriaceae bacterium
CAACAGGTGGAGGCGATTCAGGAGTTGGCGCGCGAGAGGAATTACATTGACTCGACGCGGATGGCGATCTGGGGCTGGAGCGGCGGGGGATCGAACACGCTGAATGTGATGCTGCGGTATCCGGGGGTGTTTTCAACGGGCATTGCGGTCGCGCCGGTTGCAGACCAGTTGCATTACGACTCGATTTACCAGGAGCGGTATATGGGGCTGCCGGAGGAAAACAAGCAGGGCTACCACGATGGATCGCCGATCAATTTTGCGGCGGGACTTACGGGGCATTTGCTGGTGGTGCATGGATCGGGCGACGACAACGTGCATTTTCAAGGGGCTGAGTTATTGATCAACAAGTTTGTCGAGTTAGACAAGCCGTTCGACTTTATGGAATATCCCAACCGTACGCATGGGATTTCAGAGGGCCAGGGAACTTCGCTGCATGTATTCAGCTTGATTGCGCGGTATTTGGAGGAGCACGTGCCGCCGGGCGGGGTTGCGCGGTAGCTTTCTAAGGGAAGATTGATCGTGGATTTTCCGAAGAACAACCGCAGGTCCTTCGACTTCGTTGGGCGCAAAGAACGCGCCCAACTGCGCTCAGGATGACAGNNGACGAAGCGATACTTCACGTCCTGCTTGAGCAGGCGTTCGAAGGCTTCGTTGACCTTCTGGATGGGTATTACTTCGACTTCAGAAACAATATTGTGCTGGCCGCAGTAGTCGAGCATCTCCTGCGTCTCGGGCATGCCGCCGATCATGGAACCGGCAATGGAAGCGCGGCGCGTGATGAGGTTGAAAACGCTGAAGGAGGGCGGCTCTTCCGGCAATCCGACAAGCGTCAACGTCCCGTCCTGCTTGAGCAAGGAAAGGTAGTCGTCGAAGGGGTGCTTGGCGGAGACGGTGTCGAGGATGAAGTCGAAAGAGTTGGCGTGAGCCTTCATCGCCTCAGGGTCCGAGGAGAGCACAACCTCGTCGGCGCCGAGCTTGATCGCATCTTCCTTCTTGCGCAGATTGGTTGTGAATTGCACCACGTGGGCGCCGAAGGAGTGGGCAAATTTGAGGGCCATGTGGCCGAGTCCTCCGAGGCCGACGATGCCGACCTTCTTGCCAGGGCCGACTTTCCAGTGGCGCAGGGGAGAGTACGTGGTGATGCCGGCGCAGAGCAGCGGGGCGACGGCGGCCAGGTTCAGATTTTCAGGCACGCGGTGGGCAAAACGCTCGTCGACAACGTAATTGTTGGAATAACCGCCCATTGTGATGGATCCGTCGACGCGGTCGGTTGCGGCGTAGGTCAGTGTGGCGCCCTTTTCGCAGAAATGCTCTTCTCCGCGATCGCAGGGAGCGCATTGGCGGCAGGAGTCGACGATGACGCCGATGGCCGCGATGCCGCCCACTTTGAATTTGGTAACGGCGCTGCCTGTGGCGATGACGCGGCCGACAATTTCATGGCCGGGGACCATGGGATAAATGGACTGGCCCCACTCGTTGCGCGCCATGTGCAGGTCAGAGTGACAGACGCCGCAATAGAGGATTTCGACGGCGATTTCGGTGGGGCCGGGGTCGCGTCGGGCGAAGGTGAAGGGAGCAAGCGGGGATTGTGCGTCGAGGACGGCGTAGCCTTTGGATGATGGCATGGGAGAATTTCCTTTCCGGAAAGAAGTCTACACAAGTTAGAGATGCTCGAAGAACCAGAAAAATCCAGGAATGCAGAGATGCATTCGCAATTTATTTCATCCCAGCGATGGCCGCAGCGCTGAGACGACGCGCGGGATGCCTTGAAGGTCCGGCACGAATTCGATTTGCTGGAAGCCGGAGGGCGCGAGCAGGTCGGCGACTGCTTGCGATTGGCCGTAGCCGATTTCGAGGGCGAGGTAGCCGCCGGGGACGAGACAATGGAAGGCTTGCGGGATGAGGCGGCGGTAGATGTCGAGGCCGTCGGGGCCGGCGAAAAGGGCGAGAGTTGGTTCGTAGTCGCGGACTTCGACGGCGAGCGAGTCGCGGTCAGTGGTGGGGACGTAGGGCGGGTTGGAGACTATGATTTCGAATTGTTCGCCGGCTACCGGGGCGAGGAGATCGCCTTCGAGAAAGCGGAGATTGACTCCGTTACGTTTCGCATTTTCTTGAGCGATTGCGAGGGCGGGGGCGGACCGGTCGATGGCGGTGATTGTTGCGTTCGGCAAATGGTGTTCGAGAGCGATTGCAATCGCGCCGGACCCGGTTCCGATGTCCACGATGCGGGGCTTTGGGAATGGCGCCGCCAATGCAATGGCGTTTTCAACCAGATGCTCTGTCTCAGGGCGGGGGATGAGAACGTCTGGCGTAACGAGAAACGGAAGGCCGTAGAACTCCGTTTCGCCGATGACGTATTGGATGGGTTCGCCACTATAGCGACGTTCGATGAGTCCCATGAAATCGGTGGCTTGGTCGTCGGAGAGTTCTTCCTGCCAATGGGTGAGAAGCCAAGCTCTGTCTTTGCCGAGTAGATGCATGCAAAGCGTTTCTGCATCCTGGCGAGCTCGGTCAGGGTGCGGCCCCATGCGCAGGCGCACAGTACCTTGTATAACGAAAGTGCTCAGCTCGACCAAGGCTTACGCGGCCTGGCTGTTATCGGCCTTCAATTGTTCGGCCTGGTAGTGGGTGATCAGGGCGTCGACGATGGGTTGCAGGCGGCCCTCCATGACCAG
>PLPU01000582.1:0-3801 GCA_003159975.1 Acidobacteriaceae bacterium
TGGCCGAAGACTTTGGCGCTGTCGGCTATGTAGAAGGCGGTCTGGTTGCTCAGGTTGTGGACGCGGTCGAAGCCGAACAGCTCGCCGTTGGGATGGCGGGCTTCGACTACGCCGTCGGACATGAGCAGCAGGCGGTCGCCGGGGTGGAGATAGAGGCGAATCTCAGGATAGGTGTTGTCGGGCAGGACGCCGAGGGGCAGGCCGCCGGGGATGTTGACTTCCTGGCTGTTGAGGTAGGGCGGCAGGTGGCCGGCGTTGGACAGCACCACTTCTCCATTGGCGGCGAAAAAGGCGGCCTGGCAGGTGGTGAAGCTCTCGCTGCCGGTGAGCACGCGGTTGAGCGATTCGAGGAGTTTGGCCGGGCTGCGTTCCGCGGTACGGCGCATGGCGCCCATGAGCATTGATACGTTCATGGCGGCTTTGAGGCCGTGGCCGGCGACGTCGCCGATGACGACGAGCAGTCCGCCGTCGCTGGTGGGCTGGACGTGGAAGAAGTCGCCGCCGACCTCGGTGGCGGGGTTGTATACGGAGTCGACTTCAAAGCCCGGGGTTACGAGCTGTTCGTGGGGGATCATCAGCTCCTGAACGCTGCGGGCGGCGGCCAGTTCGCTGGAAACGCGTTCCTGATCGCGGTGAATGCGGAGGAAGCGGACGAAGATGATGAGAACGATGACGAGGAGTCCGGTGAAGTCGGCGATGGAGGCGAAGTGGATGGGGATGGGGCCGGCCTGGATAGTGAGCGGGGAATGATAGGGGGCGCCTCCTCCCCAATCGGTCTTTGCCGCGGTACGAATGGGCTCAATGATGCCGACCAGGCTGAGCAGGAGCGGGATGAGGAGCAGGCCGGCCTCAAAGTTGCGGCGGATGGTGGCCACGATGAGGGTGGTGAAGATGAAAATCATCCACCCGAGGAGCCAGAAGAGGCAGCCCACCATGACGACCGCGAACGCAATTCCCATGGCGGTGCTGTGACCTACGAGCAGCAGCGTGGGACCGATGCCGGCAAGAATGGGCGCGGTCCAGCGCAGCAGAACAATGTACCAGCGGCGGCGCAGGGTAAGGAAAGCGATGAGGAATTCGAAGTAGAGGTAGGCGGAAATCACGACCAACTGGAGGACCAGGGCCGCATACCAGATCTGGCCGATGAGGGCGGAGCTGCCGGCCAGGTCGACAAAGCCGATGGGGGCCTGCAACAGCTCATAAAGGGCCAGCCACAGGTACTCGGCGTGGCCTTTTTGCGTGAAATAGAGCGCCAGCAGGAAGAGCGACAGGACGGTGAGCAGGATGGCGTTGACCAGCCGGGGCAGGCGCTCGAAGAGGCTATGGATCGTCCAGAGCTCAAGGGAACGGCCGAGGTCGGCCGGGTTGCCGAGGCGCAGGGTACGGCCGTTAAAGAAGCTGGTGTAGGCACTGAGGCCGACGGGGATGTAGATGCTGCGGAGCACGAGGGTCAGGGAGGTTTGGTCGGGGGGAATGTTGAGGTTATAGATGCGGGAGATGGGCTGGTAATGCTCGGGTGCGTCGCCGTGCGACCCCTCGGGGCGGATAAGCTTGCCGTCGGCGAAGACGTCGACGCCGGGGCCGGTGGAGCCGATGGTGAGGGCCGTACTTTTCGAGACAGGAAGCTCGATGAGCAAGGCGATGGGGCCGTGGTTGGGCGCTAGTTGAATATGGAGCCGGAACCAGGAGGACATGCGGGTCTTGGACCCGGAGTTGTCGTCCGAATCCTGATCCTCATCCTGCTTGGCAGACTTGCCGGAGCTGTCGGAGGGGTGATCCCGATCGGGGACGTCGGCGAAGGACTCCGTGGCGTTGCGGACGGACCAGGCGGAGTCGTCAAAGGACGGGTTGGCGGCAGCCCGGTCGGAAGTGTTGCCGACGCGCCAGCCCTTGTCGAGCACCAGCGGTGAGCCGAGGCTGCGGGCGTCGAAGACGGTAACGGTTGGCTGTCCGGGATCGGAGGCCGGCGGGCTTTGGTGGTGCGGGTGCAAGAAATCCCGCAGGGCGGAATGCGGATGCGCCGGGGCGGACTGCGCGGCGAGTTGCAGCGCCCAGCAGACGGCGACTGCGGCCAATCCAAGAATTGTTCTGCGCAAGACTCCTCCGCAACCCTCTTGCACTTCACTTTAATTCAGAAGGGTGCAAGCTCCAAGAGATACGTTCAGGGGTCAGTTTGTGTTCGAGTTTACCGTGAACTGGTGAGGATGAAGGAAGGGAATGCCCCGACCGGCGGAATTATTCTTCCCATCTGTTACCAAACAGGAGGATACTAGCGTCTAAAGAGTCGAGCGAAGCGGGGCGATCGGCTACCCGCGCTGGAGGTCAGGCATGCGGGCACATTTCATGGGTTCGAGGGCGACGGTGGTGGCAGGGCTGTCGCTGGCTCTGGCTACTGGAATCTGGGCACAGTCGACGCCGTCAAGCACTACACCGGGTACGACAGCAGGCAGCACGCCGGCGCAAACGATCCCGGCGGACCAGACCGCCCCCGGCAAAACCTCGACAGGCAGCGCGCCTACGGCTGGAAGCAATCTTCCGTCGACCATTCCACCGACTACCCAGGCGCCGGGAACGGCACCGGTCGGGGGTGACACGCCGCAGACGACGACCCCGGGGAAAGCGCCGGCACCGGGAACGACACCGGTTGGCGGCGATACGCCCGCAACTGCCGTCAATCTGGAAAAGGTGGTTGAGCCGGGCAGCCAGAAGATCAATGTGAAGCCGGGGAGCATTGACGATGTGAACGCGGTGGGGAACCGGGATATCGGCGCGCGCGGGATGGGCAACTGGTATTCAGTGGACACCGAGATCAAGATGGGCAAGATGTACTCCATGGAGATCGAGAAGAGCTCGAAGTTCATCACCGATCCGGTCATCAATGAGTACGTGAATCGCGTGGGCCAGAACATCGTGAAGAACTCCGATTGCAAGGTTCCGTTCACCATCAAGATCATCGATTCGGATGAGATCAACGCGTTTGCGCTGCCGGGCGGGTTTTTCTATGTGAACTCCGGGCTGATTCTGAACGCGGACGAAGAGGCGGAACTGGCCGGCGTGATGGCGCACGAGACGGCGCATGTCTGCGCCCACCACGCGGTGCGCGAGCAGACGCGCATGAACTACGCGCAGTTGGGGACGATTCCGCTGATTTTCATCGGCGGCTGGACGGGATACGGCATTTATGAGGCCGCTTCGATCGGTGTGCCGATTACGTTCCTGCATTTCTCGCGCGAGTTTGAGGCGCAGGCGGACTACCTGGGCGTTCAATATATGTACCGGGCCGGGTACGACCCGCAGGCGTTTATCAGCTTCTTTGAAAAGGTGCAGGCGCTGGAAAAGCGGAAGCCGGGGCTGGTGGCAAAGGCGTTCAGCGACCATCCGCAGACGCCGGATCGCATTTTGCACTCGCAGGAGGAGATTGCGCGGATTCTGCCTCCCAGGGACGAGTACACGGTGACCACTTCGGAGTTCGACGACGTCAAGGCGAGGCTGGCGCGAATTGAGAACAAGCGCAGGCTGACGGACTCGAAGGATAAGAACAAGCCGTCGCTGCGGCGGGCTTCGACGGGTTCGAATGACCCGAACAGCACTACGAACAATGGGAACTCGACGGATCCCAGCGATCAGCCGACGCTGCATAGGCGTGAAGATCAGAATCTTACGGCCCAGAATTAGAAGACTCCAAGGATAGGGGACGCAGGCCGGGGGCGATTTGGCTCCCGGCTTGCTTGTCTGCGATGCGGATGTCGTAAGAAGTGCCTGTGAAACAGTGCACAATCAAGTCAATGCAGATGAGTGTTT
>PLPU01000523.1:0-6072 GCA_003159975.1 Acidobacteriaceae bacterium
TTCTGTCAGGAGTGATACCGTTAATCCTGACGGTACTCATGCACCGACGCACCCGCAGAACGCTCTGGATACTGGCCGCGGTCCTGCTCCTTCTGGCCGTGGCCGTCTTCCTGCGCTCCAAAGCTCCGCCGGAGGCCGCGCGCCTGCTGCCCGAGTCGGAAGGCATCCTCTACTTCAATCTGAAACCTGCACACGCCTTCATACACAAGGACCTGAAGCCGCCTCAGCGCGCGCCCGATTATCAGAAGTTCGTTGACGCCACGGGCATCGATTGGGAGCACGACCTGGACCAGGTGGCCATTGCGCTGCACCGCATGCCCGACCCCAGCGGGCCCAACGGTCCTGTCGCCTACTCCATGGTGCTGGTGGGCAAGCTGACCGGCAATCGCCTCAACACCTGGCTTGAGGCCCACGCCACCTCGCGCGAATCCTACGCCGGCCACACCATCTATACCGTGCCGTCGGATGGACGCAGCGTCCGCGTAGCGCAAATCGGCTATGACATGCTGGCCATCTCCAACACGCCCACGACGGAGCAGATCCACTCCATGCTCGACCGGCATCGCACCGCGGGGCTGCCCCTTCCGGGCTCTACGCTGCTACAGCAGCACTACCGCGACGTTCCCCTGCTTGCACTTGCGTGGGGCATGGGCCAGATCGGCCTGCCCTTCTCTGAGAGCGGCGCTATTCACATCTTCGGGCTGGCGCTGCCGCTTCAGGACGACTCCATCATTGTGGCCAGTGTGACGCCGTCCCTGCCGCTGGCCGGTTCGCTCAACGTGAAGGTCGAGGAGATTGCGCCCACTGAGCAGACGGCAACCTCGCAGGCTGCCTCCCTGGCCACGCTGGTGACGCTGGCCCGCGCGCTCTCCGCTCCGCTGGCCCGGAATACCGCCAACAACGGGCTCCAGGAATTATTGAAGACCGCTGCCGTCACGCAGCACCACAACCGGGTCGTGGTCACAGCCACCATTACGCCCGCGCAACTGGCCGGCATGGCGCAGGATTCGCAGAAAGATACGGCGCAGTGAAGAAGCCGAGCTGGCAGAGTTAGCCGCGCATTCCCTGAGCCGCGCCCGATGATGTAGACTCCAACTTCCCCGTTCCCCCAAAGGAGATCGAACTATGGCGAAGATTGTTGTCACGGGCACCAGCAAAGGCATCGGCCTGATCACCGCTCTTACACTGGCGCGCGCCGGGCACACGGTTTACGCCACCATGCGCAACCCCGGTCGCGCGCCGGAGCTGGCCGAGACAGCCGCTAAAGAGGGTCTGCCCATTCACGTCTCGGCAATGGATGTCGACTCGGACGAATCCGTTACCGCGGGCTTTGCCGCCATCGCCGCCGAGGCCGGCGAGATCGATGTGCTGGTGAATAACGCGGGCATCGCGCGCGTCGGATCCACTGAAGAGCTGCCCCTGGCCGACTTCCGCGCGGTCATGGAAACCAACTACTTCGGCGCGCTGCGTTGCATCAAGGAAGTGATTCCCCAGATGCGCCAACGTCGCAGCGGCGTCATCATCAATGTGACTTCAGTCGCCGGCAAGCTTTCGACATCGCCGCTTGGCGCCTATGCGGCCACCAAGTTTGCTCTCGAAGCGCTAAGCGAGTCGCTGGCACAGGAGATGAAGCTGTTCGATGTGCATGTCGCGATCGTTGAGCCGGGTGTAATCGACACCCAAATGGCCAATGAAATCGAGCCTCCTACGGCTCCGACCTTTTATCCAGGCCAGCGCCGCATGGCAAACTACTTTGCCGCGATCCTCCGCAACCCCACGCCCCCGCTGCTGGTTGCCGAGACCATCCAGAACATCATCGAGAGCGGCACCTGGCAACTGCGCCACCCGGTTGGCCCCGAAGCGGCGGCGACACTCGCCGGGCGCGCCGCCACCCCCGATGAGGACTACATCGCCGTGCACGCCCTGGCCGACGACAACACCTGGTACGACATCATGGAGAAGAACACCGGAATGAAAATCCGGCCGACTGACTGATGACCTGGGGACACGCGAGCTTCCGCTTTCCGTGTGTCCTGGCTCTTGCTCGTGTTACCTCTTAGAGCAGACATTCCGAGCCAACCCCGCTAACTCCGCGAACACCCGCAAAGCGGGGCCAACTCCGCTCTTAATTGCTCAACCCCAGCGCCGTCACAGTCGCCGGGTCGGGCTTCGCCGGCTCGCTGCCCTGCTTGATCACCACGCCGAAGTTGCCGCGATAGTCCCACATCGCCCATCCAATTCCATCCGCCTCCAGCGCCGTTCGCACATCGTGAATCCACGCATTGCGCGAGGCCGGGTCGGAATGATCGCGAAAAACCCCAAATTCATTGCAGATCAACGGCACGCCGTTCGCCCTTCCCCACGCCGCACCCTCGTCGATGGTGAGTTGAATCCGGTGCGCATCCCAGTGATCCAGCCAATACCGCTCCAGTTGATAGCGGTCGGCCGGGTCGGGGACTTCCCTGACTAACTCCGCCATCGAGCTTTCCGTCGCCGGATACGGGATGTTATGCGCATAAATCCACCAGGATGTGCCCCAGCCCGCGCCCTGGTGCGTAAACTCGTGCGGGTCGTAGAAATGGAAGTTATAGATCACGTTGCCGTCGNNGTGGCAATGATGGTGTTGCGCGGCGCAACCTCGCGGATGGCCGCGGCCACGCGCGCCTGGATTCCCGCCCAGCGGTAAGCGTCGTTGACCTCCGGCTCGTTCAGAATCTCGAAGAACACGCGGTCGGGGTCGCGTGTGGCAAAGTGCGCAGCCAGGCGCCGCCACAGCAGCGTGAGCCGGTCCACGCTCTCGTTGCCGGTGCGCAGTTGCTGCTTATAGGAGTCCTCGGGATGCAAGTCGATGGTTACCGCCAAGCCATCGGCGAGCATGGTGTCCACGGCCTTGTCGAGCCGCGCAATAAAGTCCGCGTTGAGGCCTCCTCTTCCCTGCTCAAGCGGCACGGCGTCGATGCTCAGGCGCACGTTGTCGAAGCCCATCTTTGCCATCAGCGCAATGTCGTCCGCGTCGGTGTAGGTGTCGGTGTGGTGAGTGGAGTAGTCGTTGGGCGACTGCGAAAACCAATGCGATACATTGATGCCGCGCTTCAGGTGCTGCGCGCGCGCGAAGGCGATCTTTTGGTCCGCGGCACGATCCTGTGCAAGAGCGGGAAAAACCACCGAGAGTAGAACGGCAAGACAACCGGCAAGAAGGCGCATAGACGTAACTCCAAGGCAAAAGCTGCAACGGCTCTACGATACTACCGCCAGCCCATAGGCCGAAAGCAACGTCCCGCGCACCAAACAAAAACGGCTCCCGATTTGGGAGCCGCTTTGCAATTCAAAAAACTCCGCTCTACTTCTTTTCGACAGGCGCCGGACTTTCATCGAGATTGGCAACCAGCTCATAGGTGGTTCGCAGATACTTGTGAGGATTCACCGGGACATTGTGCACGCGAACCTCGTAGTGCAGATGCGGACCGGTAGCGTGCCCCGACTGGCCCACGTACCCGATCACCTGGCCTCGCGTAACGTGCTGGCCCGGCAACACCGCGATCGCGGAAAGGTGGCCGTATACCGTAAGCAGGTCGTGGCCATGATTCAGCACAACCTGTTTGCCGTAGCCCGCACCCATCGACTCGCCGGTCGCTTCCCCATCCGCGGCCGCGCGCACCGGTGTCCCGTAGGGCGCTTCAATATCGATGCCGGAGTGGAACTTGCCTTCTCCGTTGAACGGATCTTCCCGCTCGCCAAAGCTGGAACCGACGCGGCCCTCAACCGGCCAGATGGATGGCGCATCGGCAAAGACGGTCCAGTCGCCCCCAAAGTTGGGCGTAAGGCCGCCTTCGAGCGCGCGCGAAACCTGGCCGGAGAGCGCCTGGGTCCGCAAAGCATACAACTGGTCGATGGATTGCTTGAGCTGCTGCTGGTTGAGGTCGTCTGTCAGGGCAATGCTCGCGGGCGTGGGCGCCAGTGCGGCGCTGGCTGCGGCCTTGGGGGCGGCGGAGGCGAGCCGGCTTTGCTTCAAACCGTAGAGCGCGGTCACTTCGCTTGCCAATGCGCCCAGCGAAGCTACCTGGACATCGCGATCATGCGCAATCTGGGCCATCTGCTTGTAGCCCTTGCGCAGATTCTCCCGTTCCTGGCGCACCTGGTTGAAACTTTCCGTCTTCAGCAACATCCTTGTATATGAGCCGGCCAGGCCGACAATGGTGAACGCACCCACTAGCGCGGCGGCAACAAATCCGTACGCGTAGCGCAGAGGCAGGGGGATCTTTCGTATCCGCCCGTCTTCATCCCTGGCTACAAAAACAATGTAATAGCGTTTGCGCAGCATGCTTGCCTCTCATCCCTGCAACGGGCAGGGCCGCAATTCGCCGTGTACTCNNGAATTTCCCTTTTCTGTTCCGAAAAGACCAACATGTTCGTGTTTCGGTGCAAATCTCCACAGCGAACAAGCAAACGCCCTCCTGACTCGTGATCTCTGATCCCTGACCCCGGATCTCTGATTCCGGCCCACTGTCCTATTCCATTGCCCTATTCTCAAGAGATGCAGCGAAGGCGACCCGATTCCGAAAGCGCAAACCCGCGCGGAGAGCTCGACCTGATTCGCCGCATTCGCGCCCGCGCCGCCCTTACCGGCGGAAGCGCCCTCCGTCTCGGCATCGGCGACGACTGCGCCCTGCTCCGCCCACGCCCCGGTGAAGAAATTGCCGTCACCACCGACCTCTCGATTGCGGGACGCCACTTCCGGCTTGATTGGCACTCACCTGAATCCATTGGACATCGGGCTCTTGCGCGGGGACTCAGTGACCTCGCCGCCATGGGCGCTCGCCCCATTGCGGCCTTTCTCTCTCTGGGTTTGCCACGCGATCTTGCCCATTTCTCTGGCCGCTCAAAAGCTCGCGGAAACAAGGACCTTCAGCTCCAACCTTGGATAGACGCATTTCTCAACGGACTGCTCACGCTTGCCGCTGCCCACAAGACCCCGCTCGCCGGGGGCGATCTCTCCGAGTCGCCCGTCGCTCTAGCTGATATCGTCCTGATCGGCGCGGTTCCTCGCGGCAAGGCTCTGCTGCGCTCCGGCGCCCAGCCAGGCGACCTGCTCTACGTCACCGGGGCCCTTGGGGGCGCGTCGGCAGGACTCGCGCGCCTGGCCCAGTTGGCGCACCTGGCTCAGCCGGCTGCCGCGGATTCTCTCCGTTCGCGGCCTCCACGCATCTCCAGAGAACTCGCCCCGCTGCTGGCGCCGCATCTCTACCCGCAGCCACGCGTTCCGCAGGGTCTGTGGCTGCAACGGCGATCGCTGGCCTCCGCCGCCATCGACCTCAGCGATGGTCTCTCCACCGACCTGGCCCATCTCTGCCAGGAATCCGGCGTAGCTGCGGAAGTCGATGCCGCGCGACTGCCCATCCACAGCGGCGCAACGCTGCAGCAGGCGCTTCACGGAGGAGAAGACTATGAACTCCTGTTCACCGCGCCGCCGGACGCTCGCGTTCCAGGAAAAATCGCCGCCGTTCCGACCACAAGAATCGGCCGCGTTGTTGCAAAAAAGCGCAATCGCCCCGACGTCACGCTGATCACTCCGCAAGGCCGCGAGACCCTGGAACCACAGGGCTGGGAACATTTTTCCTAGGACTTGACTTCAGTCATGCCGATAAGGCCTATGAAATGACTCGGGCCTTACAGGCTGCGGAAAAACTCCAAACGGACTTCGATGTGCAAAAGGGCACGACTTCAGCCGTGCCGTAAGCGCCACAAAACAAAGCCCTGGCTCTACAGGCCGCGGAGAAACTCGTACGGGCGGTAGGCCCGGGGCTTATCCCCGGCATAAAGCCAATCGAATCAATAAGGGCTTCAGCCCTTGAGGTATGCCTTTTCCGGATTTCGCCAGAAATCAGGCCCTTTTCCGCAGCCTGTTTGTCCCTGAGGTACGCTTTTCGGGAATTTGGAATGAACTCAGGGCTTTGTCGGCGCTCTCTGGGGTCCCTGAAGGGACGTCGTGAATCGTCCGAGAAAAGTCCCCTCGGTTTTGCCGATTATTTCCCGCCCTTGGCGCATAATCATTTCAGTGTCCTGCAAAGGGAC
>PLPU01000475.1:0-289 GCA_003159975.1 Acidobacteriaceae bacterium
TGGCCATTGATGGCAAAACGCTTTGCGGCACGCGCGAGGCGGGCAAGAAGGCCCTGGTCCACATGGTTTCCGCCTGGGCCAGCGCCAACAACCTGGTACTGGCCCAGCGCAAGGTGGATGAAAAGTCCAACGAGATCACAGCGATTCCGAAGCTGTTGAACGCGCTGGAGTTGGCGGGTACCGTGGTGACCGTTGATGCGATGGGCTGTCAGTGCGACATCGCCAGCCTGATTATCGAGAAGAAGGCTGACTACGTGCTGGCGGTCAAGGACAATCAGGGTCTGCTGGC
>PLPU01000475.1:365-10494 GCA_003159975.1 Acidobacteriaceae bacterium
ATCGAAAGCGAGCGCTACCACAAGGCCACGGGCAAGACCGAGCGCGAGATTCGCTACTACATCACCAGCCTCCGACCTGATGCGGCGCGGCTGAACTCAGTGATCCGCCAGCACTGGGGCATCGAAAACAAGCTGCACTGGGTGCTCGACGTGGGCTTTAGCGAAGACTTGGACCGAAAGCGAGCAGGCCATGCGGCGCAAAACTTCTCGCTACTCAACCGCATAGCGCTAAATCTGCTCAAACAAGAAACTACTTTCAAACGCGGCATCAAGGGGAAACGACTCAAAGCCGCATGGAACCATCCCTACTTGCTCAAATTACTGGGAATTTGATATGCGTCGGCCCTGGCAGGATTACCCCTTCTATCCGTTGAACCCCACACTTTCCTGGACCCCGACTGCCAGGTGGTGGCCCCCACGTCTCCGCGATTTGAAGGACGCTTCGGGCCTGGGCTCCGGGGAGATTTCCGAAAGACTCCTTGCAATAGAGTGGTTCCCATATCACTCAAAGTCCCCTGGACTGCCCCGGACTCTGGTATGTGAATCGCAAAAGTACACGTTTCAACTCGCAAAGGAAATGCTTGCGAGCAAGCTGGTAATCCGAATGCGCTCATTCAATCACTGGGCGCCGATTGACCCCAGATTTTCTCAGGTTCCCTGTCTAAAGAATCCGCGGTGCGGATACGTCAGTCGGAGAAACACTGAAGCAGGCCTATTTGACCGAATAGTGAAGGCCCTCAAGACGTAGGCATAACAGGGATTTTATGCCTCGTCGCGCACCGAAAAACTGACGCTAGGGGATACGAATTCTGTGCGTCCTTCACGCCATCAGTTCGGGCGGCCCAAGAACAATCACGGGCGGATCACGGGTGGAAGAATTTCTCTAATTTACAGCTAACCGCTTTATAATGTGGTGGCCAGAGACGGGATTGAACCGCCGACGCCGGCCTTTTCAGGGCCGCGCTCTACCACTGAGCTATCTGGCCTCAGTGCAAACATACAGTTGCAATTTTTGCGCGGAATCCGGCGTCGCCGGAGTAGGTGGGCGAATCCTCGAACACTGCGCTCAAACAACTTGAGACAGTATACCAACTCCCATTCTTTGCGCCAAACCGGGTCCTTGAATCCTGTCGAGAGAAGCGGAATTTTGCACAGAGAAGTGTGTCCTGCTCTACACTGGATGGCAATCATGCGCCGCCCTGCCTGTTGGTTTGCTTGCCTTGCCGTTGTCGCCGTTCTTCACGCTCAGACGCCCGGACCCCGCCCGCCCATTCCAGGCCCTCCAGCTCCAATCTCCACTTCTGGCTCGGAGGTGCGCACTTCGCGGGCTTACCAGGCTGCGGTTCAGAAGGGGGCACCGGCGTTGCACTCCTTTCTTACCGATTTCCCCAAGGGCGCCGACTTGCATGTTCACCTGTCCGGGGCGGTCTATGCTGAGACATTCATTCGCGACGCGGCCGAAGACGCGCTGTGCGTCGATCCCGCAGCGTTGAAGTTCGCCCAGCCTCCCTGCACGGCGTCACTGGTGCCGGCCGCGCAGCTTTCCGGCAATATAACGCCCACCAACCAGGAGCTTTACGACCGGCTGGTGAATGCCTTCTCGATGCGCAGCTTTGTATCCACGACGGGGTTCAGCGGGCACGACCAGTTTTTCTCGACTTTCGGCAGGTTTGGGGGGCTTGCGAAAAAGCATATCGGTGAATGGGTGGACGAAATTGCGAGCCGGTCCGCCGCGCAGAATCAGCAGTATCTGGAACTGATGGAGACGCCGATTTTTTCCCATGCGGCAACCATCGCCCACGAAAACCCTTTGAATCCGGATTTTGCGCAGTACCGGCAGTCTCTGCTGGCGCTTGGGTTGCGCGACGAGGTCTTTGTGGACCGCGAGGATGTGCGCGCGGCCGAAGGCCTGAGGCGAGATATTGAACACTGCGGAACGCCACAGGCCACACCCGCCTGCCAGGTAGAGGTTCGCTACATCTACCAGGTCTTGCGCGGAAATTCTCCGGAGCAGGTTTTTGCGCAGACGCTGCTGGGGTTCGAGACGGTGCAGGCAACTCTGGACGCGCATGAGCCTGGGTTTGTGGGGATCAACTTCGTGATGCCGGAGGACGGCTTCATCTCCATGCGCGACTACACGCTGCAGATGAAGATGCTGAACTACCTGCACTCCGCCTACCCCAAGGTTCCCATCAGCCTGCACGCCGGTGAACTTGCGCCGGGCCTCGTGCCGCCGGAGGGACTGCGCTTTCACATTCGGCAGGCTGTCGAACTGGGCCATGCCGAGCGCATCGGTCATGGCGTGGACGTGATGTATGAAGACGACGCCCCGGGATTGCTCAAGGAACTCGCGCAGAAGCACGTGATGGTCGAAATCAACCTCAGCTCCAATGAGGGCATTCTGGGCGTCAAGGGCCCCGACCATCCCTTCCCGCTCTATCGCTCTGCGCACGTGCCGATGGCGCTTTCGACGGACGATGAAGGCGTGAGCCGCATTGAGATTACGCACGAGTATGTGCGCGCGGCCCTCGACTACCACCTCACCTACCAGGATCTGAAGCAACTGGCGCGGACGGGGATGGAGCACGACTTCCTGCCCGGCAAGAGCCTTTGGGATACGCAGGATGTGTTCACCACCCCCACGGCGGCGTGCAAAGGGCAAGCGCTGGGCGGCGACAAGCCCAACGCCGCGTGCAAGGCGTTTCTGGATGGGAACGAAAAAGCCGCCGCGCAGTGGGAACTGGAACGGCGCTTCCGGGCGTTTGAGGCGAAGTTCTGAGGTCGGATCGCGAACCGCTATTCGCAGCGAATGGCGACCATCGGGTTAATCCGCGCTGAGCGCAGCGCCGGCAAAAGAGATGCGGCGCTTGCGATGATTGCCAGCGCGAGAATCGATCCGGCAAACACCCATGGGTCGCGTACCGATGTTCCATAGAGGAAGCTGGCCAGTGCGCGCGACGCCAGCAACGCCGCGATGAGACCCAGCCCCGTTCCAACAAGGGCCACTCTCGCGTTTTGCAGGAAGACCATTGCAACCACCTGGGTGCGCCGTGCGCCGAGGGCCATGCGGATGCCGATTTCGCTGGTGCGGCGCGCCGTGGCGTAGGCGAGTGTCCCGTAAAGCCCAACTGCGGTGACAACCAGCGCGCAAACCGCGAAGAAGACAGCGAGCAGCGCCATGGTGCGCTCCGCACTCAGCGAGTCGTCAATCACGCTCTGCATGGACGTCATCACCGGCGCGGGAATCCCAGGGTCAAGCTTCGTTCCCAGCAGGCGCGCTGTGTTCGCAAGTGGACCCGCCTCGCCATTCACGCGCACCACCGCGTTGTACGAACGCGACCGGTCCGCGTCATCGTCCTGCGTCATTGGAGAATAAGCAGTCGGCGGCGCAGGCGAGCGCAGCTCTTCATACTTCGCATCGCCCACCACGCCAACCACTTCGTATTGCAAAGTCGTTTTTTCGTCCTTTTCCAGGATCGTCTGCCCCAGCGCGCTGCGATCGGGAAACAGAACCTGCGCCGCCGCCTTGTTGAGAATCAGCTTCAATCCCGACGCCTTCGTGTCGTTCCATGTGAAGTCCCGCCCCTCATACAGCGGAATCCTCATGGTCCCGAAGTAATTGGGGCCGATTGCGTTCCGGTTAATGTCCTGGTCCTTGCTCCCGGGTGACGAGTAGCTTTGGTCCCATATGCGGTGCGTGAATGGCACTATGCGCGCGAAGCTAACGCTGGTCACGCCGGGCTGGCGGCTCAGCCCATCGCCCAGTTGCTGATAGAACTGCATCAGCGCGTCGCCCTTCAGCGGCTGCTGGTCCATGCTGAATGAGATGTTCTCAACTCCGCGCGGATCGAACCCCGCACCGGACTTATAGAGACGAACAAGGCTCGAGGCCAGCAGCCCGGCGCCCACCACCAGCATGAGTGCTAATCCGATTTCGCCGGCCATCATGATTTTGGGCATGATCCGCCTCCGCTCATGCGCCTGTGTGGTGTGCTGCCCGCTCTTGATATGTTCGTTCAGGCTTCCCGATGTGGCTTGCAGCGCCGGCACCAACCCAACCAGCAGCGTGGCCACGACCGACGCAAGCGCTGCAAACGCGAACACCCTGATGTCGAGCGACGTATCGATCTGCATATCGATCTCGCCGCCGAGTAGCACCATCGAAAGCGATTTGCCCACTAGCGGTGAAATCGCCAACCCCGCCGTGGTACCCATGATTGCAATCAACAGGCTCTCCACCAGCAGTTGCTGCACCAGCCTGCGACGCGTGGCTCCCATAGCCAGCCGCGTTGCAAGTTCCCGCTGCCGTGCTGCTCCCCGCGCCATCAGCAGACTCGCCAGGTTCATGCACGCCAGCAGCAGAATCCCTCCGCACATCGCAAACACCACGGCTAGTGGCTCGCGAAACAGCAGGCGCAGATACGTGAATCCGCCCGAACCGTTTTCTGCAATGAAATGAAAATGCCTCTTTTGCCTGTCGGCGATCCATCCCGCATCCGGTATGGCCTCATGCAGCACCGCGCCGCTCTCTGCCGCAACCTGCGCATCCGCCTTGAGCAGCGTCCCGTTCGGCCCAATACGCCCCATCACATTCAGCCACCACGAATGGAAGCCGTCCGCCGTCATGCTGCGCTCGCCATTCAGCGCCGGCTCTGTCGACATGGACACATATAGCTCTGGCCGCTCCAGCGGATCGGCTCCAATAAACCGCTTAGGCATGACCCCTACCACCGTGAAGGGCACGTTGTTGATGGTAAGCTTCTGCCCAATCACGTTCGGCGTGCAATTGAACCAGCGCTGCCAGAATCCCTCGCTGATCACCACACCATACCCCACCGGATCGCCGCCCTTGCGATCATCCTGCGGTGTCAGCGTGCGCCCCAGCAGCGGAGCCGTCTCCAGTGCGGGAAAAAACTCCCCGCTCACGAGTTGCCCCGGCACGTTTTCGTTTCCGCCGCTGCCCTTCACCTGAAGGCTCGTGTGATCAAACGCAAAAACCTGCTCAAACACCCCGTGCCTGCTCTCCAGGCTGCGAAACAGCGGCTCTGAAAAGGTGTAGTTGATCCGCGGATTTCCCTGGCTGATTCCAAGCACCGCCAGCCGATCGCTCTCCGGCACGGCCAGCGGCCGCAGCAGAAGGCCATTGATGATCGAGAACACCGTGGTATTTGCTCCCACGCCCAGCGCCAGCGTCAGAATCGCCACCACGGTAAAACCCGGCGACCTGCGCAGCACGCGCATGGCATAGCTCACGTCGCGTCCAAAGTTCTCCAGGCCGCCAAATTGCCACAACTCGCGCAATCTTTCGTGCCACCTGCTTGCGCTGCCAAAGCTCCGTCGAGTTTCTGCATCCAAATCTGCCATCGCAACCCCCTGTCTCAACAATTTGTCCTGCAGCATCGCCTGATGAAACGCAAGCTCATCGGCCATCTCGCGTTCCATGCGCCGCTTCCGAAACAGTGCCTTCAATCGGAGCAGGAACTCGTGCAGATTCTGAGCCATGCGTAACCTCCCTGGGAGCCAGTGAAAAATGATTGTCATCCTGAGCAAGCGCAGCGAGTCGAAGGACCTGCTTCTTCTTTTCGCCTTATGAAGCCTGCATCACAAACGCAACGGCCGACGAAAGCCGCGCCCAGCGCTGCGACTCCGCGTCAAGCCGCTTCCGCCCATCCGCCGTCAGTTCATAAAACTTTGCCCGGCGGTTATTGTCTGATGTGCCCCACTTCGACTTCAACAGCCCGCGCAACTCCATGCGGTGCAGAGCAGGATAGAGCGCACCTTCTTCTACTTTGAGCATTTGCTGCGAGGTCTGCTGAATCCACTCCGCCACGCTGTACCCGTGCAGCGGCCCGCGCAGGAGGGCTTTCAGGATCAGCATCTCCAGCGTCCCTTGAATCAATTCGCCTGAATCNNATGGATCTACTCGCGGGTCGGCGGCAAGGCATCGCACATCGCAAGAGCAAGCAGCGGGTAAACCGTGCTGCTGTAGCTGATGAACTGCCAGTTATCGGTATTGAGCGAGCGGGTCCACCAACGGCCGGAGGCGCGCTGGTTGGTCAGAATCCAGGAAATGCCGCGCTGGATGCGGGGGTCGCTCGCCGGAATGCCGGCCTTGCGCAGGGCGATGATAGCCAGGCCGGTCATGTGGCCGTCGCTGGGTGGGTCGGCGAGGTCCGGTTCGGCGCGGAGCCGGGGAGCGCGATTGCCTTTTCCCCATTCTTCAGGCGCGGCGAAGCTGCGGATCGACCAGCCGCCATCGGGCTTCTGGTGTTTCGAGATCATGTCGACCAGGGTGGTCATCTGCCCGGCATCAAGCAGGCCGGGAAACTCTGTTGCGGCCCAGAGCAGATCGGTACGATCGTAATCTCCCTGCCGCTTGTGGTCGGAGCGCAGGTAGCTTTCCAGCAGATTAACTTTGGCTTCGACGGGTGTGCCGCGCTGCCGCGCCAGCCAGCCGGGCGCGTTGCCCACGGCGCGGGCGGCCACGGTGGCTAGCTGGTAGCGGCTCGACTCAAGCGGCGGATTGTTGTCGTCGCTGATGGTCCAGTCGCCATCTGTGCGCTGAAGCTTGAACATCAGGTCGAGTGCTTCGGATGTCTCTGGGGACAATCGGTGGGTCACATTGGCGTCCCAGATCGCCAGGCCCGCGGCCACGTAAACCGCCTGGGTCGAATCCAGTTCCGGACGCATGTCGGCGGGATCGGTGGCTAGCTCCTCCTGGAGCGTCTTCACGAAAAACTCGCGCAGCTCTTTTTGCGGCGGTCCGAGTTGGCGGCTCATCAAGGGCCGCGCCACCATATACGATCCGTTGGTGTGGCAGGCGACGCACTTCCATTCGCGGGTCCACGCCGTCGCGCCCTGCTCCATGTAGTCCACAGCCAGCCGGGGTGAGAACGAAATGTTAGCCTCCTGCGGGGAGGGACGGGCATAGGTCACATTCCGCATGTGGTACTGGTAATTGAAGGGCGTGTGCCAGGCCGTCTCCCTGGTGGCGCGGCGTAACTCAATCCGCGACGTCTCCTGATTCCAGGTCCATGCTCCGGCGATGGACTTTCCATCCGCGCTGATCGTTCCCTCCAATTCCCCTTTGCCGCCATTCACCGTAAGCTGCAGGATTTGTCCATGCACGGCGACAGAATCGATGCGCACCGGGTCATGAAGAAAATCGATGAAACACGCCGGCGCCGTCCACGCACCGCCCTCGCCTTTTGCGACCTGGACCACAATCCGGCGATCCTCGCCGTCCGCATGGAAGGTTCCCTGCCAGGTCGCGGCGAAATCCTGCGCATGGAGGGCTCCGGTGAGCAGGAATGTGAGCGCAAAAAGCTGGGTGGCGCGTATTCTCATTTGCACCTCGCCTCAATGCACAATCGATTGTGCAAAGCACGCATTGGCGATTTTATCCCTGATTGCCGAAAAATGCCCAAAAAAATCGCATTTCCTCCGCTGGAGCTTCCGGCTTACACTCTCCCCATGGACAACGAGCGCATCCGCGCAATCTGCCTGGCTCTGCCGCATGTTGCGGAGACTGTCAACTGGGGCCATCACCTGGTCTACTGGGCCGGCGACCGCGACATCGGCGGAAAGATGTTTGCGTCTACCGATCTGGATGGCTTGGGCGAGGGCGTGCTGGCGTTCCATTGCGGGGCCGATCGGTTTCACGAGCTGCTGGAAAAGGACGGCATTCGCCCGACACCCTACTCGGCAAAGTTCTACTGGGTCACGTTGGAGCGGTGGGATGCGCTGCGGCCACGTGAGATTGAAGAGGAGCTGAAGCGGGCTTACGCGCTGATCGTTGAAAAGCTCCCCAAACGTACCAAGGCCGTGCTGGCCCTGCCGGAGAAGGAACGGGCCAAAGCGATCCGCGAGCGGAAGAAGCTGCTGGCTGACAGGGCTAAGTCCCGGAAGAAATGAGTGCCAATACTGCTTTCGCGCTCCGGAACTTGATTCCGCGCCGTTGCGTATGAATCAATGACACTCTGGGCGCTTGCCTTCGGGTCGAGGAAGAGAAAGCCATGATCAAGTTCCTGCTTTGGTGCATTCTCCTGGTGCTCTGCTGGCCGCTGGCGCTTTTGGCGCTGGTGCTTTATCCCCTTGTGTGGCTGGTGCTGCTGCCGTTTCGCCTGTTGGGCATTGCGGTGGGTGGCGTGCTGGAACTGGTGGGCGCCATCATTCTGCTGCCGGTGCGAGTGCTCCGGGCCGTCTAGAATCACCCCTTCCCTCGACATCTCGTCTAACAATGCGATAGCGTTTGCCTTATGGCAGGAGTTTCTCTGGTTCTTTGGGACAAGGTTGTCCTCGTCACAGGCGGATCGCGTGGAATTGGCGCGGAGACGGTGCGTTTATTCAGTGAAGCGGGAGCGCGGGTTGCGTTCAGCTACCGCCAGGCGCGGGAGCGGGCCGAAGCGCTGGTGGCCGAGTGCGGCGGGGCAGGCCGCTGCGTAGCGATAGAGCAGGATCTGAGCAGCCCCCAGGATGGGCGCGCGTTGGTGGCGGCTGCCGTGGCCGCCTTTGGTCGTCTGGACGTACTGGTGGCCAATCACGGGATATGGCCATCCGAGGATGCGCCCATCGCGGAGATGGCCGAGGCGCAGTGGCGGCGGACCATGGCCGTCAACCTGGACTCGGTGTTCGGATTGGTCCAGGCCGCGGTTGCCCAAATGGATTTGCAGACACAGTCGGAGGGCGAGGCTCGGGGGCATATTGTTCTGATCAGCTCAACGGCCGGACAGCGCGGCGAGGCCAACCACGCGGACTATGCCGTGACCAAAGGCGCGCTCATTAGTCTCACCAAGAGCCTGTCAAGCGAACTGGCGCCTCGGGGGATTCGCGTCAATTGCGTGGCGCCGGGATGGGTGACTACGGAGATGTCGGCGGCCGCGCTGGGCCACCCTGAGCTGGGACCGAAGATCGCTTCCGGCATCCCGGTTGGCCGCGCGGCGACCACCATGGAGATCGCCGGACCGGTACTGTTTTTGTGCACGCCGCTGGCGGGATTCATCTCCGGAGAAGTGCTCAACGTGAATGGCGGCGCGGTGCTGGTGGGCTGATGAAATCGGGATTGAGGAGATAACGAAGATGCGCAGAGTTTTCGCGGTAGGGCTGGCGGTACTGATGTTGGCGTGGCCTGTCCGGACGCCGTCCCAGGCGCCAGCCCAGACCACGGAGGACGAGGGCGCGAAGAATGCCAGGCAGGCGCGCGCAGTGCTGGACGCCATGGTGCAGGCGCTGGGCGGAGATGCTTGGCTGAACATGAAAAATGTCGAACGGCAGGGCCAGGTGGCTGCCTTTTTCCATGGCCGGCCGGACCTGGGCACCACGGAGTACTTCGAGTTTCACCAGTGGCCTGACCACGACCGCATCGAGTACACCAAGCATCGCGACGTGGTGCAGTTTTACCTGGGGCGTACGGCCCAGGAAGTCACCTACAAGGGCAAGGCTGCGCTGCCGCAGGACATGGTGGACGATTTTCTGAGGCGGCGGGATCACTCGATCGAAACAGTCGTGAAGGTATGGCTCAAGGACCCAAAAACCATTCTTATCTATGAAGGTCAGCGCCTGGCTGAGCGGCATCTGGCCGACCAGGTGACCCTGATCTCGGCGGAGAACGAGGCCGTCACCATCCAGACGGACACACAGACGCATTTGCCGTTGCGGCGTACATTCGAGTGGCGCGATCCGGTTTACAAAGACAAGAACACTGACGCCGAGGAGTATGACGACTACCACGTGATGGACGGATTCCCCACGCCCTTCACCATCTCCCGTTACAAGAACGACGACGAGATCCGCCAGTACTACATTGTGCATGTGAAGTATAACCAGGAGCTGCCGGCTGACTTCTGGAGCGTGGACGCCGCCAACCAGCGCATCAAGAAGTAGCTGCACAGTTCTCCTATCCCGTTTCAAGCTTCTCCCCGGGAAATGGCACATAAGTTGTACCCGTTTGCCCTCTTTTCCCTTGAAACAGCCCGAGGGAATGATTAGAAATTAGGAGACTCCCCTGAAGCCCGGCAGTTGTTCGCGGCGGATTTCCTCAACACATTCGGCAAACTTTCAAGTCGCTCAATGCATCGGACATTTTTAGCGAGACTGCTTTCGGTGGCGGCCGGTGTGAACGCAATCGGAA
>PLPU01000243.1:0-6324 GCA_003159975.1 Acidobacteriaceae bacterium
AAGATGACCGAGTGCACGGCCCCGATGCGGGCGCAGGCGAGGAGGGCGATGGCCAGCTCCGGCGTCATGCCCATATAAACGGCGACGCGGTCGCCTTTTTTGATGCCAAGCGACTTGAGCGCATTGGCGAACCGCTGCACTTCAACGTGAAGCTCGGCGTAGGTGAGGCGGCGAATCTCGCCCGGCTCGCCTTCCCAGATGAGCGCGGTCTTGGCGGCGCGAGGGCCGAGCGCATGGCGGTCGACGCAGTTGTAGCAGAGGTTGAGCTTGCCGCCGACAAACCACTTGGCGTGGGGCAGATTCCATTCGAGGACCTTGTCCCAGCGCTTGAACCAGTGGAGGTCGTTGGCGACGCCGGCCCAGAAGGCTTCAGGGTCAGCGATGGACTGCTTGTAGAGGGTCTCGTACTCTTCAAGGCTCTTGATGTGGGCCCTGGCGCTGAACTCCGGCGGCGGCGGAAAGACGCGGAATTCGCGCAGCGTGGAGTCGAGATCCTGATTGGCAGCGGCGGGAAGGGGCACGGAAGACATGAAAGCGTCCTTTAGGGGAAGAAGGATGAAGACGGATCGCGACAGGGCCTGGGGCGACCTTCCCATAGCGATGCCGTGTGCGTGTCACTTTATCGAGGCGGGGGCACACTCGGCAAGTGAGCGCGGCGGGAGCGCGCTGGAGTTGACCGTAGTGGGGACGGAATCCGGCCTGGGAAGCAGAACAGCGCAAGCCTTGAAGAGGTTGGGAATAATATGGATCGAGAGACGGCCGGCGTGATCGGTTCCGTGCTTTCTCAAGTGGAACCAGCAGGCAGGGCCAGAACGGAGAAAGCACATGCTGCTTGAACTCGGCAGGGCGTTCTCTTTCTTCCTGAGCATGCTGTCTCTTTACCCGGTGCTGGTGAGCGCGTTTTTTGTGCCGGGAAAGCGATGGGAGGAGCGGCTGTTGCCGGCCCTGCTCTACGTGGTGCTGGCCGGGTGCGTCTGCATGATCAGCGGGCTGCTGTTTACGCGGCCGTCGCCGGACAGCCCGCAAGGGGAATCGCTGCTGTCTACCCTGCCAATGCGCATGTTCTTATGGACCATGGTGGGCATGGCGCTGCTGTTTGCGCTCTCCTGGTACCTGGATGTGTATTTCGCGCCGCAGTTGCGGCACGGTTGCTGCAGGCCGTGATTAGCCGGGCTGGAATGGCGAGGCAGGATCAGCGAGGCAGAATCAGCGGGGCTGGGAGACTGATTTCTTATTTGCGTTTACGTACTCGCGCAGGGCCGCGTTGATACGGCTTTGGTAGCGCCGCCCGGTGGCCCGGAAAAACTCGATTACGTCCGCGTCAAGGCGAAGAGTGATTTGCTGCTTGTTTTCAGCGGGGATTAGATCGGAGACGCGTCGCCAGCCGGCGCCAGTCTGTTGGGGGATATCGCTATAGTCGATATCCTGGTTGCGCAATTCGCGCAAAGCCTGCATTTCCTCTTCCGTCATCGTGGGTGGATTTGACGGATCCAGACGAAAATAAACGGTGTCACTCCCAGTAGACTTCTGATTCATGAGGATCTCCCTTTCGCGCGGAGATGAGCCTGATATTCGGTTCGCGAAGCGTGTAAACGACCACCAGAATCCATTCGTCGACCAGACCGAGTACGATCCAGCGTTCCTCACCGTACTCCTCGCGGGTATCGAGCCGCTCTTGCCGATGCGCGTCCAGAAAAACACGGGCGGCGTAAGGAAAGGCAATTCGGTGACCAAGAAGATTCGAAGCCGCCTTGGCAGGATCCCACTCGAAGTTCAGGCCATTTGGCATTCGCCATTGCACCGTCTGGAAAGTCATTCATCTTCGCTTTCTCTCCCGGTCAGCGCTGACCAGATTTTCTGGTGAACGGACGGTCTCCCACCGCCAGCTAAAGAGTACCACAAATATACCTATGAATGTAACTACGCGAATTTCAGCCAGGTCTCCGCGTCCTCATGCGTAGCGTTTCTGGTGCCAGATCCAGGCGGTGCGGATGATGTCGTCGAGCTGTGTGTAGTGGGGCTTCCAGCCGAGTTCGCGGATGGCTTTTTCGGAGCTGGCGACGAGCACGGCGGGATCGCCGGGGCGGCGGGGATGGACTTCGGCGGGGATGGGATGGCCGGTGACGCGGCGGGCGGACTCGATGACCTCGCGGACACTGAAGCCCTGGCCGTTACCGAGGTTGAAGATGAGCCGGGCGTTCGTTTCGAGGGCTTCGCGGGTTTCAAGAGCATCGAGGGCGAGCAGGTGGGCGTCGGCAAGGTCGGAGACGTGGATGTAGTCGCGGATGCAGGTTCCGTCCGGCGTGGGATAGTCGTCGCCATAGATGCGGATGGAGGCACGGTGGCCGAGGGCCACGTCGAGGACCAGGGGGATGAGATGGGATTCCGGCTGGTGGGCTTCGCCGCGGGTGACGCCGTCCGGTCCTTCGGGCGCTCCGGCGACATTGAAGTAGCGCAGGGAGGCGTAGCGCAGGCCGTGAATGCGATTGAACCAGTTGAGCATTTGCTCGACCATCAGCTTCGACTGGCCATAGACGTTGGTGGGCTGAAGGCGCGCGTCTTCCGTGATTGGAACGAACTCCGGCTCCCCGTAGACGGCCGCGGTGGAGGAGAAGACGAGGCGGCGAGGGCCGTGGGCCAGGATGGCCTCAAGCAGGGTGAGCGTGGAGGCGGTGTTGTTGCGGAAGAATATCTCCGGATGAACCATCGATTCGCCGGCTTCAATGAGAGCGGCAAAGTGGAGCACGCCGTCGAAGGGTTGTCCCTGGTTGCGGGCGGCGATGAAAAGGTTTTCAAGAGCGCCCCGATCGGCCAGTTCCCCCTCCACGAATTCCACTCCCGGCGGAAGCAAATCGCGCCGTCCGTGGCCCAGATTATCGAACACTACCGCGGTATGTCCCTTTGCGGCAAGCAGCCCGGCGACGGTACCACCTATATACCCGGCACCCCCGGTTATCAATATCTTCATAAAAAACTGTCCTTTCTTGCGCACTTTAGTTTAACTTGAGTCTATTACTATTGGGCTTGGTTGGGATGCGTTGAAATGCGCCCTGCCGATGAGACCGCCTTAAGACGGCTAGCCCTATACCGCGTGGCGTGGGATGTTCATGCGGGGCGGGATGCTTGCCTGGGCCGCTTTGGCGCAGGCTGGGCATCGAGTTTTCCCGGTGTTGCGGGTTTGCAGCGCTTTCAGGATTCGATGCCTTGGACATGAGTTCGGAGCTTGAGAATGCCCAGGGTTATTGCGGCGCACAACCGGTATCGCGCGGGTTGTGGCAGGGCGGGGCCTGGCCGTTCCAGCATCGGTCTTGCGCATCCCACGGCAGCGATCACGAGTTTCCCCCTTCCCCAGGTTGGTCTTCCGCTTTCTGGAGTGCTTATTGGGTCTGGAATGCATATTGGGCAACCTCAGTGGATGCAGGGCGCGAAACGAACCGCGGCGGAACCACGCCGAACCGAAAACGAGTGGCGTCGTCCTCCGATCAACAAGCTGCATCTAACCAGCCAACGAGGACGCAAACCGCGAGCTCTGGCAGGCCTGCGAATCGGCTTGGAGGACGACCCACAATTCACGGGAAGGAATCGAGAATTTCGCGTATATTCTCTTACAAGATTCCCCGAAGTGGCCGCTTACGAGTGCTTTGAAGCGCCGATTCCGCGTCGCTTGAACGAGCTAACACGAGGACTGATCCCATGCAGGTGAACTACTACCCAGTACGAAGCAGCTTTGGCTTACTCCCGGAACCGGAGGGCCGGTCCGGCTCGTTTATCACAAGTATGGTGATCAACGGGTTGATTCTTGCCGTGCTTCTCTACATTGGGGCGACGGCCAAGAAGGTTCTCGATGAGCACAAGTACGAAAACACGATCCTGATCGTGCCCGCCACCCCTCCTCCGCCACCGCCGGTGGTGCAATTTACGCCTCCGCTGCAACCGCCGCCACCGACCAAGGCTCCAGAGGTTCAGTTGGAGATACCGCGGATCCATGTTCCGAAGCCGGAGCCGCGGCCGGAGGTGAAGCCGATCCAGATGGAAGCCAAGGTGGCGCTGCCAAGCATCAAGGTTGCCAAACCGAATGTGATTGAGGGCCGCCAGCCGAAGCCGGCTTTGACGGCTGCCATGCCGGCGCAGAACAGCAACGTCAAGCCCTCCACGGCTCCGGTGCATCTGGGACAGACATTCGGAGTGACTCCGAATCCCAACGCGACCGGGCCAGCCACAGTGGCGGCGATCGGGAACCCGTATGGCGGCATGCGGGGCCCGGCGGTAGCGCCGCATGGGGTAGTCGGCTCGACGGGCATCGGCAATGGACTCAAGTCCGGATCAAATTCCGGTGTGGTCGGCAAAGTGGCCTCGGCCGGGCTTCAGGGCGCTGCCGGGACAAGTCCAACGGGAGGATACGGGAACGCCAAGGTGGCCGCAGCGGTGATTCCGCAAGCTACGACTGTCGCGCCAGTGCGGCAGGTGAGCACTGTGCCGGCTTCTACCGATCTGGAGGTTCTTTCGAAACCGGCGGCGCTGTACACCAGTGAAGCCCGCCAAAAAAAGGTTCAGGGCGATGTCGTGCTTCGCGTCACGTTCACCGCATCAGGGCGTGTCGTGGTGCAGGGACTGGTGCATGGACTGGGTTATGGCCTCGATGAAGAAGCTCGCCGGGTAGCGCAACAGATTCGTTTTCGCCCCGCTACACGCAACGGACAAGCGGTGGACTTGACAACCAATATCACCATTTCGTTTCAATTGGCATAGCATCGATGATACACATGGAATCGGAGACCGTAATCAGCCTCTTGGCGGCGGCGCGGAATATGCGGCGCGTAGAAGCCATTGAAGAAATCACCCTAGGAGTTTGACATGATGTTTCGGAAGTTCTCCCTCACCTTCCTGATGATTTTCCTGGGTGTGGCTTGCGCGTACGCAAAGAAGGAACCAAAGTACGAGCAGGCGCACCAACTCACCCCCGAGCAGGCTGCACTGGTTGAAAGGGCCATAGGCCAGGAGAAACAGCTGATCAAGAACATTCAGCTGCGCACGCCTCTGGTGGAGTCCTACATCCAGGACACGCGACCCGACGTCAAGCTGCTTGAGGTGCCGGTCGACGACCAGTACATTCTGAGCCGCGTCGATTTCGGCAAAGGCTTCTTCGACAAGACCTACGAGCCGAGAGCAGCCGCCAAGCATGGCTTCTTCAAGGGCTCGCTTGCGGCCATGACCGGACTGAGCAAGGCGCTGGGGCTGGAGAAAGTCACCTACAATCCCAACGGCTTCATGCAGATGATGTTCCTGGATCCATCGGGCTTCGACTCGCAGCACTACGTCTTCAGCTATGTGCGGCGGGAGTTTCTGGGTTCGGTGAGGACCTGGGTCTTCGACGTTCACCCGAAATTGGCGAAAATGGGCATGTTCTACGGCCGCATCTGGATCGAGGATGAGGGTGGAAACGTGGTCCGCTTCAACGGCACCTACACCAGCCCCACCGACGAGGATTCGAACAATTACTACTTCCACTTCGATAGCTGGCGTATGAACGTGCAGCCCGGAATCTGGCTGCCGGTTGCCGTCTACGTGGAAGAAACGACGCGCCCGGGAACCGACAGGCAGGTTGGTCTGAAAGCCCAGACACACTTCTGGGGCTACTCTCTCAAGCTGCCCACGCGGGATAGCGAGAATGTCAGCGTGAAGGTGGACGACGCGGTTGATAAGAGCGAGGACTCGCAGGATGTGGGCCCGCTGCAGGCCTCGCGGGCGTGGGTCAGTCAAGCTGAAAACAACGTCATTGATCGCCTGGTGGAAGCGGGCCTGGTGGCGCCCTTGAACCAGGGCGGTTTTGAGAATAAGACCCTGGATCAGATTGTCGTTAACCTGGTGGTTCCTAACAACCTGGCGTTTACCGATCAGATTCACACCCGCGTTCTGCTCACCGATACCCTTGAAGCCACCACGGTCGGCAACACGATTCTTATCAGCAAGGGGCTCATCGACAGCCTGCCCAGCGAGGAAGCGTTCGCCTCTGTGGTTGCAATGGAACTGGCTCACATTGCCATGGGCCACCATATCGACACCAGGTATGCATTCAACGACCGCCTGCTCTTCCCGGACGAGTCGACGTTCCAGCGCATCGACATGTACCACTCGGACCACGACAACGCAGAGGCCTCCAAGAGGGCCATGGAGTACCTGGAAAACTCCATGTACAAAGACAAATTAGGCAGTGCGGGGCTCTATTATGCCCAGTTGGTGGAACGGGAGAAGGCGCTGAAGGCTCTCAACAGCCCCAGGCTGGGGGATTCGCTGCTGCAGACCGATGGCACCCCGTGGATGAAC
>PLPU01000615.1:0-1183 GCA_003159975.1 Acidobacteriaceae bacterium
GTAGGCCAGGTGATTCACGGTGCGCTTTTAAGCGCCGTCAACCTGACTGAAGTCCACGCAAAGCTGATCGGGAAGGGAGTGCCCTCACTGATTTCCTGGCAGAGAATTGTCGCATTGCAATGCAATCTGTGTTCCTTTACGGAGGTGCATGCGCGGATTGCCGCCGAACTGATCCTGGTGACGAAGCCGTACGGCCTCTCTCTCGGCGACCGGGCCTGTCTCGCTCTCGCCATCGACCGCAACGCGACGGTCTACACCACCGACAAGGTCTGGAAGAATCTGTCCTTAGGGATTGAAATCGAATTGATTCGATGAGCTGCGGCCTATAATCACCCGGACGTTTGTTTTGTGTTGCGAGAATGCGTGTGGAGTCTGCCGTGAGGAAGTGGATAGCAAAGATTTATAGGCCCGCCGGGTTCATGTTGCTGGGAGCCTTTACCGGGTCGGGGCTGACGTTGGCCATTCAGGGGAAATTATCGACGCCTGATATGGTGCGCGGGATGGTGTTCCTGTTGGGGCTCGGGGTACTTGTAGCCGGTGCAAGGAAGAACAAGGCTCTGTTTTTTCTCGCGATTTGTTTGCTCTGGGGTGGTGATGCGGTCAGATCGTGGATGCGCTCCGGAAGACTGTTCAATGCGATTTTCCTGACATTGCTCGCATTAATTTTTGCGTGGTCGGCATGGGCTGAATATGATCGGGGAAAGAAAAAGCGCGCAGACGAGATAGCTCAACCGATCTGATAGCCTCGGCCAACGTATCGGCTCTACCGCCCCATCTTATGCTTGCTGGCGTTTACTGCCGCCCGGGCCTCGCGATCGCCTTCGCGGCGCTTCTCCGTCTCCCGCTTGTCCCAGTCCTGCTTGCCCTTGGCCACCGCCAATTCGCACTTTACCCGCCCGTTCCTGAAGTAAAGCCGCGTCGGGATGAGCGTGTGGCCCTTGATCTGCGTCTTGGAGAGTAGCTTGCGAACCTCTTCGCGGTGCAGCAGCAACTTGCGGGTGCGCGTGGCGTCGTGGTTGGCGATATTCCCATGCGAGTAGGGACCGATATGCACGTTGAGCAGAAATGCCTCGCCATCCTTGATGAGGCCGTAGGAATCCTTCAGGTTGGCCTGCCCCTCGCGGATGGACTTGACCTCGGTCCCGCGCAGCGCCACGCCCGCTTCAAACTTCTCCAGCAAAAA
>PLPU01000615.1:1196-5611 GCA_003159975.1 Acidobacteriaceae bacterium
GCATCCTCGAGTCTTCATCCTAACATCGGCGAGTTTTTCCCTCCTCCGCGCGGGTATTGGTGCGGGATTTCACTCAGTTCCAGCGGGGCTTTGCTAGAATGAGGCATCTTTGCGTGCGGAAGAATACCGTTCAGAATCATGTTTGTCACCGTGAAAAGATCTGCGTCCAGGGCGGCCAAGGCAGCCCGCAACAGCCCAATTCCACATGCGGGCTGCTTATGACGCCTGGGAGTTCGATGAACCGCCGCGTTATTCGACTGGCTGCCTGCGCACCCTACCCTGTCCGGTCCGCCTTCTCCCGAGCTTCTCTCTGGATTGCCCTCGCCGCTGTTTTCGCCGTCGCCGCCCTCTCCAGCCCTCGCCTCTGCGCCGAGTCGGCCAGCTCCGACTTCAAGCGCGGCCAGGCTGCCGAGGCGCGCGAAGACTACGATACCGCCGTCGACCTCTACCAGAAGGCGATCGCCAAGGCGCCCAGGGACCTGACCTACACCAGTGCGCTCTATCGCGTGCGCGTTTCCGCCTCGGGCATGCACATGACCAAGGGCCGCAGGCTGCTGGCCGCCGGCGATGAGCAGGGCGCGCTCACTGAATTCCTCCACGCCGCCGAAATCGATCCCGCCAACGAGTCCGCGCAACAGGAGATTGCCAAGGTCCGCCAGAGGCACGGCGAGACCGTATCCAACGGCGAAAGCGCCGTTCCCGAGGCGCCCGGCACGCAGGCGGAACTTGACTCCATCGGCTCGCCGGTTGAGCTCAAGCCCATCTCCAATGAGCCGCTCACGTTGCACATGAGCGGGGACGCCAAGACCGTCTACCAGGCCATAGGCAAGGCCGCGGGCATCAATGTCCTCTTCGACCCGGAGTACAACTCAAAACCCGTCCAGGTGGACCTGACCAACATGACTCTGCTCGATGCGCTGCGGATTGTGGGTACCATGTCCAATACCTTCTGGCACCCAGTCACCACCAACACCATCTTTGTCGCTGCCAACACCACCGCCAAGCGCAGGGAGCTCGAAGAGCAGGCCGTCCAGACTTTCTATCTCTCCAACGCCTGGCAGCAGAATGACGTCAACGACGTGCAGACCGCCCTCCGCAACGTGCTCGCCGGCCAGGTGAAAATCTACGCCGTGCCCAGCCAGAACGCCATCGTGGTCCGCGCCACGCCCGACGAATTGCTGCTGGCGCAAAAGCTGGTCAACGACCTCGACAAGGCACGGCCCGAAGTGGTGGTCGACATCTCCGTTCTCGAAGTCAGCAAGAACTGGGAAAGGACCCTCGGCATCGCCTGGCCGTCGACCATTGGCCTTGCTCTGCAAGCGCCCAATTCCAGCACGACAAGTAGTTCCAGCAGCACAACTACGACCGGAACCACCAGCTCGACCGGGTCCCCCAGTCTCTACGACCTGGCCCACCTGAAGGCTTCCGATTTTGCGGTCACCATCGGCGGGGCCACCGCCAACCTGCTGCTCACCGACGCCAATACCAAGCTGCTGCAGAATCCCCGCATCCGCGCCACCGATGGCCAAAAGGCAACCATGAAGATCGGTGAAAAGATCCCCATTGCCACCGGTTCCTATCAGACCGGCGCTGCCACCGCGGTGGTCAGCTCGCTGGTCAATACGCAGTTCCAGTATCAGGACGTCGGTGTGAATATCGAGATGACGCCTTCCGTCCACTATGACAACGACATTACTTTGAAGATCAAGATCGAAGTCACCGCCGACACCAGTTCGGTCACCATCAGCGGCGTCACCGAGCCTATTCTCTCGCAGCGTGTTGTCGACCAGGTGATTCGCCTGCGCGAGGGGGAGGCCAGCATTCTTGGCGGCATTCAGGAAAAACAGGATCAGGTGAGCTGGACCGGCATTCCCGGGCTGAGCTCGATTCCCGTCCTCAGATATCTGTTTGGTTCCAAGGACCACACGATTACCGACGACGAACTCGTTTTTCTGATCGTTCCACACGTTGTGCGCCAGCAGTCACTTGACCAGGACAACCTGCGCACCGTCGATGTCGGCTCCGGAGCCAACATCGAACTGCGTCACGTTCCGGCACAGCAGCCCGCCCCGGCAACGCCCCCTGCAGCAACACCGGCATCCAATCCGCCGGTGACTCCAGCACCAGTCCCGACCCCTTCGCATCCGCCCGTCACACACCCGAATCTCGGTGTGGTTCCCGGCCAAAGCGCAGCGGCGGCAGCGCCCGCGGCTCTCAAGCAGCTCGACGATTCAATGAATGCGCTGGGCCAGACGGCCAACGCGGCGGTCGCCAACCCATCGTCCGTCGCACCTAATTCCATGGCCCCCAATCCTGCCGCACCCAATCCCAATTCGGCGCTCGCTCCCGGCCTTCGGCTCGCGTTCAATCCACCACCGGGCCCGGTTGCCGTGGGCGCAACGTTCCAGGTCCCGGTCGTCCTCAGCGGCGGTATCGATGTTGCTTCGGTGCCCTTGCAGATTCACTACGATCCGGCTAAACTTTCGCTCGTGAACGTCGGTCCCGGCGAGTTCCTCGGCCGCGACGCAGCGCTGGTTCACCGCGACGACGGTTCCGGCGGTCTCAGCATCAGCGCCGCGCGCCCGCCGGGAATTCCGGGCGTGAACGGTTCGGGCATCGTCTGCGTCCTTAGTTTCCAGGCCAAAGCCGCGGGAGAGAGCGCCCTCGCCATCACCCGTTCGGCAGTCGCCAACAGTGCCCAGAAGCCGTTGCCTGCCCAGGGCGCGCAACTCAATATTGTGGTGAAGTAGAACCATGAAACCCGTCCTCCTCAAACCTGCGCCGGCCAAGCCCGATTCGATCCCAGGGCGTTGGCCATTCCTGGCTGGCCGCGCCGGGGAGCGGGGCCTTACACTGATTGAGCTGATCGTGACCTGTGCGATTCTCTCCATCCTCGCCGGAGCGGCGGTTCCCGTGGCCCGCTTCGCGATCAANNACCCAGAACTATCCGCCCGACCTGGAAACGCTGGTGAAAGGGGAAGAGGTGCAGGGCAAGAAGGTGCGATTCCTCCGCTACATTCCCGTGGACCCCATGACCGGCAAAGCCGAATGGGGATTGCGCTCCATGCAGGACGATCCGGATTCAACCTCATACGGCGGCCAAAGCGTGTTCGACGTGTATACGAAGTCCGACGGCACGGCCCTGGACGGCACCAAGTATTCAACGTGGTAGGAATGAAGCGGAATTAGTGAAGGAAGCGCCGCAAACAGCAACGAGGTCCCCAGTGCGTACGAATCGCCAACAAAACGCGGGCTTTACGCTCATCGAGCTGGTCATCGTCATGGCCGTAATCGGCGTTTTGGCCGCGGTCGCCGTGCCCAGCTTCATCGGCGCCATCAAGCATGCCCGCGAAGCGGTTCTCAAAGAAGACCTGCACGTCATGCGCGCGGCCATCGATTCCTATACCATGGATAAGCAGAAGGGGCCGCAGTCGCTGGACGACCTGATCCAGGACGGTTATCTGAAGTCGATTCCCGAAGACCCCATGACCCACAGCAAAGATACCTGGGTCACCAGCACCAGCGATACCCTCTACTCCATTGATCAGACCGACCCCGGCATTGACGACGTCCACTCCGGCTCCGAGGAGACGGGCTCCGATGGACAAGCGTATTCTACCTGGTAACCGGCTCTGAGAAAGGCGACAATGTTTGCACGAACGCTGACGGCGCTCCTGACGATCGTGTGTATCGCTGTGTTCTGCGGTTCCCTCGCGGCCCAGACGGATAGAACCATCACCATTCGGATGCTCGATGGCGCTACCGGCAAGCTCCTTTCAAGTGCGAACCTCCTCATCCGCATCAATCATCAGAAAACCCCTCATGCCGATTGGGTGCATGCCAACGAGGACGGCACCGCCAGGTTGACCTTGCCGCCCGATGCCACCGTGCTCACGCCGGAAGCGACTTACCACGACACGATGGAAACGTACGTCAATTGCGATTCCGTCAAAGATAAACAGTTTTCCGGCGCCCATTGGTACGCGGTCTCTGGGATACTCTCGACGGGCGTGGTTGCGCCTAATGGCTGCGGCAAAAAAACCGCCGTCGCAAAGCCCGGAGAATTTATCTTTTTTGTCCGCCATAAAAACTGGCAAGACTCCATGCGGCAGGATTACACCGAATAGGGACCGGGCAACCGGCTGAATGAATCCCCAATGATGGCCCCCGATGCAGACTGATCCCCTTGATGCGGCGGTCGATTTTGCCCGGCAGGTGAATCTCCTCTACGCCGCCCTTGTCTCTACCGCCCCAATCACCGAAACAGAGCCATCCCTCGGCGGCAAGCTGCTCTACGCCGCGGAACTCGACCCGCAAGGCCGCGTGCTCGTCGTCGCCGCCAACATCGCCGGTGCAGCGTCCCTTGTTGCCACTACCGATCATGCAGTTGGAAAGCAGGCGATCCGCGATGGGGT
>PLPU01000615.1:5647-6102 GCA_003159975.1 Acidobacteriaceae bacterium
TTGTCGACCGGCGAGGCGCATGGGTCCAACTTAGACGTATTTCTGAAGCAAGGGGCACGGTGCGTTAAGACGGATGTTGCGAGCGAGGCCTCGGTTCTTGTCACATGGCAAGTTTCTGTAGCGCCGGCTCGATGGCTGCCGCAGATCGACGCAATCGCACTCGAAAGGCTGAGTGCGAATGACCTCGCGTCGCGGCGCTGGTTGCGGCTGGCTCCGCGCTACCTGGGGCGGCTGGCGCAGGGGCTGCATGTTCTCGCCTGCGACCGGGAATCCGCCGAGAGGCTAATCGAAGCAGTCCGCAACGAGGTGGATCGCGGCGGCATTCCGGTCCCCGTCGAAATCCTCCTTCGCGGCCCGGGTTCGCAACCGGATCGCCGGCTTCGTTTTTAGAAGCTGTAGGGCGTACCCTTGGGCTGCAAAAATCTCTCGCACTTTTGCCGATAATTAGCTTCCGT
>PLPU01000455.1:0-3746 GCA_003159975.1 Acidobacteriaceae bacterium
TTGACTTCCGTCAGGTTCCCGGACATGGAAGCAAAACGCACGTCAATAACCGTCACCATCAGGTCCGGCAGGAAATAGACATACTGAAAGTGCCGGCTCTCCACGTCGAAGAGCGTATTCACCCAGACGGCCTTCATGGGCCCATGTTGAATTGTGAAAACGGCGCCCTCGACGTCGGCGGCGGGTTGTGGATGAACAAACTGCGGATTCCAGTGCTTGCCGGCCCAGGCCGCTCTCCCTCAGGTCCGAACAGGGGCGCGACGACGGCATAGGAGGCATGGACTGAGAGGTTGAAGCTGGCGATGAGATGCGGCAGGGGTGCGGGCACGGGAGCGGAAGTCTGTGCAAGCGCGGGGAGAGTCATGCTCGCCACGCCCAGAATGCAGGCAAGGTATCTCATTTTTTGCGCTCCCTCAGGTTGTGGCTGTCGGCGGCCTTCAAAGTCATGCCATAGAGAGCCTTGAATTGTTCGATCTCCTTCAGCGTTTGCGGGGAAAACGGAGCCTTGCCTTCGAAAGCGTGAAGGACGATCCCTTCCAGCAGATCGCCGAGGGTCATATCCTTGTGCTCGGCGACGGCTTTGAGGACCTTCAACATGCGTTTTTCCAGACGTACGCCGGTCTGAACGCGCTCAACAACGACGGGTTCGCGATTCTGCTGTTCCTGCGACATGGTCGCTCCTTCTATTTTGGTACAAATGTACCAAGATAATTCAACTGCGTCAACATGCTGTTATGCGGCGGCCGCAATCGATGCCAGGCCGAGGCTCGCGCATCGCGGTGGACCCTGTTATGTTCATGGAGGAAATCAAGATGAATCCCCCATAGGAAGCCGCGGGCATGGGTAAGCGTTGGCGAATCCGGATACTGCTGTTTCTGGCCGTTCTCGGCCCCGGATTCATTACCGCCAACGTCGATAACGACTCGGGCGGCATCCTCACCTACTCGCAGGCGGGCGCGCAGTACGGCTACTCGCTGCTGTGGACCATGATTCCCATCACCCTCTCGCTGATCGTGGTGCAGGAGATGTGCGCGCGGATGGGCGTGGTCACCGGCAAGGGCTTGAGCGACCTGATCCGCGAGGAGTTCGGGCTGCGGCTCACCTTCCTGGTGATGGTGGCGCTGGTGCTGGTGAACTACACCAATGTGGTGACCGAGTTCATCGGCATTGCCGGGTCCATGCACTTGTTCCACGTCCCGAAGTTTGTTTCTGTGCCGCTGTGCGCGGGCCTGGTGTGGTACATGGTGGTGCGCGGCAGCTACAAGAGCACAGAGAAAATCTTCCTGGTCGCCTCGCTGGTGTATATCGCATACATTTTTGCGGGCGTGCTATCGCAGCCGGACTGGCACGATGCGCTGCTGGCCACTGTGCAACTGCCGGCCAGGGCTGTGTGGAGCGACAAGGCGTATATGTACATGGCTGTCGGCGTGGTGGGGACCACGATCGCTCCGTGGATGCAGTTCTACCTGCAGTCGTCGATTGTGGAGAAGGGCATTCGCGTGAAGGACTACGCGGCCTCGCGGCTGGACGTGATTATCGGCAGCCTGTTCACCGATATTGTGGCGTGGTTCATCATTGTGGCCTGTGCGGCCACGCTTTACGTGCATGGGATGGGGGCAATTCAGTGGGCGTCAGACGCGGCCGAGGCGATGCGGCCGCTGGCCGGCGATTATGCTTTTGTGCTTTTTGCCTTTGGGCTGTTCAACGCATCGCTGTTTGCGGCGTCGATTCTACCGCTTTCGACGGCGTATACGGTGTGCGAGGGGTTGGGGTTTGAGTCGGGCGTGGACAAGAGCTTCAAGGAAGCGCCATTTTTCTACTGGCTCTACACGCTGCTGATTGCGGGCGGCGCGGTGACCGTGCTCATCCTGCCGGACGCGCAACTGATCAACTTCGCGATTCTCTCGCAGGTGTTGAACGGCGTGCTGCTGCCGGTGGTGATCATTCTCATGCTGATGCTGATCAATCGCACCGACCTGATGGGCGAACATAAGAACTCGCGGCTATGGAACTTGATTGCGTGGGGAACCAGCGTGATTGTGATCGGGATGACGCTGGTGATGCTTTGGGGGCTGGTGCCGGGGCATTAGCCACCTGCTACAAGGGATGCCTCAATCTGCGCTATGATTCTTGCGAATTCTCAGAGGGTTTCATGGAATCGTATCAATACGGTCCGCCGCCGCCGGAACCGGTTCAACAGCCAACTGGCAAGCCGCGCAGAAAGCTCTTCATCGGGCTTGGAATCGTAGCGGCCGTGGTTGTTCTGGGCCTTTTGACCGTGGTTTGCGTCGCAGGCGTGAAGCTCATTGCTGCAGGGTTCCAGGAGCCATCAAGGGCCATGGCCCTTTATACCGATGCGTTGATCCGGAAAGATTATCAGGGTGCTTACAAGATGGCCTCCCCTGATTTTCGAGCGGTCACAAGCCTTGATGACCTGGTCCAAATCCACAAGAAGCTCTCAGAGCAGTTTGGAGCACTGAAGAGCGTGAAACAGACCTACTGGCACATCGAAACCAAAGGCGGTGTCACATTTTCCACGATTCAAGCGGCTTTTCAATTTGAACGGGCCAGCCAGATTTTTGAATTCGAGTTGCACGAGGAGAATGGAACCTGGCGCGTGTTCAGCTACAAGCAGCTGTAAACAGCCGGTGTCTCGAAACACCTTGAGGTGGGAGCAGATCGACGGCGGCCGTTTTCGGGTTTCTAGAACTGGCAACGGACATAGCTGATGTTCAAGCCACGGCGAGGCGTTTGAGTTGAATGCGGTCGGCGGGAATCTGCGCAAGGTCGTAGTGAGCCTGCTGTGTGATCCAGCTTTGGGGCTGCCTCCGAAGACCCGGGAGAGCCGGATGGACGTCTCCGGCGAAATGCCGCGCTTGCCGTTGACCAGTTCGGAGAGTGTGGTGCGCGTAACGCCGAGGGCCTGTGCCGCCTGAGTGATGGTGAGGCCAAGCGGCTCGATGCATTCTGAAAGGACAACGGTTCCGGGGTGAGACGGATTCTTCATCGGCATGGGGCAACCTCCTTACAGCAGTTTGCCGGCGGCCAGGTCGCGGATGAGGCCGCGGTCGGCGGCGAGGAAGTCGTAGCCGGGCAGGTCTTCCAGGCGAACCCATTTGACCTGGTGGTAGATACGGTTCAGGATTTCGCCGGAAAACTCGACTACCGAGAAGAACTGCAGATCGACGGCGCCGCCGTGACGGTAGTTATGGCGGACGTGCGTGACTCGCGGGCCGATGGTGGCGCGGATGCCGAGCTCCTCATCCAGTTCGCGGGCCAGGGCCTGCTCAGGGCTTTCGCCGGCTTCGATCTTGCCGCCCGGAAACTCCCAGAGCAAGGCCATCGGCTGATCCGGGCGGCGTTGACCGATCAGGACCTTGCCGTCATGCACGATGAGCGCGGCCGCCACGAAACGAAGGGCGGGTCCGCCGGGCCGGGTATCGGGAGTTGCGGGGGCATCTTCCACGTCTCTAGTGTAAACGCACCAAAAGGGTTGCAGAATCTGCGGGGTGTTGCTGGCTTTGGTGCGATGGAAAGGAATCCCGCCAACAGGGTCGACGTCTGATTCGTCGTAACCCACTTGTCGCAAGAAGCGCGAAGGATTGGGGCCCCTGCGATGACAGCATGCCAGGCGCCCCAGGGCTCGCTTCTCTGACCTGGAATCTCTCCTGCTGCAAGTCAGTACTTCGTCCGTGGGGTGGGAGACCCGGGGTCCCCGCTCATCACGGCACCAGGGGCTGTGCCCC
>PLPU01000059.1:0-9787 GCA_003159975.1 Acidobacteriaceae bacterium
CGGAGAAAATCGTTTGCCGTCTCCCGGCTCACACGGAATTTCAAATACATGGTGTGGCCCCTTCTCCACATACCTCGCGGCTTTGCTCAGGTTGAATCACTCAGCAGGAATAACCCCACTGTCATGCGGGAGATCAGACCCAGAGCTTTGCTTTTCAGACACGTTGGATCGTTCCTTGCGCGAGCTGGGAATCATCCTGAAGAAGGCGGTGGTGTAAATCCTGGCAAGATAGTCGTCGAGCTGCCGAATACGATGAACGATCTGGCGACATACGCTCTCCAGCTTCTCCAAATCGGTCTTCTTCTGCGCCGGCTTGCGAATGACCAGATACAAGCCGCCAGTGATAGCAACGGCGGCAACGAACAACAGAAACCCAAAGATCAGCTTCATGATGCTTTGCTCCTTGATTTGAATGTGTTGGTTTGCTACTGCGCGGCAAAGGGATGCTTCGCCGGCTGTCTGGCCGTGCGGATCAACTCCCATACCGACATTCCGAAGAACAGAATGAAGAACACGGATATGGTGAAGTAGGCGAGCCTGACCACCCCGATGTAGATCAGGCCGAGGACAGCGAGCAATGTAAGCTTGCTCATGCGACTCCTTTCAGCACGTTGTAAATGTGCTTCTTTCTTGCGCGCATCTTGCGAAAGGGCAGATACGCCCACAGCATGAAGATGTTGAGTAGGGTATTGCCCAACGCGAAAATGACGGCGTTCGCGGAGAGGATGCCGTGGATGCCCAGATTGATTGTCTCCAGACCCAGCAGACTGATGCCCTTGTTCTTGTCGATCCAATCCAGGGTCATTTCTTTGCATCTGGTGGTCAGCAGATTCTTGAGCCACGGAATCTTGTCGGCTTTCAGGAATGCGCTCCAGGCAAAGATGCCGAGGCCGGCGCCTGCGACAAGATTGCCTGTATTAGACGGAGTCAGAATCATTCGTGTCCTCCTGCTTCTTCTGGTAGGCCTTGTAAATGGCCGACGCAGCGAGTGTTACCGCTCGGACTACGAGCAGCAGCTTGTAGATCAGAGGCACATCTTTACCTCCGTGGAGAGGGTCTGGCCTTTTGGCCAGACCCGTTTCAGACCAAGCAGGATTACATATTCCATTGCCCGAGTGTTGGCAAGCCAGCGCAGGCCGGCGGCAATCCTTCGGGCCACGAATGCCTGAGACTTTGTGGGTGTTCCCGCAGCCTTGCGGAGCCGCTCGTCGATGACCGGCAGACACATCCGCGCAGGCCTCCCGTAGACAAGCAGCTCGCGTGTCTTGCCTCGATCGCGGAGTTTGCCGGCGATGAGGGCAGACCAGAATCCTGCCTCAAACGAGGGCAGGAACCACAACAGCCATGGCGTCATCGGCTTTCTCCTGGTTGATTGAAAGGTGGATTGCCAGCTACTATCGGACAACGAAGCGCATCACCCAATCGTGGCCGACGTGAACCAGTCCGGATGCTGCTCCAAGCAGCACCAGGGAAAGGATTGTGCCGAGCAGAGCAGCCAGCAGTTTGAGTCCGGCCGGGATCTGCGTGTCCGGGACGCACAGGCTATCAAGATCAGCCAAGGCTGGCGCCTGGGCCTTGATGATTGCGATGTCCACGCCCCACTTCGTAGCGAAGACCTGAATCCTGGCATCGGCCTTATCGCGCAACACAACGTAGGCTGGCGACCCCTTGGGCAATCCCTTGGCGCGATGGCCGTTGGCTGTTTCGATGATGCGAGCCAATGCTTTCTCCAACGCACTCTGATCCTGATGCCTGCGCCAGAGGTTGACCGCGCTGATGCCCCTGGTCCCCAATGAGCGAAGTCCTTCCCATACTTTGCCGCAACGGTGCATTGGACCGGCGGATTGGTCGATGATCGTCGTGCTCATGTTTTCCTCTCTGTGAAGCAACGATAAAAGCCCAGATGAAACCGGCATGAGTTGACTGCTTCTTGGGTGCCGAAAGCATCCCAAAGATCAGTGCGTTGAATCGGGAATTATTCACTTGGGGACTGTTTGCCTATACTAGAGCGGGAAAACCACTGCCCAAAAACAGCCAAAGTGTGTCGAAAGTATCAAGACTCGATCGGAACTCTAGGGATGTCCCGACCCCTCGCATACAAAAACCCGAACCTCGATGCAAAACTGAATTCGCAGGAGATTTCGACGGCTACGGCCTCGGGTTGGCGGCGGATAATACTGCCGGAAATGGCTGAGATGTTCCGCTTGATTGCCTGATTTTCTATCCGCGTTGATCGAAAAACTCGCCGGGCAGTCAAGGAGGCAAACCTGCCCGGCGTCCATCGCGGTGGAGCGCGAAGGAAAAGAATGACTCGATCACCATCGAGAGTGTTTGCGGTTGAGCCGGTAGAGACTACTTCCGGCCGACTAACCCGGTTGAGTAAGCAAGCATATTGTCGGCAGACCCGATCACTTGGGGCGTCCGCGGCATACAGCGGCGAATCATGAAGTCCTGAGCTGCGACGAAACGCAGATGGACACTGCGCGAATACTTCTGTTGAGCATGAGCGAACATGGGCGAGGCTCTCCTTAAAGCCTGTTGAGCTTGGTTGAATTGTGAAGGGTTTACCGCAGGCTGGATGTTGGCTTCAACGTGCAACGTGCGACGGAATGATGGATTCACCAGCGCAGACTGTTCAATCTTCATCCCGACGGTTATTGAATTCCCTCGTCCCGATTCTTCTCATGGTTTCAGCGTCAGCTCTCTGGGCCTGACGTCGTTCCCGCCAAACAAAGACGGCGACAATCACGGCAGCCAGCACGACTTCGCCGAGCAATAGGGGGATGAGATCGTCGTGTTGCCACAGCCAGGTTGAAGCGGCATCAGAAGCAACCAAGATCCACGATGGCTCCTTCGGTGGGTTGATGATGTACAGATCGCCATTCACGAGACCTCCCTATACGGAAGCAGTCGCGGCGCCAGAGAACTGGACAGCCTTGTTGCATTGGTGGTTGAAGATCATGGCCAGAATGAGCGCCGTCATGACACCGGCGATGACCCTGGCGGCAACGTAGCTGAGAAACTCAAGCATGGATATTTCCTCCGATGGAGCAACGTCGTTAACTTGTTTGGGATTCGTTGCAGCCGCGACTCCGTTGGTGGAACGGCGGCACATGAAGCGCCAGAGAGAATTGTTGGATGCCTACTCCGCACCCTCCAGCAGACCAGGGCTTACCATCCTGCCTGACACAACAAACCTCGCGCGCGCAGGCGAGATTCGGGCAAACACCACAACCTATTCCGCACACCTGAATCAGCCACCCAATAGGTGGGGGGCGATCACTGCAATAGCCTGGCTCTCCAAAGCTCCGCTATACGCTGAGGTCGGGGCCAGCAGTTTGCTTCGCCTTCGACAACAGGTTGCGCAGAACGACCTCACTGATTTGCCTCTCACCGAAGCTGAAAGCTTCGGGACATAGCGGCTATTCGCAGCCTTGATGCTGGCGGCAAGTTGTAAGCGTCAGTTGCATTGTCCTCTCGGCCATTCATGGCCTCGGGGTTGTAAGCCTCGATCAGACAAGAAGTCCCGCTTGGACACACTGACTCAGCCGATTCCCAGGCGAACCCGGTCATCAGGATGGGCATGACCCATCAAGGGCAGCATGAACTCTGCCCTTTCGGCCTTGTTGCACGGGGCCGAACCGGCTGTGTCGTGAAGGAGTGAAAAGCTAGATGCCTGAGTCCTCATCGAACTCAAAGCCGCAGGCAGCCAGGGCAGCAACGTGCTGCGACTTGAAGTTCGATTTCAGCTCCGGTACGGCATCCGCGACACGGATGATGCCCCTATCGGACATCATGTACGATCCATCGGGGATGGTTGGGTTGGGCCGCTGCGATAACTCGCGGCCGTTGCTCAGGTGGAAGATGTGGCCACCTTCCGCCTTGACCAGCATCCTGTCGCCGCTGGCAAGCTTCTTGCGGGCATAACCATTTAGGTCGATGAATTCGACTTGGCCAGTCAAGCCCAATTCCTCCTCGGCATCGAGAATGTCGTGGAGTATTTCGTTGATGAGAATTCCATCGCTGACCGACATCGTGAAGCCTTCGTCGTCGAGACGGGGCTCACGATCATCGGTGTAGCGAGTGTTCGCGAGGTGAATCCCGATCTTTCGCCGGGTTTCCACGGACCACGGACTTCCGCTCACGCTGAAGACCGTTCCCGAAACGGAGAACTGATTTGTGTAGAGGTCGATCAGACCAGGCTGGTGGATCTCCTCCAGCTTGATTTTGCCATCCGGCAACTCCACTTCCATCAATGAGGAGTAGCCATAGGCAGCACGCTGGAAAGTCTCCGGTGGGATTGCTCCACCGAATTGTCTCCTCGCGCTGTCGAACTGCTCGCGCCACCAGTGGGTCAACTCAGCGATGATGCGCAGAATCGCATCATCGACTGGATACCGATCGAGCAGCGCCGTTGCCAGCGGACGCTTGATGAGGTGCTCCAGTTGCCGATTGTCCTCGATCAGTTGATCGCGCCGTAGCCGGAGAGTGGCCAATGCGCGACATAGCTTGGTTTCTACAAGGATGTAGTCGCCGGCTTCCTGACGATCCTTGGGGATTCTGGAAGCAAAGCACAGTGGGAAGATTGGAGTTTTGAGAGCCTCTATCGCGTTCGTGACGAGTTCGAGGAAGGTCGCCTTGTCTCCCTTCTGCATTTGCAGCCAGTCGACCATTCGGTCGGAATTGGATGCCGCCTTGGCAGTAACGAAATCCGCCTTGAGTTTTGCGAAGGCCGTAGCCGCCCTCACAAATCCAGCTTCGGTGCGCTCGTACTCGCCAACTGCAGCGAGCACGTTGTCACCGAGGTAGCCCCTCAGAGTCTCCAAACTGGGTGGATTGAAATTCGTCGGCAACACATACCGCTTGGCCTCCAGGCAAGCGCGAATTGCAGGTCTGTGCTCGCCGGACAAGAGGGTGTCAATCCAGATGAGGTTGATGATGCGGCCCAGGCTCTCGGAGCCATGCTCGAACTCCTTCAACTGCTCGATGAAAACGCACGGTGTCCACTTTTCGCCAACGCCCTTCCAACGAGCTTCGTTGCGTTTAGCTTGTCCAGACTTTGCCTTGCAAATCTGATCCTTGATCCGCGGCTGGACGGGGTAATGCATCTGGCGAAACTTCTCCAGATACTCTGCGCCCCAGAAACAAAACACCATGTCGTCCATGTCTCCGCCATTGAGCTTGCCGAGTATCTCGCCAGCATCAGCGCCGAAGAACACACGCCCCTGTCCCTTGAAGTGCATCAGTTCAGGAAGATGGATGTTGCACACTTCGACTATTTCGGCGGAATTTGTGTTTGGAGAGCGCCCAACGCCAACCGGCCCTTCGGGAGCATCCGGCGCGCAGATACTTCGCAGGCCTTCCCGTACGCCGCTGATGGTGTCCTTTGACAGGTCAGGCAGACCATCAGGGCCGTCTACAAGCGGATTGGGAAATGCGTATCCTCTGAAGCCATTGGGCAACAGGATGCGTCCGCGCGCAATATCTACGGACTCCTCTGTCGCATGATTGAACATACGCCGCATCAATGCCGGCATGGTTTTGCTCTGATGATCCAAGTGAATGGCGCGAATCAACGGCCAGACCGGCTTATCCGTGTCGGCGGCCGAATCGACCGCCTTAACTGTTGCAGCAAAGTCGGCAATGATCGCGTCTTCGTCGTCGCCCGAGTACAACTCGGCCAACTCGTCCAAGCGATTCAGACCGGCCTTAACAGCCAGGTGCTCCTCGTAAAGACCGCTGTTGGTCATGGTTTGCAAATCCATTCGGAACGGATGCAATCCTGTATGCGAAAGCACGCCGAAGTAGACGCTGTGATCCTTGCCGGTGAAGACGACTTCTTTCTTCGAGTCGAAGACGACGAGGTCGTACATCCAAACTTGGGAATTGTCGTGAGCGATGCCTTTGCCTTGCCCCCATGGCCCGCCGAAGGTGGCCGTGGTCCCGTCGAAGCCGGGGATACGGCAGATGCACGAACCTTCTTTGAGTGCGCGCTGGCGCTCATCGAGCACACTCATGTCGAAGTCCAAGACGCTTAAGAGGCGGCCATCTTCCATCTGCACCGCGTACTGCATTCCCAGAGGAGATTTGGCCCTGTCAATAACCCGGCCTTTCAACATCAGGGAATGCGCCGAGAAGAATCGGCGTACACGCTTGGCTGCCTTTGGATCGCTGGAGATATGGATGCCCAGATCGTCCGGGCCGTGGATACTGCTCTTCGCATCAACGAAGAGCATGAACCCCGTGTCCGCCGCGTGACCGTAGACGCAGCGAAAGCGCTTGCCGTTGTCGGTCCAACCGCGAGAGAGATGCTCGACCACTCTGCGCGTCTCTTCGCGTGCGGCCTTGCTTCCACCCTCAAAGGTAACGATACCGTACTCGACACCATCGGGCATGCGATCGTCGAGGACCTGACGGGTCTCATGCGCCATAAAGTCACGGCGCTGGTTATACGGTCGTGATGTGTCCCGATAAGGCCGACGAATCACTGGATTCAATTTGCCATTGATGTCCAGGCGTCCATCGAGGACGATATGGAATGCCATGCGGCTGGGAACTTTCCATCCCGGTAGCTCATCGTTCTGGTTAGTGCTCAGAGCGTCTGCATTGACGCTCAACAAATTCATGTCGATAGACATGGGAATCTCCTTCCCCCTCCACGGGGTCGGTTGGGTACGAATGAGTTGTGCTGGATACTGTGTGCACAACCATGCAGCACGGGCTTCCTGTTGCCAGTCAGTTCCTGTGCTCAGGTTGAACTGCGAGTGGTCTTAGATGGAGGCAGGCGTTGCGGCCGTCTTCTTGACGAAGAGGCCGGTGAACCCAGTCCACATATGCTTGGCAGCCGGGATGGCGCAGATCTGCACAGTACCCGCTGCGTAAGCGGTCTTGTCGGTTGCAAACTGAGTTGCATCCGCAACCTTGTGAATACCCTTGGAGACGCGGTCACCAATGGCATGGATAGCGATGCTGCTGAATGCTCCGTTGACCATCAGGTTGAGGACGGCGATCTGTTCTGGTGTGAGCTGTTTCTTCGTGGTCATTTCATTCTCCTTGAATGGCAGCCAGTTGTAATTAGCCCCCGGTGGGCTCAAACCGAATGAGCCTTGGACCAAGTGCTACTAACTACCTGGTCCCTTCATCGCCGAAGCATTTTCAGCCTCGCGCGAAGCACGCTCTGCCCGTCCAGGGGCGGTGTAGCCACTCACCTGGCACTCATGTGCATTTCGCGTTGATTGATCTCTCAGGAGGGGCTTGCAATTCTCTGGTGTGCAACAGGAAATCGAATTCCAGATTTCCGTCAGAATCCCGAACTCGATTCAGAACACGCAGAAAAGGCCCTCGCGTGAGGGCCTTCGCTAGTTGCCGGGGATGTGTTTGGAAATGCTGTTGGAAGCCTTCTATTTGACTGGGTGCCTCCTTCGACCACGATGTGGCTTGAATTGGACATCGACTCCCACTAATGAACCACCTACGTCAGGCATACGAGTCGGCTCCGGAGTAGGCTCATCCAGGCAACCCCAGCCGCTTTGACGATATTGCGGGACAGGCTATTCAGCTGCCTGGGGTACGCACAAGACTGCCATGCCAAGACGGCGGCCTGACGATTCGGCACACCGCAGGACCGACCTTCAAATGGCGGAAACCCTTATGAACATTACACATTAGCGATTCTCAGAGTTTCTCCTATACTAGAAATCAGTGTTGCAGTGAAATATGCACCATTCTCCATGACGAGAACCTCCTCTGGGTCTTTGGACAATCCAGGCTGAATGAGATTCTGAAAGTGATCCAGGGCCGCCTGCATGGCGACGGAAGCTAGACAGCGGCGGAGCCAGACACGATTGCCCCTGCGTAGAGGCAGGCCGGCTAAGCAGCAAGGCTGGATGCACCCAGCCATTTGAAGACCAAGGGTGACGGTGCACTGCGCCATCCGAGGCAACAAATCCACGGTGAAAGCCGTGGCGTGGAAGCTACAAGCGGGTACAGATCGGTGAGTCAACACCGGGGCCATGGCTCGACCATGGCTGGAACGTCGTCAGCCCTTAGGCAAGGGAAAGAAAAGGCGGCAACCGCGTCAGGAAACCACGTTAAGCCTGTCAAGGCGTTAAACAAGGTGAATACGGCTGCCGACAGCGGCAGCTCGCTCTTGGGGTAAATCCCCAGAGACTTGGGCCGGAGAGGATAGACCTCGATGGCAGAATCACCGACGCCCCATGATATGGGCAAGCTCCTGGCTAACCTCTGTCCTTCAGGCGGCGGCGAGACGGCGTACGTGATGAAGGGATAAGGGAACTATATGCTTATGCCGAAGGTGCATTTAAGTACTGTAGCTACCTTATCCTTTTGCTCTGGCTCCTCAGCCAGTGATCTGGTTGGCAGATGATTGAGTACACTCGCAATGAGTAACGCTCAAACAGTAGCATTGAGTATCTCAAACATGCTGAACCGCGGTGACTCGGGCTTCGACCGATCACCTGCGGGCTGACAATCATAGCCAAGCATCCAGCCCCCGCTCAGTCGTAGGCCTGATCTTGGGAGGAGCTGAAAGCGATGACCTGCCAGGCCAAACGATAACGGACATCCTCGAACCTGAACCACATGGTCGAGCTCCGTCGAGCCGACCGCAGGCTGGGCAAGAATCTCTGCCATATCCCATTCAAGTGCTTTGGCCGTCACTGTAGCAGGAGGAGAATGTAGGCATGAAGCAAGTCACTCTCATCACCGACGGAGCTTGCATTGGCAATCCGGGCCCTGGTGGTTGGGCTTGCATTCTGCGCTACAGACAAGACGCCATGGAGTGCGCTGGTGGCGCTCCGGACACGACAAACAACAGGATGGAGCTTCGGGCTGCCATCGAGGGCCTCAAGGCCCTCCTGGAGCCCTGTGAGGTACTGCTGTTCACTGATAGCCGATACCTTCTGGAAGGCCTCACATCTTGGCGTCACAAGTGGCGTGTGAACGGATGGACCCGACGGCGAAAGACGAAAACCTATTCGCTTGCCAACTCCGATCTGTGGGAAGAACTTGACCAACTGGCCGAAAAGCACATCGTAAGGGGACAGTGGATCAAGGGGCACTCTGGGCACCTTGACAACGAGCGTTGCGACGAACTCGCAGCAGCTCAAGCCAGCCTCCATGTTCACGTGCCCTCATGGTCCAGCCTGATTGAAAAGGCTGCATAGAGGCCGGAGCACATGGCCCTGGCGGATAGGCTCCAACCATGCAAATGGTGAGCCGTGCCCTTTGAGAGCGCCGAACAATGACAAGGATCGAACCATGAGCAAACAAATCGAGTACGGCGGAACTACGCTGAGAAAACTTCTTGATGCGGCGCTGGCGAGTGATTGCGAATTTGAGACCAGACCCACCCAGCCGCCACCAAAGCTGAATATCGTAAGCCAGATGATGGCTTTGCTGCGTGATTCCAAAGCGCCGTACTGGTCCCATCTGTAACAACGGAGGACTTCATCGGGAGTGGCTTCCTGTCTCTCCAATAGATCGAGAGTCCGTCAGCGATTCGTTCCAGCCGCTTGGAGAACAGCATAAAGTTGACATCCTGGCAGTTGCGAATCACGCGCCATGCATCACAGCGCCATCGGTCGGGGTCGACATGAAATAGTCGCTGTGGGAGCACACGAAGCAAAGGGATTCCACATCGCGTGTGCCCAGGGTATCTCGGTGTGAATCAAGCCGCATCCTCTCGTCTCTTGCGCCCGTCGAGAGTCAATCCTGACGCGCGTGGCGTGATCGTCACCGTGACCAACCCAGTGAATCCCCACACGTC
>PLPU01000531.1:0-3284 GCA_003159975.1 Acidobacteriaceae bacterium
GTGAAAATGGAGAGCCTATGCGCCTCAAAGAACATGGGCCGGCGCAGTTGCGGCTGAATCGCCAACACCGCTGGATTGAAGCGCTCCAGGTGACCCGGTTGCAGAATGCGCTTGCCCTTTTCAGACAGAGCAATCAGTTCGTCCGCCTCGGCCAGGGTTCCGGCCAGCGGCTTTTCAACCAGCAAATCGAGTCCCGCATCCAGCAGTGCCGAGGCCACAGCGTGATGGTGCACGGTAGGAACGGCGACAGTGGCTGCGTCCAGTTTCAAATCGCCAGCCAGCAGCTCGTCAACAGTTGCAAACACAGGGATCGCGTACTGAGCCGCGGCTTCGGCGGCGCGCGCAGCGTCCGGCTCGATGGCGGCAACCAGCGCAACCCCCAGGCCGGCGGTCTCCAGTTCGCGATAGACGCGGAGGTGGTTGCGGCCAAAGGCGCCGGCCCCGGCAATGGCGACACGCAGAATGGGCTCGCCGGCTATGCTGCTGCTCCCGGCTCCGGCCCATGGCCTTCGACAGCCTTCAGGCAGCGGCTATAGAGCTCAAGCAACTGGGTCACATGTTCATCCGGCTTGGGTGCGGCCGAGCCGCTGAATCCCGTGGAGGGCACGGTAGCGCGGCCCACCCCGGTCGTTCCTGCTACAAACTTAAGCAAATCGAGTGCGATGTCTTCATTGCGGCGAGCGCCAAGGCCCGCGTTGGTAAGAGCTTCCATTTGGAAAAGTCTCCAAGAGGGATGCTAGCAGATAGCGCACGGCCAATCCCTCCCCAATTGATCCGGCCCATGGTTACTGCAGCCCCATGCCCCATCCTTGCGCATTCTTCCTGGTTTTCCCGGCGCTGGGGTGGGAAGCAGTACGCCAGTGCGAGCCTCCCGCGAGCATCTTGCCGCACCGCAGGTGCCGGGCATCTACGCTGACCGCAGGCGGTGCTATCCTTCCTTCCATGCGCCCGCGACTCACTTCCCTTCTGTCTCTCCTTGCCCTGCTGCTCGCCGTTTTTCCCCTCCACGCGCGAGTCCTCCGCGTTGAGGTCGCCACGCGCACCGACGTCCTCGACGGCCAGTCCTTCGCCAACGCCGGACCCTACGAGCGCATCACTGGCCGTGTCTATTTTTCGCTCCCAGTCGCCAATCCCCACAACAAGCAAATCGTCGATCTGGCCAACGCCGTCAACCTCAAAGACGGCGAAGTCGAGTTCTCCTCTGAATTCATCGCCGTGCGCCCAAAAGACGCAAACAAAGGCAACGGCTCCATGATTCTTGAAGTGCCCAATCGCGGCCGCGGGCGCATGATCTCGCTCGTCGACGGCGGCGACTGGGACCTTGCCCACAACGCCGGCGACGCGTGGCTGCTGCGCAACGGCTACACCATCGTTACCCTCGGCTGGCAATGGGACGCGACCGGCCCAGGCGCGCTCCGCTTCTTCGCGCCCATCGCAAAAGACCACGGCGACACCATCACCGGCCTCCTGCGCGGAGATCTCATGCCGTCGAAAGTTCTCCCTGAGATCCCCCTCGGCCACCTGATCCTCGGCAACATCGGCGGCAGCGAATACCCCGTCTCCGACCCAGCCGACCCGCGTAATGTCCTAACCGTCCGCGACTCCCGCAACGCCCCGCGCACGGTGATTCCCCGCGCCGAATGGCAGTTCGCGGACACCGTCGAGGGCAAGCTCGCCCCCAGCGATCGATTCATCCACCTCAACGGCGGCTTCCAACCCGGCAAAATCTACGAGTACGTCTACGTCGTCGCCGACCCCGTCGTCGCCGGCGGAGGCTTCGCCGCCATTCGCGACTTCGCCTCCTACGCCAAGCACGCGCCTGACGCCATCACCCCCGCCCAGCGCGTCTACGGCCAGGGCATCTCGCAAAACGGCCGCTTCCTCCGCGACTTCCTTTACCAGGGTTTCAACGCCGATGAAGAAGGCCGCATCGTGCTCGACGGCGTGCTCGCCCATGTTGCCGGAGCGGGCCGCGGCAGCTTCAACTATCGCTTCGCCCAGCCCTCGCGCGATTCCCAGCCCACCTCTTCCATCTTCTTTCCCACCGACATCTTCCCCTTCACCGACCAGCCTGAACGCGATCCCGTCACCGGTGAAACCGCCGGCCTGCTCGACAGTGCCACCGCCGAAAACGTCGTTCCCAAAATCTTTTTCTCCAACACGTCCTACGAATACTGGGGCCGCGCCGCAGCCCTCATCAGTATCACCGCCGACGGCAAGCACGACGCCGCAATCTCCGACCGCGTCCGCATCTATCACTTCACCGGCCTGCAGCATTTCTCAGGGGCCTTTCCTCCGGAAAAAGGCTCGGGCGACCTGCTCGGCCAGCAGCCCCAATCCCCGCTGCCCATCAAATATTTCTGGCGCGCCATGATCGCTAACATGGACGCGTGGGTGCGCACCAACACGCCTCCGCCACCCAGCGGCTATCCCAAAATCGCCGACGGAAACCTCGTCCCCCTCAGCGCCTACGCCTTACCCGCAATCCCCGGCCTCATTCGCCCGCATGAAGCCAATGAAGGCTTTCATCTCGACTTCGGCCCCAACTGGCGCAACGGTATCCTCACCATCCAGCCGCCCAAAGTCGGCAAGCCCTTCCCCGTCCTGGTGCCGCAAGTCGACGCCGACGGCAACGAGCGCGACGGCGTGCGCCTGCCAGAATACGCCGCCCCGCTCGCCACCTATGTGGGGTGGAATTTGCGTGACCCATCCATTGGCGCCCCCGATCAGCGCGTCAGCTTCGAAGCGTCCTGGCTGCCGCTTCCCAAAACCGCCGCCGACCGCATCCGGACCAACGACCCGCGCAAATCCATCGCCGAGCGCTACACCGACCGCGCCGACTACCTCGCCCGCTACACCCGTGCCCTCGACGACCTCGTAAAGCAGCGCTGGATCTTAGAAGAAGACCGCGCCGCCGTGCTCGTCCGCGGCAAAGAAGAGTGGGCGGAAGCAACAAAGTAGGGTCAATCCATACATGAGAAAATCACAGCCATGACGCATTGGCCCAAATCCCGATGGACGCACGCAGGGATCGCCTTCCTCGCTGCGACCATCCTCGCCGTAACTGTCTTCAGGCTCACGGAAGGCCACCAATTTGCCTATTACGCCAAGGCCTATCCTCATGATGGACTGGATGGATTCGGCGCATACATGGAAGCGCTCACTGCCGGCGCAGCAACGGAATTGCTCGGATTCATCGTGATCTTCTTTCTTCAGATCGCTTTTGTTTCGCCGACAAAACCTGAAGAATGAAGGAACTATGCCGCGCGGCCCCGTCTTTAGGC
>PLPU01000557.1:0-7148 GCA_003159975.1 Acidobacteriaceae bacterium
AATCGTGTTCAGGAGATCTGTGGCGGACACTCCTTTTAATAGATAGGCATGTGTAAAGGCGTAACGGGATTGTTCGAGCGAGTAATCCAACTCATGCGGAGCAACCAGAATAAACCGGCTCGACCGGGGTTGCGTGGAGTACTCATGCAGGTGCCTGCAACGCCGGGCGTCAAGCATGGCTTCATCGATCAGAGTTACGCCAGGGCTGTTGGCCTTCAGCACAGAGAGGACTTCGCTGCGCGACGCTGCCTGGGCTGTCAATTGCATGTCAGGCTGGTTGCTCACGATGATGCCCCAGGCCATGCGATCGAGCTGTGCAGACATCGCAATGACTACGCGGATGGGCTGCTCTTCCTTGTTAGAGAGCCGAGCATCATGCATAGAGGACGGTCCAGCGTGCCATTGAGCCTCGAGATCGGACGCATGCGCCTTTTGCGAAGAACGAAACGACGGCATGGCAATCCCTCTTTCCGAGCAAGGCCGCTCAGGAGCAAATATTCGATATCATAGCGCCGCTTCTGGCAAAACAAATCCGCCGGAAGTAGGATTGCCGCGCATGAATTTGAATTTCACTCGACCGTAACGGTCATCTGCAATGACTTCTGGACACGTCCGGTCGAACCGCCTGCTGTGATGGTGATAGTGCCTGTGACCGGCTGGGTGGAGCAACCGCCGGTACCACCTCCTCCGCACGCTGCGAGACCGGATGCTACGACAAGCGCCGCGAGAAGCAGCAACATAGTCTGTGCACGGGAGTTCATCAACAGGCGCTTCCGCCCGAGAGCGACGAAGAGCAAGCCGAAGACACCCGGCAGCCAGAGGATGGTTGCCGCCGCGATGCCGCTGTTGGCACGATTGAATTGCGGATCATCGACTGCGGCAGAGGAGGACGCCGCAATTGTCACCGTCCCGGTCAGCACCGTGCCCGTACCATCCAACCTAAAACTGGCAGGGCTGAAGCTGCAGGTTGCGCCTGCCATGGCTGAGCTGCAACTCATGGTTACGGTTCCGTTGTATGAGCCAACCAGCGTGATGGTAAGAGAAGCGCTGCGGTTGCTGCCTGACGGGACGGAGACGCTTGACGAATTCGAATTCAGGGAGAAGTCCCGGTTCGGTGACGGTGATGGCGGCGGAGTTGGAGGCCGCGAATGCAGTTGTGCTCGCGTAGTCTGCTGTGAGCGAATTGGCTCCTGGGGAAAGCGTTCCGGTATTGGTTGCTACATCGTTTTCAATGAGCGTACCCGTGCTCAATTGAGTCGAACCATTGAGGAATGTGACCGTTCCGGTTGGAGTGCCCGCTGAGGAGGTGACTGTTGCCGTGAGGGTGACATTCTGTCCGGGGTATATAACCGCCGCCGAAGCGGTCAATGCCGTCGAAGTTGGCGCGACAGCCTGCGAAGCCGCCGTAATGTGGACGGGTATAACTTCCCATAGCTGCGAGTGCAAGTACCACGTTGTTTTCATTCCGGAATGTCGACGCAAGGCGTTGTACGGAAACCTGCGCCGGCATTTGGGCGAGGTATTCCGAAAGCTGGCCGAGCAGAAGGAGTGTCGCATTGAGGAAGGGCATCTTCTGGCCGACCATGTACACATGACGATCTCGATCCCGCCCAAGTGTTCCGTGTCGTCTGTGGTGGGGTTTATCAAGGGTAAGAGCGCGATTCACCTGGCGCGGGTGTATGGAGAGCAGAAGCAAAACTATGCCGGGCAAAGCTTCTGGGCGCGCGGATATTTCGTGTCGACAGTGGGCCGAGACGAGGCCACGATTCGGGACTACATCCACAACCAGGAACAGGAAGACAAACGGATCGACCAACTGAACATGTGGCGATGACCTGCCACAGACAAGGTGGCCAAAATTTACCGGGGCCGCGTTAGCGTCCCCGCTCAAGCCACTTTGAGCGGCTCACACAATGAAGCCCCCGGCTCTGCCGGGGGTAATCTTACTGGAGCACGATTTATCCAATTGGGAGGCCGACTTACCTTCTAAGTCCAAATCGTAAAGGGGGCTGGAAACCGGGATTCGAGCGCGACCAGATTCACGCGCTAACAAATCCCGGTTTCTGTTATCGGATCACTTTCTGGCTTCCTCAATGTCCTACAATCCGTTAGACAAGTCCGAGCAATGCTCTTCGGATTGAAACAATTCGCCTTCTTTATCCCCTGTGCCTTCGTTCTGGAGACTATGCCGTTGGTGGCGCAAACCGCCTACCCAAGCTCCGAGCTTGCATCTGATCTGGAACACTGTCAGGCGGCTCTCAAGGCCAACAATCAGGCGCTTGCACCGAAGCATTTGCGGGGCATTTGTCGAATCCAACGTTTGTCGGATTCCCAACTGCCCACGAGGGAATGCATCTGCACCGACGCAAATGTTCCGGAAATTGATCTTCCAAGAAGCAGTCGAGCCGGAGTTACAATCGGGTAACGCTGCAAAACGGGAAACAATATCCATGCGAAATTGCCTGAGGTTCGCTCTCGCGCTGTTTGTTGTAGCATGGCGCCCGCCGATTCCGGCTCAATCAACCGATGGCATGGCGCCTTTTGCAATGGATCACCGTGCCGGCTTCCTGTCCAAGTCGCCGGTCGATGTCTCGTTTTTGCTGGACGCTCCCGCGGGCAAGCATGGGTTTGTCAAAGTCGTGGATGGCCATCTTGCCACCGGAGATGGTGAGCGCATTCGGTTCTGGGGAGTGAACATTACGGACTGGAGCAAGGGCTCGCGCCAAATCCCCGCGAAGGAGGATTCGCCGTTTCTCGCGGAGACGTTGGCGCGCTTCGGCGTCAACTGCGTGCGCTTGCAGTTTCTCGATCTTCCCACCCCACGCGGGCTCATCGACAGCAGCCGTCAGGACACACGCGCTCTCGATGCCGCAGAGTTGGATAAGGAGGATTTCTTCATCGCCGAGCTTGAGAAGCGCGGCATCTATATCGACTTCAATCTTCTGGTCGGCCGTCCGTTCAAGGCCGGCGACGGCGTTCAGGATGCGAACGTTCTTCGGGAAGGCGCAAAGGGGACCTCTCTTTTCGACCGGCGCATGATCGAACTACAGAAGGAGTATGCACAACAGTTGCTGGGCCACCGGAATCCCTACAGCGGTTTGAAATACACCGAGGACCCAGCTGTCGCCATCGTCGAAATCAACAATGAAAATGCGCTGAATATCGGGTACCGTGCTCCGTCGCAGTTCTACGTGCATGAACTCACTGAGATGTACAATAGCTGGCTTTCAAAACACAGGACGCCGGCGCAGATTGCCGAGTTGCGGAGCCTTGCTGGCGCGAGCGGCGATCAGGCTGCTGTCCCGCTTATGGCCGGATTTAGAAACCCGGGTGCTACAGCGCCGCCTGAGCGGTTCTACGCTGAGGCAGAGTTCTACAACGATGCGCAGCAGGATTACTTTGCGGAGATGGAGAGTTATGTAAAGGGCACGCTGGGATCGAAGTCGCTGGTGATTGCGACGGCGGATCACAGTCATTCAGGCAGCGGCTACCCCATCCTCCTGGCGACCTTGCCGTCCGATGTGATCGACGGGCATACGTATTGGCAACACCCCGAGATGTACGTCCGTAAATCCCCGATGGTGAACGATCCATTCAACTCCACGGTTGTAGAGTTATCAAGGTCTGCCATTGCGGGGAAACCCTGCACAGTAAGTGAAGTCAACGAACCGTTTCCAAATGACTTTGACGGTGAAGGCATTCCGATACTTGCAAGTTATGGCGGAATGCAGGATTGGGACGGCATTTTCTGGTACACCTTTGAGCCGAAGGTAGATCCGGCCTGGAAGCCCTACGTGGGTGATCCATTCGACATGTCGCTTGATCCGGTCAAAATGCCTGAGCTAGCCGCCGGGGCGTTGATGTTTCTTCGTGGTGATATCGAAAAGGCGCATAACGTGGCGGAACGGTCGTACACGGAGAAGCAGGTCTTTGACAGCATGCTTCTTCCGTCAACCGATCGCCCATACTTTACTTCAGGCTTTCCACTTGATCTGCCGCTTGAGCATGAGGTTCGGATCTCATCGCTGGATGGTCCACCAAACTTGCCTTTTCCGAAAGTTCCTATGCCAGATCCAATCGTCTCCGACACAAGGCAGCTTGCATGGTTTCATTCCTCTGAAAAGGGCGGCCTTGTAACTGTTGATACTCCTCGGAGTGAGGCGTTGATCGGCTTTGTCAAGTCGAACGCAAAGTCTGTCAGCCACTTCTCGGCGAACATTGAGAATACATTCTGCACCATTCTGCTGAATTCTCTTGATGAGAAGCCTATTGCGAAGGCTTCGAGACTACTTCTTGTCGCAGGGGGGCGGGTTGAAAACACAGGGCAGCAATGGAATTCGGCGGGAACGGATGTAACAAGTTGGGGAGGCTCCCCTACGTTGATTGAGCAAGTGAAGGGCAACGTAATACTACGTGGCATTGAGGGGGCGCGCACAGTTCACCTTCAGCCGATCGATGGCGCCGGCAGGGCTCTTGGTCCTCAGATCGAAGCGCTCAAAGACGGCGATGGTTGGAAGATACAACTCGGCAGTCCGACTACTACCTGGTACGAGGTCACAGTGGAGCGGAAATAGAAGCGTGAACGGAAGGACCGGGCGCACTCATTTGTTGTTGAAGCGAGAATTCGAAAGGGAGTGGACTGTTGGATAGGCGCGATTTTCTCAAGACAACGGGCACATTGTTCGCAACAGCTGCTTTACCTGGAGCTTCTGCGCTTGCAGGCGCTGAGGAGCAATCCTTGGAGGGCCGGGCCGTTCTGCCGATGAACCGCAACTGGCGGTATCATCCTGCAAAAGTGGACGGGGCTGAGTTACCTGGATTTGACGACTCCAAATTTGAACGTGTCGTTGTTCCGCATACAAACATTTCACTGCCATGGCATAGCTTCGACGATAAGGAGTACGAGTTTGTTTCCACCTACCGGCGTCGATTCAAGACTCCGCGTGACGCGCAAGGAAAGCGGATCTTTGTTGACTTTGAAGGGGCAATGACTGCCTCAACTGTTTGGATCAACGGAGTTCTCCTGGGTGAGTACAAGGGCGGCTTCACGCCCTTTTCCTTTGAACTTACGAGGCACATCCAATTTAACGGGGAGAACGTACTAGTCGTTCAGCTTGATTCAACGGAACGCGACGACANNACTTTTATCGATAACATCTTTGCTCAACCTAAAGACGTGCTGAGCGAGAATCCTTCGCTGGATGTTGCCTGCTTCCTGGGGGGGCCGATTACCGCAGACGGCCGGCTAACACTGGAAGCCGAATTGCGCAACGGCGACCAGATCGTAGCCAGGGGCACGCACGTGATTGGCGAAGCGGCATCCGTTTCAGCGAAGTCCGCTGCAGACCCTGCAATCGCAGATCCGTATAACGACGCGCGGGTTCATGCCAGTCTTGAAACCAACGACGATCCAGCGCGGCACGTCGTCTCACTTACTCATCCAGGAAAGGTCCAGCTCTGGGAACTGGACAAGCCTCATCTCTACACTGTTCATGTGCGGTTGCTTGTCAGAGGCCGTGTCGTCGATGAGGATATGCGTCGTGTGGGCTTCCGTGAAGCGGTCTTCACCGATCGCGGCTTTTCGCTGAACGGCAGGATCGTCAAGCTGCGCGGCCTCGATCGTCACCAGACGTTCCCATACGCGTGTCAAGCAATGCCGGCTCGTGTGCAGCGCAAGGACGCGGAGATTTTGCGCAACAGTCTTCACTGCAATATTGTGCGCACCTCGCACTATCCACAGTCGCGCCACTTTCTAGATCGTTGCGATGAAATCGGCCTTCTTGTGCTCGAGGAGATTCCCGGCTGGCAACATATAGGCAACGAGGCCTGGAAACAGGTGGCAATTGATAACGTCGGCCGCATGATTCGCCGGGATTGGAATCGGCCATCCATTATTTTGTGGGGCGTGCGCATCAACGAATCGAAGGACGACCATGACTTCTATTTGAGAACCAACGCGCTTGCGCACGCGCTGGACAGTACTCGCCAAACGGGCGGAATTCGAAATTTTGCGAAGAGTGAGCTATTGGAAGATGTGTTTACTGTGAACGATTTCGGGTTCCCATTGAGAAAACCGAATCATCCGCTGTATTTAAATACGGAGTTTGTAGGCCATACCTTTCCAACCAAAACAACGGACGACGATGAACGCCAGCGGGAACATACGCTGCGCCACGCCCGCATTCACAATCAAATCGCCTCCGACGCGCAATATGCGGGTGGAATCGGGTGGTGCGCGTTTGACTACAACACGCATGACGACTTTGGTTCAGGCGACCGCATCTGCTACCACGGTGTGATGGATATCTTTCGTGAACCGAAGCCCGCGGCCGGGTTCTATAAGTCGCAATGCGATCCCGGCGAAGAAGTTGTTCTCGAACCGGCATTCCACTGGGCCCGCGGCGATGAGTCGATTGGATTCACCAAAGCTGTGATCTGCTCTAACTGTGATCACCTTAAGCTGTTCGTACGCTCGGACGGAGCTGAGGACAACTTATGGCGCCTGCTTGCCGAAGTCAATCCCGACCGCACAGGGTTCAGTTATCTGAAATATCCTCCTTTTATCGTAGATGTTACGAATTTCCGCGGTGGTTGGGGGGATTTGCGCATCGACGGATATGTGAAGGATAAGCTGGTTATTTCCAAGTCGTTGTCAGGTCGTGGAGTCGATCGCAAGTTTCTCCTTATTCCGGATGACGTTAGTCTCATGGCAGATGGCGCCGATACCACGCGTGTGGTTCTGCGCGTGACAGATGAGTTTGGAGCTGTGCGCACCTATGCGAACGACCCTATCTCTTTTAGCCTGGAGGGTCCGGCCACGTTGATCGGCGACAATCCGTTTTCGCTTGTCGGTGGCACCGGGGCAATGTGGATTCGCGCAGGGGAGAGGGCAGGAAATGTTCGGCTGACCGCCAGGCATCCGCAGCTAGGCGTACAAACGGTAGACATTGTCTTGAGCGCCGCGAAGGATCAGGAAGTCTGATAGGCTTTGCATGGCATGGTGCCTCTAGTTCCGGGGTGGCTATAGTCCGAGCCTTGCTGGCCAGCTTGATATTGCTCTTGTGCATTGCCTATCTTGTGTGCATTCGACTAACCGGGGCGCCCCGGTTGTTCATGCGCAGACGAGCCTCTCCGCGGAGGCGAATCAT
>PLPU01000572.1:0-6692 GCA_003159975.1 Acidobacteriaceae bacterium
CTTACAACTGACAACTGACTTTAATCCCTCGTATACGTCGTTTGCTTCTTCTCTTCCTGGCGTTCAAGCGCCAGCTCAATGAGGCGCGTGATCAGGCCGGTGTAGGAGAGGCCCGTTGCTTCCCAAAGCTTGGGGTACATGCTGATCTTGGTGAAACCGGGCATGGTGTTGACTTCGTTGAGAAAGATGCGCCGTTTGCCATCGGGTTCCATCAGGAAGTCGACACGCGCAAGGCCGGCGAGATCGCAGGCACGGAAGGCGGCAATCGCCATTTCGCGCACTTGCTTTGACTCTGCGCGGGTAAGCCTGGCCGGAATCACAGGCACTGAGCCCTCTGAAAGGTACTTGGCCTCGTAGTCGTAAAACTCCTTACCGGGAATGATTTCACCGACCACGCTCGCCTTGGGCTCATCGTTGCCCAGCACGGCAACTTCGAACTCCCTCGCCTTGGCCTTTTTGCCACCAACGCCATGCTCCACCACCAGCTTGCGGTCGTATTTTGCGGCGAGGGCCAGCGCGGGGCCCAGCTCTTTGCGGTCATGGACCTTGCTGATGCCGACCGATGAGCCCAGGTTGGCCGGCTTCACGAAGACCGGGTACTTGAGCGTCCCTTCAACGCGCGCAATCGCTTTGCGCGGCGACTTCTGCCACTCGGTGCGCAGCAGCGTCACATGCTTGACGATGGGCAGCTTTGCCTCGACGAACAGGCGTTTCATCAAGTCTTTGTCCATGCCGGCGGCGGAGCCGAGGACGCCGGAACCGACATAGGCGATGCCGGCCATCTCGAACAGGCCCTGGATGGTTCCATCTTCGCCAAAGGTGCCGTGGAGGACGGGAAAAACGACATCGAGGGACTGGCCATCAAGCGCGGCGTGGCTGTCGATGGCCGACGGCGCGGCAACGCTGAGCGCAGCCATTACGGGCGATTCGCCGTGCTCGGGAGTGACGTTCGCCGGCGCGGAGCCTTCGAGCAGCCCCACCGCCGCGCCGGAGGTAAGCCAGTGTCCGGACTTGTTGATCGCAATGGGCACCACGTCGAACTTCTTGCGATCGATTGCCTTCAATACCGAGGCCGCCGAGAGCAGCGAGACTTCATGTTCGCCGCTCCGCCCGCCAAACAAAATCCCTACGCGCAGTTTTTTTGCCATTCCGTCTCAATTGTAGAATGCGAATCTGAAGCGGCAGAGTATCCCGGATCGACCAATCTGGTCGGAACGGGATGAGAACCCGGCAGGAATTTGGGCAGCGTGCACCCATTCAAAGCCTGGCAGTCAATACCACCGTTGCCCGTGAATGAGCGGTGTTACCCTTGGAATCAACGTACAGCCTGAGACGCTTAGGGTTTACGCAAATCGCGCTCGAGCGATCCGTGTGACCTTTGGCGCGCCAGAGAGGGACCCTCGTGACAATGGAAGCATCTTCAGAGCCGGCCCAGACAGGGGGCGTGGCCTCGCAAACTTCTTCAATGGGCCGGTTGCTCCTGATCAGCCTGGCGGCCCTCTATCTTGAAATCGTTCTGATTCGCTGGCTTGGCACTGAAGTCAAGATTTTCGCGTTCTTTCAAAATCTGTCGCTGATCGTATGTTTTCTGGGATTTGGCGTCGGTTGCTTCAGTTCAAGCAAACGCGGCAGTGTCCTGCCGTCTTTGGCTGCTATAACCACATTGGTCGTTGCCGTCAGCCTTCCTTTCAAGCCGTGGCACGACATCCTGCAAACCATGTCGTCCGTTCTCTCATTCACGACGGACGCACAGTTGTGGGGAACCATCAGGGTCGCCTCATCGTCGTATTACCAGTTTCTGGCTGTCTCGTTGTTGATCGTTTCCGGATTCATGCTGCTGCTGGTAATGATCATGATTCCTCTTGGCCGTTGGATCGGGTATTACCTTGAAACGGCATCGAATACTGTGACGGCATATTCGGTCAATCTGCTGGGCAGCCTGGCCGGCATCTGGCTCCTCGCCATTCTTGCCTTTTTATGGCTTTCTCCTCCATATTGGTTCACCGTAGCCTTCGTCCTGATCCTGTTGGCGCAGCCTTTTTCCTGGCGCTCGACTCTCATAGCCTGTGCTCTGCTGGCCATTACTCTATTTGCTCTGAGGCCAGCGAATGGTAACTCGGTCTACTGGTCTCCGTACCAGAAGCTAACAGTTACAGACATCGGCAACCAGCAATACATGATCGACGTAAACAACGAGGGTTACATGTCGATCGCCAATGTTACCCCCGGGTTCATGGCGAACAACCCGCAACTCGCGAGCATTTATAAGGACAGTTCTTATGACAGCCCCTTTCAGTTCGCCAAGAGCGCAAATCGCGTGTTAGTTGTCGGATCCGGGGCTGGCAACGACGTTGCCGCAGCGTTACGGCATGGGGCCGCACAAGTCGATGCGGTGGAGATCGATCCGTTGATTTCCACATTGGGAATGCGTCTCCATCCTGAACAGCCGTATGCATCGCCAAAGGTCCATCTGATCACCAACGACGCCAGGAACTTCATGCGTCAGTGCCAGACCAAGTACGACATCATCATCTTTGGGTTGCTTGACTCACACACCGAGTTTTCCGGCTATAGCAATATGCGGGTGGATAACTATGTGTATACCGAAGAATCGTTCCGCGAAGCCCAACGGCTCCTGAGTCCGGACGGAATATTGGTTCTGAAGTTTGAGGTGAGACAACCCTGGACGTGGATTGGACAGCGATTCTACTCGATGTTGAGCCACATTTTTCCGCATCCGCCTTTGACTTATTACTCTCCACAAATGGGCGCCCTGGCCCATGCAACGGTTTTCATCGAGTCGAATTCTTCCTCCCTTTGGGAAGAAAGTCACAGCGCGGAGAAGTCGGCATTTTTGAGTTCTCGCCCGCCTGTATTTCCACTGACGCTCGACAACGCCCCGCCCCCCACAACGGACGACTGGCCCTACGTTTATCACAATTGGCATTCCATCCCGCGAGCCTATTTCACCGTGTCCGCGGTGATACTGGCCATGGCGCTCTATCTGTGTCAGCCCTTTTTCAGTTGGAAGGAAACAGGCACCTGGCAGTTCTTTCTGCTCGGTGCGGGATTTCTGCTGATGGAGACTCAACTGGTAAGCCGCCTCGCCTTATATTTCGGAACAACCTGGCTGGTGAATTGCATCGCTCTAACCGGCATTCTCACCGTTCTGCTTTTCTCGAATGTCTATGTGGAATTCAAGCGCCCAGGAAACCTGAGCATCTACTTTGCCTTTTTGTGCGCAACCCTGATAGCCAACTATGCGATCCCCTGGAGCCGGGTGCCTGGATCGGGAATATCTGTGGGCGTTCTGATCTGCGCTGCCTACTGCGTACCGATTTTCTTTGCGGGAATCATCTTCACTGAGAGTTTCCGCCGCTTCGGTGGGCGAAGCAAAGCCTTCGGTGCGAACATGCTTGGCGCAGTCGCCGGGGGCCTGGCGCAAAACCTGTCCTTCATCTTCGGCATGAAGGCATTGTTGCTCATCGCAGCCGCCGTGTATGGTGGCGCGGCGCTTCTTCAAGCGATGAAGCCCCGGCGATTGCCGGCTTGAAACCGGCGGGCATGAAAAACGAGTTCAGGCTGAAAGCCGACTGCTTGCAGAGCGAATTCCCACTCACAGGATCTTTTTCCCAAACGCCGAACAGGCAAGCTCGACGGCGAGGTCGGCGGTGCGGTTGTGCTCGTCGATCACCGGGTTCACTTCGACGATTTCGAAGCTCAGCAGGCGGCCGTGGTCGGCGATGATCTCCATNNTCGGGGTCGATCCAGTCCATATCCAGCGAGACGTGATAGCCCGCCGTCCCGCGGCCCGCGGCGCGCAACGCCTCTTCCATCACCGTGCGCATGCCGCGCTCGTCGATGTCGCGCATGGTGTAGACTTCGGCCACGCCGGCGCGGCGAATGTTTTCGCGCTCCGCGGAGTCGATGTCGCGCAAGCCTATCAGCACCGTATTCTCCGGCGCCATCTTCGGCGAGAAGCCGAAGATAGTCCCCAGCGGCTCCGGCCCCAGACCCAGCAGCGCCGCCAGCGGCATCCCGTGCACGTTCCCGGAGGGGGAAGTTTCCGGGGTATTGATGTCGGAGTGGGCATCGATCCAGATGACTCCGATCTTCTGGCCCCTGCGCCGGTAAAACTCGGCCACGCCGGAGACCGAACCCGCCGCCAGCGAGTGGTCGCCGCCCAGCACCAGCGGGGTCATCCCCTCTTCCAGGGTCTTGACTACCGCCTCGGCGGTGCGCGTGCAGGTCTCGGCGATTTCGGTGAGATAGCGCGCTGTCTTGTCGCCGGAGGCCCGGGTTTCGGCGATCTCGACGCGAATGTTGCCCCCATCCGTCACCTGGTGGCCCAGCGACTCAAGGCGCCTCTCGAGGCCCGCCACGCGCATCGCGGACGGCCCCATGTCGACCCCGCGGCGGCTGGCTCCCATGTCCAGCGGAACCCCGATCACGCGTATCCGGCGCGTGGGCAGCGCCTGTGTGCCGCCGTGCAGTAACTGGGAAGCAATTCGGTCCTCGGCATTCTTCGTCATGCGAACTTCTCCTGCTCATTGAATCGTAGCGGGACGAACCTCATGCGCGCCGATCGAGATGGTCAAGATGAACCAGTCCGGACTTCACCGGCAACGATAGGATGCGAATGGGCCATCGGTATCCCCCAAAATGGCTATTAAATCAGATTTACCTGGGAGTAAGATTAGTACGCATTGATTTTCGGAAGATTCCGCTTGCGCATTGATTCCGGATTGTTTTTTCATGCTTGATCGAGCCTGTGCGATGGATGAATTGAATCTCTTTTGCCAGGACGGCAGGAAGTGAATGAAACAAGGCAACCTTGACCTGATGTTCCCGATGCGTCTGATTGCGGCAGTTGCGGTCATGCTCAGCTTCGGCACGGCCAGGGCGGAGCCGGCGGCTCCACTCACGACGCTGCGGGCCATCCACGCAATCTCCAACGACGACGCGCGCAAGCCAATTCCCGTCGACTTTGAAGCCACGGTCGGCTTTTCGCGCGGCTATGAGAACCTGCTGTTTGTGCAGGATGGCGATACGGCCATCTTTGTTCGGCCTCCCAACGGCACCCAACTGGATCCCGGCGACCGCATTGAGGTGCGCGGCAGAATGCAGGCGAGCTTCCGTCCCCTGGTGATTGCCAACAGCATAACCCTGTTGCACCACGGCGCTCCTCCCAAGCCCCTGCCCGCCACCTTCGACGATCTGATTCGCGCCAGAGACGACTCGACGATGGTCACCATCCATGCCATCGTGCGCGCCGCGGACCTGGTTGCCTCCGGTGGCACTCCCCCGGTGCTCAGTGCCCGCCTCCAACTGCTTACAGAGGGTGGGCACTTCGAAGCCAACGTGAACAGCAACGATGATGAAGCCCTCAAAAGCCTGCTGGATTCCGAAGTCGAAATCACCGGCGCCGCCGCCGGAAAGTTCGACGACAAAATGCAGCAGACCGGCGTTGTGCTCTACGTCCCATCCCTCGACGACATCAGGATCTTGAAGCACGCGGCCGCAGATCCCTGGACTCTCCCCGTAACGCCCATGGACCGTGTTCTTTTCCTCTATCACATGAATGACCTCACACCCAGGGTGCGGATTCAGGGAACCATCACGTATTACCAGCCGGGCTCCGCCATCGTGCTCCAGGACGGTCGCAAAAGCATGTGGATCGCAACCCACACCAGGGAGCCCATGCGGATTGGTGACCGGGCGGACGCGACCGGCTTTCCCGATGCCCATGAACGCCTTCTTACCCTCACGGATGGCGAAATCCTGGATAGCCATATCCAGGCTCCCATCACACCGCAATCCGCGAATTGGCACCAGTTGGCCTACTGGAGCAGCAACTCTCCCGATGGCCACCTCTACGACCTGGTTTCCATTGAAGCCCAGGTGGTCACCGCGGTGCGGGAAGCGACGGAGGACGAGTACATTCTTTCTTCGGATGGCCGGCTGTTCACGGCCACCTACCGGCACCCGCCGGCAAACGCCGGGCTGCTTCCCATGAAACAGATTCCCCAGGGGTCTATCATCCGGGTCACGGGCATCTGCATGATTGTCGATGCCAACACAATCAGTCCCGGCGAGGAAGTGCCTTTTAACGTGCTTTTGCGCTCCTTCGACGACGTCGCCGTGATCGCCGAGCCGTCGTGGCTCAACACGGAAAACCTGACACGCGTGGTCTCCGTTTTGCTGGTTGTAGTGATTGCGTCGGTCTTCTGGGGCGTAACACTGAAAAGGAAGGTGCGGCGCCAGACCGCTGCCTTGTCGGCACGCATTGAAGCGGAGGCGGCTCTGGAACGCCGGATGGCTCAACTTGAGCAGCGGCGGAGCCGGATTCTCGAGGACATCAACGGCTCCCGGCCGCTGGCGGAAATCCTGGAAGAGATCACTGAAATGGCCTCCTTCGGGCTCGACGGCGACCCTTGCTGGTGCCAGGTTACCGACGGAGCGCGCCTGGGGAATTATCCGTCGAACTCGGAATCCATGCGGGTAGTGCGCGCCGATATTCCCGCGCGCAGCGGGCCGCCGCTGGGCACCCTCTTTGCGGGCTTCGCTCCAGGGACTCATCCTGATCCCGCTGAGACAGACGCGCTCAGTGTCGGCTGCCGACTGGCTTCTCTGGCCATCGAGACCCGGCGGCTTTACTCCGACCTGCTCCACCGCTCGGAGTTCGACCTGCT
>PLPU01000041.1:0-5817 GCA_003159975.1 Acidobacteriaceae bacterium
CGGCCTCCGAGGTCCAGGAAGTCGCGTGGAGAAAACGCCCACCCTACACCTGTTCCACGGATCCTAACTGTGATCGTGTTTTCAATCGTTTGGCTCATATGTAATCGTTACTATCTGCAAGAAAAAATACCATATATTTCTTGCAAATGCAAGAGGGTTCTAAAGGGAGCCCGATGGCTCAAAGACAAATCCCGTGTCTCCGGTAGCGCGATTTTTGCGGGCATCAGTTCGCGCCCAACGAACCGGGCGTTAAGAAAACACTGGGAGTTGTTGCCGCCGACACTGGGACTACTGTGATGACTGCCGCCTGGAACTGGATGATTCATATTCAGGCGAACAAGGTATCTACGAAGCTCCGCTCTTGCCTTGTTTTCCCAGGAGCCTACGGGACATACTAGCCAGTGACAAAACCATCGCTGGCAGGATGCACAATGCACAGCTTATGCTTTCCGTCCTGGCTCCGCCGCACGGTCCAACCATCACGGTCACACCTAATCAAAGATCTCAAATCCCCATCCTGATCCAGCTTGTAAGCAGCCTGCCCTTCACTTGACGCAGCCCAGGCAGACACCGCTTTTATATCGAGCGAACGTGCATACCCATTTGTATTCCCGATAGCATATCCCCAATAAAAGGCTCCACCAATCAACACCATTCCTACGACCGCTGCTCCGCCGAGCCACTGAAGCCAGGATTTACGGACCGTGATTTGTGCAACAGTCTGAGCGGCCCGCGCAATCTCCCTTTGCGCAGACGTTACGACGGCTTGGCCCACAGTTTCTTCTATCCGCGCCTTCGTTGCCGCAAGATCAGTTTCAGCCAACCTGCGAGCACTGTCTAGCGAAGTCGCGTACCTTGCGAGCGACTGCGAAATCAGTTTGTCGATTTGTTCCGACATCTGTTTCGCCAAATCAAGATGGTGGCCAAGTAAAAAGACGATGGCCCATATCGCATCGTTGTCCCGAATATCTAGCTCTTTGCCGATGCGATTGAAGCGGTTCGTTTCTTCAGGACTCGGAGCACGGCCATAGATTGAGCGAAAGGCTGTATCGACATTCATGCAACAACCCCATCGAAGACCGATGCACACTCCTTTACCCAGCGGTTTACCTCTGCGCGATTTCCCAGGGGTGCGACTTCGATTACTTTTTCAATCGTCAGTCGCTCGCTGTGCAACAGATCGGAGATGCGGTCCGCCACCTCTGGAAAATTGAAAGTCTTACCCTGAGCCTCTACCGTCGCCCTGATCTTTGAATTGTTGTATAGCTCAAACTTGCGTTCCGGCCCGTGGTACAGATTGCGAAGAACATGGGTTGTATGACCACTGACTGTGTCCAGATAGTCCTTCAAAAGTTGGAGACTATCCCGCTGTGAATTGATTACCCACAGCGTTACCAATTTGCGCCCCAGCTCTTGCATGGACTCCGTGAGCAGCGTCCCGTAGAGTTTTACGCCCACCCCGCTGCGAGCGGGTGTGTTGACGACCACGGTCTCGTCGGGCTGCACGGCCAGACGATTTACAAGGTCCATCCATCCGTCCTTTTCGTCCAGGTTGATGTAGACGGTTTCAACTGACTTTCCATACGCCTTGCCGACATCTGGATTTGCAGTATCCGCGTCAATCAGCAACAGTTTCTCGTCGCGTTTCGACAAATAATGAATCAGCGACATCGAGACAATGCTCTTGCCGACGCCGCCCTTTGAACCGCTGACCATGTACACAGGCTTTCCCATACTTCCTCCTCAGATTTCCTTGTCGTCTTCGATTACCGTGAATGTTCCCTTTTTCGTTGCAACTGTGTTTACCGGGGCAGCACTTGATTTTGCGGGCGCAGCCGGAGCAGTTTTCGCAAGCGGTTTCTCTTGGGCCTCCAGTCGAAGACCACCGCGCCCCTTGCTTGTTCTTCTCCCAGGTTTCAGGTATTGCCGCGCGGTCGAGATCGTCATGCCGAGGCCAACACCCTTGAGATCATCAAGCACCGTTTCAAGAGTGTGTCCGGCGGCGAGTGCTTCCTTGGCTTTTCCGCGCAACTTTGCAAATGCCTCTCTGCGCGAATATCTTTTCTCCGCAGGCAGGGGAGGCATTGCAATTCGTTTATCCAAGGCCGTAATCGCAGCTTGGAGCATTGCCTCAGTGATTACTTCTCTTTGTGTCATCAAGTTCCTCCTGGAGTATTTTGCAACGAGGAATAAATGTACAGTAGCACGAGATGAAGCGGACGAGTAATGCCGACACCCCTGTGTTTATTGGGTGATGAGCAGTTATTCGAATGAGTGAGTAATGGATCACAATAGTGCGTAACAAAATAATTCTCGCGAAGATTACCGCGTGCGATGTGGCCTTGCGTGAAAGTTGTTTCTCGGATAAGTTGTGAGTGTAACGCGCTATGCGTTGGAAGAGCGGTACAGGATGCGGGTTGTCCGTACACATGGCTTCGCCATGTTTCGTCCAACCCGTCGCCTATGATGCTCCGCGCTGCGCTTGTCTCATCGCGGCTCATCCTGAACGTAACCGTGCACGCTTCGCGTAGGGAAAAGCAATGCCGTTCACATCACGAGTAAAAGATCGCGCTGCATCACGGTTCGAAATGCGGCTAACGGCGTCAGAGCGTGTGCAACTCCGGGAAGACGCCGACCTTGCCGGAATGAGCATTAGCGAGTTCGTCCGCAGGCGCACATTTGGCAAAACGATCCACGCCGCGACTGACCTGATGATGATTCGCGAGCTGCGCCGTCTGGGCGGTCTTCAAAAGTATGCGATGAATAAGCTCGCCCTGCACGGCGATGTCGTAGACGAGTGCGTCGCGACGATTCGCACATTACGCGCTGCTATAGAACGAGTCGCCAACAATGATCGTTAAATACATCGCCAATCCGAAAACGCAATCGAGCAAGGCTGCGCGCGTTGGCGGCTTGCTTGACTACATTGTGGCCGATGGACGCGCAGACTCACAGAAGGCCGAGTACATTGGTGCAAACGGAAACTTTTATTCCGACTCGCAGCAGGGGCAGCGGGCCGAGATGGTTGCTCTTGCAATGGAAGCGACTCGCAGTAAAGATCCCGTAGATCATTGGCTCTTGAGTTGGAAGGAAGGCGAGCAGCCGACGCAGGCGCAATGCAATGAGGCCGTCGGTATTCTGAAACGGCATCTGGGTATGAGCAGCGACCAGCTTGCCGTCTTTGCATTGCACCGCAACACTGAGAACTATCATCTTCATGTCGTTCTCAATCGCGTTCATCCCGATACGTTACGTGTGGAGGACAAGGGATGGTGCATCGACAAAGCGCACAAGGCCATCGCAGAGATTGTCCACGCGCAGGGCTGGGAGGCGGAGAAGAACGCCCGCTATCTTACGAGCCGTGCCGGTGAGGTCACACGAGCCAGCAGCATGCGCAAGCCTCTGACCCGCTCGAAGGCGCTGGATTATGAGAATGCGACCGGAGAGAAATCCTGCGAACGAATCGCGCAAGAAAGAGCAGCGCCAATTCTGCGCAATGCGAAAACGTGGGCGCAGGTGCATGAAGGGTTGGCTCAGGTGCACATGCTCTATGAACGAAAGGGCAGCGGTGCAATGCTTTGGGTGGGAGACCAGCCGCTCAAGGCCTCTTGCATCGGTCGTGAATTCAGTAGGACTCGGATGGAGGAGCGGTTGGGTGAATTTCAGCCTGATAGCCGCGGCAATATAATGCCGCAGCAGCCGCATATGGCAGAGCCTCTTCGCCCTGATATGCCAGCGAACTGGGCAGAGTATCGAAAGGTACTCGAAGCGAACCGCAAAGAAAAGGACGCTGCTCAGGCCCAGCAGCGCATGGAACATCGCGCAGCGCGCGAGATGCAGTCTGCGGAGTTTCGCAAAGAACGGGCCGCGCTTTATCAGGGCGGCAAGTGGTCCGGCAATGCCCTGAATGTTGCCAGGAGCCTATTGGCCGCCGACCACGCTAAGCGCAGAGCCGAGCTGATGGAACGGCAAAAGCGGGGGCGTGACAGTCTCAGAGTGAGGTTCGGCCGGCGGAAGACGTTCGAGCAGTGTCTTATAGAGCAGGGAGAGCCACAGCTCGCGGAGCATTGGAGGTATCGGGACACGGAAACACCCGGTACCGCGATTCGTGGAGACGGTGATGAAATACCAAGCAAACGCGACATCCGCGACTTCATCGCGCGGGTGAGTCAGTCCGCGCACTCGAAGTTCGCTGAAATTCACTATTCATCACGCTCCGATCCAAGCCACGTCAGCTTCACGGATCGTGGCAAGCGCATTGACGTCTGGCAAGCGCAGGATGAGGCTGTGGTCTTAGCTGCGCTCCAGTTGGGCGTACAGAAGTGGGGAATACTAACCATCACTGGCCCCGACGAGTTCAAGCAACTGTGCGCGGCGCTCGCCGCGCAACATGGATTCAAGATCAACAATCCAGAGCTGCGCCGGGAAATTGTTCGCGGCGCCAACGATGGCCGGCCAGTTCCAGTAATTCCTTCTGGAATGCCGTCGCCGAGCAGGTCGTATCAGTTGCACAAGGCCGACATCCTTAATCGAATCGAGGTGCGGAACGCCTCACAGCTTGATTGGATGATTGCGGTAAGAATGCGCGTAACGGGCAACAATCAGCACGCCATAACGCAAGCTCTGAGGGAAAACGCAGGCCTGGGGCGCGAGACAGAGAACCGCAATTGGACTAACTATGCGGAGCGCACCGCCGAGGCCGTCTTTGGCCCACGCGGTGACCGGGAGTTCGATAGGAGCACACAGCGCGCCGAGGCATGGGCGCGAGTCGAAGGCAGAAACCTTGCGCACGAACGCCAAGTGCAGCACAGCCAGCGCCGCGCAGTTCCAGCGCATGGCCGAGGAGACTTTGGGATCGGATGAATGTGCGCGCGCCTATGATTGCGACATCCCAATCGGGGCGCTTGTATCAGCAGAGAGGCTGAGAACGCGGAATTCAACACCGATGAGAACAGGGATGCAATTCTTAACCCAACCGCTGGCTGGGAAATATATCACGGCGCCAGAATGCTGCCAGTCATCGGCATCGAATATTCATTTGGAACATCTTCACCGTGTTCATACCAGTTAATGCCCTATGCCGACCAAACACAGGGGAAGGAAATGAGCAAATGGATAGGTGATTTATGTGATCCCCAGGTCATTTCAGTTTAGCCGCCAACTAGCATCTCCTACCCGTGGACCCTTGATGGCAAACCCGCCATCAATCAGCTAGCCGCCTTGACTAGGCAGGCTTGCCGAAAGGACACGAACTGTCGCGAACGTGAAAACGACACACTGTTCCTGCTTTTAGACGACGATCATTAGAGGTTCTCCACTCCTTATTTCCCTCCCGAACTGCTCATGTGACACTCTGTTCCCTCGCCCCAGGGGACCATCCTCGGGTTGCTCAGGCGTCTTGCCCACTGCGCCGATGCGAGATGATCTCTCCGATTTCATCCATACTGACGGCGAAAAATTCTTTCGACTTAGGTCTTCCCCCTCAACTTTGGACACGTTAAGTTGAAGCCACTTTCATTGCCCCACGCCCTCACGCGATGGAGCAGAATCGGGGAACGATCGCATGCAAATCAATCGGAATCAGGTCTGGGTGCGCGCCTATCTGTGGACGCTGGGCATTCACCTGTTCATGGGAATCATCCTGTTGCCAGCGAGCGCCCTCGCCCAGCAATCCGGCAATTCGCCGGTTCTTGGTAAGGCCGTGCAAGGTCAGTCGGCCTCTGGTATAGAAGGCACACTCGAGACCGGGGTCAACTACATCTCTAACGTTCTCGGTCCGCTGGCCGCCGGCGCGTTCTTTCTTCACGGTTTGGTGGC
>PLPU01000406.1:0-4158 GCA_003159975.1 Acidobacteriaceae bacterium
GCGAAGGATGGGGCACCCAGCTTGATATGCCGGTCAGGTTCGCCCATGGGCGACTGATCTCTGACCCCTGATCTCTGGCTTTCAGTACCGCCGCAGATAGGTTCCGGAGAGGCGGTCGTGCCAGGTGAGATGATCTTCGTCGAAGATGGCCCAGGCGAGGCCGAGTCCTACCGGCAACAGCGACAACAGCAGGGCCACCAGCCGTTTGTGTCTCTGCTCCGCGGACGGATCTTCATCGCTGAAGGTGCACAGGGCGATGTGCGCGTACTTCATTCCCGGTGTACCCTCCGCCAGCGTGAGAAAGAGCGCGTGGTAGAGTGCGCCGATGGCTACAAGTGCCAGCGCAGAACCTATTTCGATTCCTTTCAACGCGGGCAACTGGTTCACATGGGTGGCCGCAACCATGGCGGCTGCCAGGAAGGCTCCAGTAATCAGCGCGCCATCGACCACGGCGGCCATCACCCGCAACGCGAAGGGCGCCAGTTCCAGCACGGGAGGCGCCGGCGCCGCATCCTCTTCCAATTCAGTGTCGGCCCGCGGTTGCGCCAGGGGCTGTTCGCCCAATCGAATGTCGGACCACTCGGCGCCTTGCCATGACGGCGCGGCTGCTTCAGACCCTCCATCGGCTGCTTCCGGCTCGATTGAAATGGTTCCGGGATCGACCTCGAAGATGCTCAACTGCGCATCGCGCGTCCCCGCTCCACAGGGCCCCTCGGCACGCCGCGGGCGCATTTTGCGCGTGGCTACCAGTTCGCGGGGAAACTCGATCAGGTTGGCGTGCATCGGCTGCAACGGCTCGACCGACTCAATCGCATCCCCTTCCATGCTGCTTGGCGGCTGCAACCCAGGCTCCCACCAGCCCTCGGCAGCCTGGTCAAAGTCCGCCGGTCCGTGGAACGCGCGGGCAATCACTGGCTGCACAGGCCGCGGCGGCAGGTCCGCATCCCAACGGATTCCGTAGCTCCGCGGTTGCTGCGGCTCAAACTGTGCAGGGGCGGGCGGTAAAGGTGTGGGCGGCAAAGGCGCGGCAGGGCGCGCAGGCTCGACTTGTGCCTCCCATGAGTTTTCAAAGGCAAGCTCGGAAGACAGAATGTGAAAGGTCTCGGGGGCGCGGGCGTGCTCGGAGGCGGATGCAGCTTCAAGGCCTGCCAGGACCGATTCAGCCGCCGCCTGCAGGTCCAGCGCGGCCCGGGACGCGGCCTCCGCGGCGCGCACTGCGCTGCGTGCCTCTTCGGCCAACATCTGGCTGTAGCTGGGGGCGTTGGCGTAACGTGCCGCTACGCGCGCGGCTGCCGACTGTGCCGCACGGCTGGCCGCAGTGTGCCTGTCCTGATGCGCCGCGGGCCCGGCGACAGAACCGCCTCTGCGGTTTTTGTGTTCTTCGAGGCGGCGATTGACTTCCTTCTTCCAGGACGCTGCAAGGTTCGCTTCGATCGGGGATGTGCTCAAAGCTCCAATGTCCCTTCTGACACAGGCGATAGTCGCCCGCGCACAGGCCCTCTTGCCGTTGTCGCGGCCCGCATGCCCAATCGTAAACGCGGCGTGAATACGAATGGCCTGAAAATGAAGAGGGGGTATCGCAGGAATACACAGCTAGCGGCTTGCCCGCGCGCTAATCACGGCATCGTACTTTGCGCTGTGAGATTGCGCCGACCGCGCCCGACGCGCGTCCCATCATCGAGAGCCCGCTTTTGTTATGCTGAGCCTTGGTCCTGGGATGCATTCTCGCTACGGAATGACGATCGCGCTGCTGGCGTTGCCGCTGGCTCTTTGTCCCGCACATCTCGGCGGGCAGACGCCTCCGGCAACAACCGTTGCCAATCCCAGTTCCGACGCGACGCCGGCACAGCTTCCGGACGGGCTCCCCGACGATCCCAGCCAGGAACTGATGCCCATCGCCCGGCCTGAGCCCGCACCGCAAACGGGCGTTCCGGTCCACCTGGCCGCCGGCACGCAATCGCTGCTGGGCAACGTGTGGACCGGCACGGGCGGGGTTGTGGTGCGCTACCGCGATTACGTTCTGACCGCCGACAAGGCCGTGTACAACGAATCGACCACCGAATTGGAAGCCGATGGCCATGTGCAGGTCAAGGGCGGGCCCGACGACGTGCTCATCAACGCCGACCACGGCGAGATGCGCCTCGACGTGCACACGGCGCGATACTTCAACGTTAGCGGCACGATTGGCGTCCACGCCGGCAGCCACAGCGTCGTCTACACCACGGCCAATCCGTTCTACTTTACGGGAAGGGTTTTGATCGAGACCGGCGAGGGCAAGTACCGGATTGTCGACGGCTCGATGACCAACTGCCGGCTGCCGAAGCCGGACTGGCAACTAATCTCCCGCAGCATCGACCTCCAGAATAACAAGGCATCGACAACCAATTCGGTGTTCAAGTTTTTAGGCATACCGCTGTTCTTTCTGCCTTATCTGCGCCATCCGACAGACGAGACGGGCCGCGAGAGCGGGTTCCTGATTCCCGTCTTCCCCAGCAACTACTCCTCGATCCGCGGTTACACCATGGGGGAGCAGTTCTACTGGGCCATCAGCCGCAGCATGGACATGATTGTCGGCACGGAGTACTACAGCAAGCGGGGTTGGGCGCCTAACGGAGATTTCCGCTATAAAGGGCCGGGGATCGACCACCTGACGGTTCGCTGGAATGCCCTGCTCGATCGCGGCTTCGAAGAGCAGGTGGGGACGACAATTCCCGCTGCGGCAGCCGGGGCGGCCGGTCAGCGGCCCGATCTTCTTACGGGGCCGGCCCGCTACGAGTATGTCAACCAGGGCGGCGTCGACATTGGAGCTCTCGGCCGGAAGGATTTTTCAGACGAGACCTACCTTGTCGGCAATGTCGAGTTTCTGTCCAACTACGTCTACCGCCTTGTCTTCGATGACAACTACTCGCAGGCCGTCAGCTCTGAAGTTTCGAGCGTAATCGGATTCACCCACGCGCACAACGGATTCATTCCATCCGCCTCGCTGGACCGCTTCCAAACCTTTGCAAGCGCCACGAACGGCGACGAGGCGCGCATCATTCACCTTCCGAGCGTTCGATACGATGTTCTCGATCGCCCGCTGAGGACCTCGCCGCTCTATTGGGGGCTCTCCTCATCGCTCGATTACCTTTCCCGCTCCGAGTCCGAATTCCACGCACGCAATGTGGGCCGCTTCGACCTTTATCCCCACCTCTCACTTCCTTTCTCTGTGGGCGGCTGGAGCTTTGTTCCCGAGGGCGCGCTGCGCGAGACGTTTTATTCCGGAAGCCAGACGCCCGATCTGACTGGCGCTCAAAATGGCACCCCCACCATCAGCCACACGGCGCTCAATCGCGCCGACGTTGAAGCTTCAGTGGATATTCGGCCTCCGGCCATCGAACGGGATTTCGCCCTCCCAGGCTTGAATCGGATCCTTCGCCATGTGATCGAGCCGGAGTTGACCTACCGCTTTGTGGGCGGCATTGGAGAACAGGCACGCGACGTTCTGCTGATTGACACCTCCGACATCGCCACCAACACCAACGAAGCGGGCTTCTTCCTCAACCAGCGCTTCTATCTGCGCTCGGCCAGTGACCAGCCCTGCACCTCCGATGGAGCGCAGCCATCGGGCGGGTGCCCTGCCAAACCGCGCGAGTGGGCCAGTTGGCAGGTTGGCGAGGAGTTCTTTTTCGATCCCTACTTCGGCGGCGCGCTCATTCCGAATCGGCGCAACGTCTTCGATTCCACGCTCGACCTGACTCCCGTTGCCTTCCTCACCGGTCCGCGCAACCTGTCGCCGGTGATCTCGCGGGTGCGCTTTGAGTCAATCGACAACCTGCGCGTCGAGTGGGATCTGGACTTCGACCCCAAGAACGCCCGCCTGGATTCAGACAACATCTTTGCCGGATACAGCATTGGCCGTACGACGGTAGGCGTTGGCCACAGCATGCTGAATGCTGTCGACGAAAAGAGCGGGGCGGCCTCGACGCTGCAGAGCCAGCAGGTCCAGCCGTTCCTCACCATCGGCAAGCAGAATGGAAACGGCTTCAACCTGGCCGCCAACGGCGGTTACGACTTCGTCCAACACTCGATTCAGTACGCCGGCGTGCAGGCGGTGTACAACTGGGATTGCTGCGGCCTCACCTTTGGGTACCGGCGCTTCCAACTGGGCACGGTGGG
>PLPU01000406.1:4216-14394 GCA_003159975.1 Acidobacteriaceae bacterium
CTGGAGTATCCTTTTCTAAGAGGGATTCAACTTGTCGCGTACTCGTTTATTGGTCGGCCTGCTGGCCATCTGCATGACCGCGGGCTGCAAAGCCCAACCTACACCGACCCCCAACGCTGCGAATACGCCGCTGGATCCGGCCACCCTGAACCGGCACATCGAGGTGTTGGTTCGCTCCCAGTTCAACGTCCCTCAGGACTACACCGTCACTCTGGGCACGCGGGGCCCGAGCCTGGTTACCGGCTTTGAGACGCTGCCCATCACCTTCACCCGCGGCACCAAGAGCAAGGTGGAGAACTTTCTGATCTCAAAGGACGGACAGACCCTGGCGCGGCTGGAGACCTTCGACCTGGCCCATGACGCCGTCTTCTCGATCGATGTCGCCGGCCGCCCCATCCGCGGCAATCCAAACGCGAAAGTCACAGTCATCAATTTCGACGACCTTGAGTGCCCCTACTGCGCGCGCATGCACGAGGCGCTCTTTCCGAGCACGCTGGAGCGCTACAAGGACAAGGTTCGCTTCATTTACAAGGACGACCCGCTCATCGAGCTTCACCCCTGGGCGATGCGTGCCTCAGTGGACGCCAACTGCCTGGCCGCGCAAAGCGGCGATGTGTATTGGACCTACGTCGATTACCTTCACGCCCACGGGCAGGAAGTCAGCGGCGAAGATCGTAACCCAGCCAAGAGCTTTGCCGCTCTCGATCGCATCGCCCGCCAGGAAGCTACGCTGGCAAAACTCGATTCAGGCAAGCTTGATGCATGCCTGACAAAACAGGACGAATCCCAGGTGAAGGCCTCGGCCGCGGAAGCGGAAAACCTGAAGATCGACGGAACGCCGGCGCTGTTCGTCAATGGCGAGCGCATCGATGGGGCGATCCAGGAGGATATGGTGTGGGCCGTCATCGACCGTGCTCTTCGCGCCGCAGGGGTTGAGCCTCCGGCCGCTCCGGCAGCACCGGCGAGCCCGGCCAGCCCGGCAAAACCAGGCGAGGGCGGCAAATAGAATCCGGCCCCGCTATCGTCGCGCCGGATTGGGGATTTATTCTTGAAAGATGGGGCTTTTTGAACTCCATAGGAGACATCAGGTTGCAAGCCGAATCTGTTTTCCAGGCCCGTTCCCGCTTTACCGGCCTCGTTCTTTTGAGTGGCGCACTACTGGCAACTGCTGCCGGATGCCACCACGCTCCCACTTACGACGTGGCGGCCACAGTGAACGGCAAGGAAATTCTGGGCTCCGACCTGGAGAGGTACTACAAGGCGAACCTGCGCAACAATCCGCAACAACCCTCCCCGGAACAGGCGGGCATCGGGCGGCTGACGATTCTGGACAAGATGATCGAGGACGAGATTCTGCAACAGCGCGCCGCCAAGCTTAACCTGACCGCCTCCGATGAGGATGTGAACGCCAAGTTGACGGAGATCAAGGCGCTGCATACGCAAGAGGAATTCGACGCGCTGCTCAAGCAGAACAATACGACGCTGGACGATTATAAGCGCGACCTGCGCCGGCAACTGACCACGACCAAGCTGCTGAACAAAGAGATTGAGTCGAAGATCAACATCACCGATGCCGAGATCAGCGGCTATTACGCAGCGCACAAATCGGAGTTCGACCTGATTGAGCCGCAGTACCACATCGCACGGATTGTGGTCACCGGTGCACCCTCGCAGCAGGCCGGCAACTTGCAGAACAACAAGGCAACAAACGACGCGGCCGCAAAAAAGAAGATCCAGGAATTGCATTCGAGGCTGGAAAGCGGTGACGACTTCGGCAATCTGGCCGTGAATCTGTCGGAGGATGCCGATACCGCATCCAACGGCGGCGATATGGGATTTGTTGCGGAATCGGCTCTCCAGACCCACCCGGAGGTGTATGGGGCCATCAGCAAACTGAAGCCGGGACAGTTCACCGACGTTCTTCCCATCGTCGACCCCGCCTCGCACCGGACCGCAGGCTACGCGATCTACAAGCTGATCTCGAAGGAGCTGGCGGGACAGCGCGAATTGAATGACCCGCGCGTTCAGGCGCTGATCCGCCAGACCCTGCGCGATGGACACGCGCAACTGCTCAGAAACGCCTACTTCGAAACGCTTCACAACGACGCCAAGGTGCACAACTATCTGGCCGACCAGATTCTCAAAGAGGGCGCAAAGTAACGCACGCCTCTCGCCGGGAGCATTTTCGGAATAGGTGCCGCGCCCTGTGAGGCTTGCCGCGGTCTTTGCGCCTGCTGAATCGACTTGTCTCTAGTCTCTGTGTGGCTCTGGCGGGCAGTCTGCGATTTGCCGTGGCCAGACTTGCGGCAACATGGTCCGCACCCCAGGCATATTCTCTCAACGTCCATTCCCCNNCGGCAGCTACTTCATGTTGCCGTTGTTATCCATGGTGATGCCGCCCGGCCCGGCGTTCTTCTTCTCTTCGTTGGCCTTACGTGTGCCCATGGCCTTGGTGCGCCATTCATCCGCCGCGGCCATGTCCGCCTTGACCGCGGCGGCATTGCCGTAATCCACATCGGCCTTGCGCCGGTAGGTCAGGTTCAGGTAGGCCATAGCAGCGTCGTAGTTGGCCCGGTTGGCAACCGCCAGGTTCAGGTACTGCAGACCCTCTTCGACCAGCGCAGCGTTCTCATCCTTGATTGTTTCCATGATCTTCTTGGGCGCCTTGACATTGCCCTCACCGTCATCGTTGAGCCCCACCGGAGCGAACGCCTTGAGCACGTTGTCGTGTGTGATGCCCCAGTCGATTTGACCGATCCAATAAGCGGCCTCAGGATCTTTCGGGTCGACAGCAAGGACTTTCTTCTGCCACGTCTTGGCTTCGTCCAGCTTCTTGATGCTGTAATAAATGGCGCCGATTTGCTTCAGGCTGTTCACATCCGTCGGATCCTTGTCGAGGACCTGCTGGAACATGCTGATCGCCTCTTGCGCGGTCTTGAGGTTGTCCGGCGAATCCGAACCGGGAACTATATTCTGGGCCAGCGCGGTGGCCAGATAGCTCTTGGCCATGGGCAGGCTCGGGTCAAGTTGCGTGGCTTTCTGGAAGTGCCCGATCGCCTCTTCGTACTTGGCGCTCTTGTAAGCATCCACTCCCTTGTTCAACTGGTCACGGGCTGCAAGGCGGTCGCACCCGCTCATGGAAAGCACCATGCCGGCCAATGCAACCGCGAGCGCCGTATTTCGTGCGGGTCCATTCATCTTCGTATCCTTCTCCTTCAGATGGCGCCAATGGATCGGCACCTCAAAAATTCATGCACCTGGCCGCGGGTGGGAGCAGCCGAAACCAGGGTGGAAAAATTGTACTCCTGTTGCCGCCCGGATTCATGTGATGCGTGCACCCAGGAGACGCAGGCAGAGCGGATCAGGCAGGCCCCAAGAGCGCCCGGCCCCTACTGGCCTTCAAGAATCTTGGGCGTCATCAGTCCGATGTGATCCACGTTGGCCGCACGGCCAATGTCGATGACCTCCGCGATGTACTGGAAGTTCAGATTGTCGTCGCCCCTGACGAACATGACGCGCTCGGCCCGGTTGGCATAAATCTCGGTCAACTTGGGCAGCAATTCAACCTTGTTCACAGGGGTCTCATTGATCTTGTATTGCGGCGGACCGCCTTGAACATACAGGACCTGAACGACAATTGTGCGGTCGTTGTTCTGCTGCTGCTGCGGAGTCTTGGGCGGCTGGGGCACCAGCGCGTCCAGGCCCTTGGGCGTCACCGGCACGATCACCATGAAGATGATCAACAGCACCAGAAGCACGTCGATCATGGGCGTAACGTTGATCTCGGACGAGTAGCCCCCCCCGCCTCCAGTTGTCATTGCCATGGCTTAAAGCTCCTCATGTTCCAAAAAAATCGTTAAAGAGATGGCACAGGCTTGAGCGGACTACTCGCCGCCGGCCAGATTGCCTTCCTTCTTCTGCGTCAACAGGCCCACATCTTCAACACCTGCAGTGCGCACTGCGTCGATTGCGTCTTCAACGGCGCGATACTGCGCGCGGGCATCGGCGCGAATGAAGATGGTCTTGCCCGGCTTGTCGGCCAGCTTCGCGCGAACACTGTTGCCAAGCTCGCTAATGCCAATCTTGTCCTGGCCCAGGAATACGCCTCCATCCCGGGTGATCGCCACCACGATAGCGTCTTCCTTGTCGGCATCGGGCATGGAGGTGGGATTATCCACCTTCGCCATATCGACAGCCACCTTGTTCTGGAGCATGGGGGTGATGACCATAAAGATGATCAGCAGCACCAGCATCACATCCACCATCGGAGTCACGTTGATGTTGGAGCTGACCTTACTGCCTTCGTTGCGAACCGCGATTCCCATTGTGAGGGCTCCGTGTTTCTAAAATCTGTCCGGATTCAATCCGGGTTTCGTAAGAGCCGCTGGACCATCGTCAAGGTTGAAACCGGCGGGCAGGAAACCAGAGTTTCAAGTCTCCCGCCCTCCGCAGCTTCTCACTCGCACCGACAGCCGCCTCGCTTAGCGCTTGTGGCTCTGCTTGATGAAGTAGTCGATCAATTCGCTGGAGGAGTTATCCATCTCCACGTCGAAAGATTCGACACGCCCGGTGAAGTAGTTGAACGCCATGACGGCGGGGATGGCTACCAGCAGGCCGAAGGCCGTGGTAACCAGCGCTTCCGAGATGCCGCCTGCCACCGCGCCAATGCCCGAGGTCTTCTGCGTGGCGATGGCGTCAAATGCGTGCAGAATGCCGACGACTGTACCAAACAGTCCGACGAACGGAGCCGTGGAGCCGATGGTGGCCAGAACGCTGAGGCCCCTCTTGAGCTTGGCGTGAACGATGGCTTCGGCACGTTCCAATGCGCGGCCCGAGCTCTCGATGGTCTCCTCGGTAGGCTGACCGGCCGAGGCGCGGAACTCCTGCAGACCGGCGGTGACAACCTCGGCCAGGTGGGATTTCTTGTTGCGATCGGCGATCTTGATCGCTTCTTCCAGTTTGCTGTCTTTCAAGGCGCCTGCAACTTTGGGCGCAAATTCGCGCGACTGCTTGCGGGCAGCGGAGAAATACAGGTAACGATCGATCATCACGGCCAGCGACCAGATCGATTCGATGAAGAGAATGATGGCCACGCTGCGGGCCATCCATGCCATGTGTTCCCACAGCCCCATGGGGCTGAAGCTGACCGTCTGCTCATCCTGGAACATAGCCAGGCTGCTGACCGTGTGCGAAGCGAAATGTGAGAGCTGAGCGAGAATCACTGAATCGTTCCTCCTAAGGAGTTTCTTGTGGATTGCGACTGCCTTGCGGTTGCTGGGAATGCGGCGCTTTCACGATTCGCATTCAGGTCAAAAGCGAAGCTCCCTCCCTTTAACGAGGGAAGGAGCCAGAGAATTCATCATCCGCCCAGGGTGAAGATCACGTTCACCGTGGTATCAACTTCAACAGGTTCGTTGTTGAGCAGGTAGGGCCTGTAACGCCATGTCCTCACCGCATCGAGAGCCGCCTGACGCAGCATCTCCGGTCCGCTGATGACGCGCAGATTGGTAATGGTTCCGGTTTTGGAAATCGTGGCCTGCAGAATCACAGTTCCAGAGACGCGCGCGGCCTTGGCGATGGGAGGATACTGAGGCGTCGTCTTTTGCAGCAGAAGCCCCTGGGCTACACCGCCTGAGATGTTGATCTTCTTGGGAGGAGCAGCCTGCACCTTGGGAGGAGCCGGCGCCATGTTGCCAAAGCCTCCAGGAACTCCACCCGGGCCGCCCAGGCCTTCCATGCCGGCGACACCCGAGAAGCCTGAAGAAGGCGGAGCTTCCGCCTCCCTCACCATTTTGATGTCGTGTGGAATCTTTGTTGGAGCCGTCAACTGATTATTCATCATCTCCGACTGCACGTGAACCACGTGGACGACCTCTGGCGGGGGAGGCGGCGGAGGTGGGGGGGGCGGCGGCGGCGGCACCAACAGCATCGCCTGCTGCATGGCCGCTGGCAGCTTATCAGGATAGATCAGCGGGATCAGGATGAGGAGGACGAGAATCGAACCGTTGATCATGCCTGTCAACAGCATCCAGCGGCCGCTCTTGCTCTTGATCTTGCCCGCGGATTCAAATGTGGAATCTTCAAACATGGCCAGCCTCGAATCGGGTGTGGGTTACTTCTAATTAGACACCGCGGAAACGATTAATGTTCCCACGCGCCAAATCTGCGCCACACGAGTGTGCTCCACTTTTATCAGAACAGCCCCTCAATTACAAAACCTGCTGCAAAACCAGTGCAAACCAATTGAAAGAATACCTCAAGTGCGAGGCTGCCTGGCCGCAGGCAAAACGACCGTCTTACCTTTTGATGCGCGCCATTGCTGCCATGCCACCAGCATGGGCGCGGCCACGGCGATTGAAGAATAGGTCCCGATGAGGATACCGATCACCAGGGCAAAGGAGAAGCCTCTCAGAACCTGGCCGCCGAAGATGTAGAGCGAAAGAACGGTCAGGAAGGTAAGGCCCGAGGTCAGCACTGTCCGGCTCAGCGTCTGGTTGATACTGCGGTTCACCACGTCCGGCAGGGACTCGCGGCGGCTGAGGCGAAGGTTTTCGCGAATGCGGTCGAAGACGACGATGGTGTCGTTCATTGAATAGCCCACCAGCGTCAGGATGGCAGCGATGACCGTGAGGCTGATTTCCTGTCCGGTGAGTGCGAAGGCACCCACCGTGATCAGCGTGTCGTGGAAGCAGGCAACCACGGCGGCCACGCCGTAGATGAGCTGAAAGCGGAACCAGAGATAGATCAACATGCCCAGCAGCGAATAGAGCGTGGCCAGCGCGGCCTTCTTTTGCAGCTGTTGTCCGACGGTCGGACCCACAACCGTCACGTTGCGGATATCGAACCCCTCCGAGAAACGGGCGCGTAGCGCGTCTTCAATCTGTTGACGGCCCGTGTCGAGCGCGCCCTCGTTGGTCTGTTCAGGCAGGCTGATCAGCACTTCGTGCTTGCTTGGCTCGTCATAGGGGACGATGGCGGCGTCGCGAATTCCCGCTGCATCCGCGGCCTTGCGGATCTGATCCACATCCACTGCTTGCTTGAACTGCACCTGAACCTGCGTTCCACCGCGGAAATCGACGCCCAACGGCACCGGACTGCGCACCCCGCCAACGGGATGCTCCCAGTGCCAACCCATGGAGATGATGCCGGCCACACTGAATATCATGCTGAATGCCAGGAAATACCACTTCTTTCCCAACCAGTCGATGCTTACTGTGCGAAAAAATTCCACTTAAATCTCCGTCTTCCTGTTGCCGGAAAGCCCGCGGCTCCCGGTGTCCAGTCTGTTTTCGTCTCGCTGCCTCTTTAGTGCAGCTTTGAGACTGCGATGCATACTCAAAACGCCTGAAACCTAAATCGAAACCATCTCGCCCGTCTTCAACTTGTTGAGATGGGCGTCGAAGATCACGCGGGAGACGAACACGGCCGTGAACAGGTTTGCCAGCAGGCCTATGGTCAGCGTGACGGCGAAGCCTTTTACCGGGCCGGTTCCGAACATGAACAAGATGGCCGCTGAAACGATGGTGGTCACGTGGGTGTCAACGATGGTGACCCAGGCGTGAGCAAATCCCTGGTCAACGGCAGCCGAGGCGGCCTTACCGGCCCTGATTTCCTCACGAATGCGCTCGAAGATCAGCACGTTTGAGTCGACGCCCATACCAATGGTGAGGATGACGCCGGCAATTCCGGGAAGGGTGAGCGTAAACGACATGCCCCCGTTGCCCGACGATTGTGCCAGCACACTCGATAGTCCCATTACGCCGAGAAGAATCACGAGGTTGAGGAACAAGGCCAGGTCGGCGTTGATGCCCGCTCCGCGGTAATAGATCAGCATGAAGATCATGACCACCGCGATGCCCGCGATGGCAGCGTAAACGCCGGCGCGAATCGAATCGGCGCCGAGCGAAGCGCCTACCGTGCGGTCCTCAAGATACTCGAGCGACGCCGGTAGTGCGCCGGTTTCGAGCAGCTTGGAGAGGCGCAGCACTTCGTCCTGGCTGAAGGAGCCTTCAATCAAGCCGGTGTCGTGGATGGGGTTCTTGATGACTGCCACTTCGCGCACCACGTTGCCCATGACCACGGCCATGTAGTTGCCGACATTGGCCTTGGTATAGTCGTAGAATTTTTCGCCGGCTTCATTCGTGAGCGTGAACTGCACTTCGCGCTGGCCGGTATTGGAATTGGTGCTGGGTGACGCGGAACGAAAGTCGTTTCCGGCCACGACCGATGCGCGCTGCAACACATAGACCTGGTCGGAGTCGGAACCGGTAGCCATGGTGCCGCTTCCATGCACCAGTTCATCCTCGGGAGGCAAGGCACCGCCCACGCTGGCCAACGCCTCCTGCTCGGTAGCAAAGCCATGGTCGCCGATCACCGGATGAATCTCGAGGCGCGCCGTGTCCCGGATAATGTCCTTGACCTTGTCCATGTCCGAGATACCCGGCAACTCGACAAGAATCTGGTTGTCGCCAAGGCCATACTTTTGCACTACGGGCTCGCTGACGCCCAGTGAATTGACCCGCTCGCTGATGGCATCGATGGCCTTCTGCACCGTCGCGTCGTTGAGGGCGAGGATCTGATTCGGTTTCATTTTCAGGGTCAGGCCGCTGTCTGCGTTGGTCCCTGAGAGGTCGTATTCATTGGTATACTTCTGATCCAGAAGCGACTTTGCGGCGCCGAACTGAGCGGCGCTGACTCCCGTCACACGGATGAGCTGGGGGGTCGCGGGATCAGGCTTGAGCACGCTGCCGAAACCGATGTTTGCCTGCTTGAAGTCCTGCTGGATGATCTGCACCGCATTGTCGGTCTCGGCGTTGAGCGCTTCCACGACCTTCACCTGGAGAATGAGGTGCACGCCCCCCTGAAGATCCAATCCAAGGTGAATACGGTTGGTAAGGGCCTGTTTGAGAGCCGCGCCGGAGAATCCCGAAGGAATTCCGATGATGCCGTAGATGCAGAGGAGCACCACGCCAATGATAAAGGCGATCTTCTTGTTCAAGTTCTTCTTCATTGTCCCAATTCTCTATTCCAAAGAGTAACAGCGCCAAGCGCCAAAAACCTTGAAGCCCAGGTTCTCACGAGCCCGAAGCCCCGTCCTGGGTGGTCACTGAAGCAATCGCATTCTTCGCCACTTCCAGCTTGATATTGTCCGGCGCCACTCGAATCACGATCACATCGTCCTTGATGGAAAGGATAATCCCGCGAATCCCGCCGGCGGTGGTTACCCGGTCACCTTGCTTGATCGCCCCCAGCATCTCCTGCCATTGCTTCTGCTTCTTCTGCTGAGGACGGATCATCACAAGGTACATAACCGGGATGAGGAGCAAGATGGGTAAAAACCCGATAATGCCTCCGCCAGCCGCTGCGGGCGCTGCCGCCAACAATGCAAAACTCGTTGCCACGCTCATCCTTTGCTCGCCCCCGGCCGCTCACTTGCTCAGCCGCTCAGGGCACAGGCACACCCGGCCTTGTGCCGGTTGCCTGAAGAAATTTGTCTCCGGGAATGGTCCTGGCCGCTGCTTGCGCCCAGCCAAGACTCTGGCCAGACTCGGGAATGGACTGGGCGGTTGCTGGACACCGGGAACTCTACGTCAGTTCCGGATTCGCATACCCACCTGTCACCCAACCGCCGTTTACTTCCTGTTCGACACAGCCTTCCCTCAAAACCGGCCCGGAAAACCCGTCCAACCGCAGACGCCGTCCCCGCCCGGATTCCAAAAGAATGCCTAGAAAGATAAGATACGCGCGCCCGGTTGTGTGTCAAGGCGCACCGTCACCGGTAAGGCCCTAAACCAGCCTCCGAAAGGCCGTTTTGCAAGACGATTCGATGGGCAATCGCGCAGGCAAATTCAGCGCTGCTTTCCAGGCTAGTTCTGCTTGGCCGGGGCGGGCGCAGCGGGCGGCTCCGAGTCTTCGCCTGCATCTTCCACCAGCAGCGCCGATCCGGGAACAACATCGAAGCTCACACCGTCCGATCCGGCAGGGTGAAACGTGATCCGCAGCGGCTCTCTTTGCCACTCCGCAAGGCCGCAGACGGGGTCAGAGTGGTTCGCGGAATCGAAGCCGGTGAGTTTCCTGGCCAGCACCGGCTTGCGCGCCGCCAACTGCGCCACCACGGCGTACAGGCTCTTGCCGCTGGCCGTCACGCCGCAGTAGGCGCCATAGTCGCGAAACCAGCT
>PLPU01000075.1:0-1734 GCA_003159975.1 Acidobacteriaceae bacterium
TCGCGGAGGGAGGCGATTTCAGATTCGAGGCGCTTAAGGCAGTCGGCGGCGGACTCGAAACGCAGACGCGCCTGGCCACTTTGCACGCCAAGGTTTTCAAGCTCGTTGCGCGCCTGGCCCATTTCAGCTTCGAGGCGCGTGGATTCGCGTTCGAGGGCGGCAAGGCTCTCTTCGGCCTGGGCGGTGTGGTTGCGGCCGTTGCCGGCCTGGGTGAGCAGGTGCATGGCGTGGCGGCGGCTTGACTCCAACTGGCGCTCGGCGGAGAAGACGGCGTCGGCGGCGGTGCGGGCTTCCTGTTGACGAGCCTCGACCTGTTGGCGGAAGGCCCTGGCTTCGCCGGCTGCGGACTCGAGGAAGGTGCGCTGCTGGGCGCGTTCCTCGGCGATGCCGGCGAGCTGGGTGCGGGTCTGGTCGAGCTCGGCGCCGGCGCTGGCAATGCGGGTTTCTAGCTCGCCGATGCGCTCGGCGTTGCCGCGTTCGCGGGCGGTNNTCGAGCTCATAGCCGCGCTCGGTGAGGGCGTGCTGGCTGGTTTCGAGGGCGTCGATCTCGGCGGCGGAGGAGTCGATGCGGCCGGTGAGAGCGGCGATTTCCTGTTCGAGGCGAGCCTGCTCCGCATCCATGAGGGCGATGCGGCTGGCGAGGACGACGCGCAGGCGGGCGCGCAACTCATCGCGCACGGCGGCGAAGCGCTCGGCCTTGGCGGCCTGGCGCTTGAGCGAGTTCATCTGGCGCGTGACTTCTTCAAAGATGTCGTCGACGCGGGCAAGGTTCTGCCTGGCGCTTTCGAGGCGGAGTTCGGCGAGGCGTTTTTTGGTTTTGAAGCGAGTGATGCCGGCGGCTTCTTCGATGATGGCGCGACGATCATGTGGCTTGGAGCTGAGAAGCTGGCCGATGCGCTCCTGGCCGATGATGGCGTAGCTCTCGGGACCGAGGCCGGTGCCCATGAAGATGTCCTGGATGTCGCGCAGGCGGCAGAGCTTGCCGTTGAGGAGGTATTCGCTTTCGCCTGTGCGGAAGAGGCGGCGAGTGATGACGACTTCGCCCTTTTGGGGGGTGCGCTGGAATTTGCGGCGGCGGATTTTGAGGACGACGGCTTGCGGGCCCCCCTCCGCTCCCGCCGACTGCTGCGGCTGGGTCAGGTATTGACTTGGATTTCCGGACGTATCCTGATTTTGGCCGCCTTCGTCGTCGAGGATCTGGCCGGGCTGCTCATTGGCGATAATTTCTTCGGCTTCTTCGGCACGCTGGCGGCGCATGGCCTCTTCGTCCCAGTCAGCGGGGCCGGCGTGGTCGATTGCGACCTCGGGCTCAACGGGAATGGGGCCTTCATAGGCCTCGGGGTCGACCATGGTGAGGGTGACTTCGGCCATGCCGAGGGCTTTGCGTTCACGGGTTCCGNNGATTTTCCGCACCCATTGGGGCCCACCACCACGGCAATGCCTGTTCCCGGCACGGCGAGTTCCGTGCGGTCGCAAAAGCTTTTGAAGCCGAGGATGTGGATCTTTTTCAGTTTCAGCATGTTGACTCCGAATTCATGGGTGCCTGCGTAAGAACGATTGATGGTGCGGTGGCAAGTTTCCCAAGGCTGGAGAGGCGCTGGGAAATTTTGGTCTCCGATTACAGACTCTACGGAGTGGGGCGGGTGGGGTCAACGGCTGGAGGGCGGGTTTATGTGGATAAGGGAGGCCGGAATTGGTGATCTTCGAGATTCCCTGAAAAGAAACAGGACGGAG
>PLPU01000075.1:1762-9284 GCA_003159975.1 Acidobacteriaceae bacterium
GGCAAAGCCGGTGGGTGACCCAAAAGAGATTCAAGATTGGGTCTTCTCAAGGAATTGAGCGTGGTTTTTGCACAGGGTTGGACGGTGAAATTGGCGGCATGACGGCGGCTATGGCGCGCAGGATGGTTTTCTCGAGGGCGCGGAGGGCTTGGGGGCGGGGGAATCCGGGACGGCTGACGAGGCGGATGGTGCGGGAGGATGGGATTACAACCTATTCTCGACGGACAACAGGGTCCGTACCTGGCGCTTTTCCATCTTCGCCTCATTTAAGGCCCGCCTCATACGAGTTTGTCTCATTTTTTCCTGGTAGAAACAGTTGATTTTACTTATCAAGGGGGAACAGATTAGGTTCATGGAGCAGGCGTATGATTTTGGCGGCAGCAGTTGCGCTGCCGAGCCGATTGAATATCGAAATTCTTCCCGCGGATCGCGCGGTCGACAACGGAATTGCAACACGAAAGCCAAGGAGATTTGCCCATGTCAGATAGCGAAACAAAGACCCCCGGACCCACCATACAGGACGATAAGAATGCCGCGTCAGGCGAAGCAAAATGCCCATTCCCGCACGGCGCCCTGAACAACATAGCCGCAGGAGGCCCATCGAACGCTACCTGGTGGCCCGAACAACTGAACCTGAATATTCTGCACCAGCACTCGGAGCTGTCCAATCCCATGGGCGAGGCGTTTCATTACGCCGAGGAGTTCAAGAGCCTGGACCTGGATGAGGTGATCAAGGACCTGCATGCGTTGATGACGGACTCGCAGGACTGGTGGCCGGCGGACTTCGGCCACTATGGCCCCCTTTTCATCCGCATGGCATGGCATTCCGCGGGCACGTACCGCATTTCGGACGGGCGCGGCGGCGGGGGCAGAGGCCAGCAGCGCTTCGCGCCTCTCGACAGCTGGCCTGACAACGTGAGCCTGGACAAGGCGCGCAGGCTGCTGTGGCCCATCAAGCAGAAGTACGGCAAGAAGATCTCGTGGGCCGATCTGATCATTCTCACCGGCACCGTGGCCCTGGATTCGATGGGCTTCAAGACGTTCGGTTTCGCCGGCGGGCGGGAAGACGTCTGGGAGCCGGATCAGGACGTCAACTGGGGTATCGAGACCAAGTGGATGGGCACGGACAAGCGCTATTCCGGCGATCGCGAACTGGCAAACCCGTTCGGCGCGACCACGATGGGCCTGATTTACGTGAACCCGGAAGGCCCGGAAGGCGTCCCGGATCCGATCGCGGCAGTCAAAGACATCCGCGAAACCTTCGCCCGCATGGCGATGAATGACGAAGAGACGGTCGCGTTGATTGCGGGCGGGCACACCTTCGGCAAGACCCACGGCGCTGCCGACCCGAAAGTGTATGTGGGACGGGAACCCGAGGCCGCCCCAATCGAAGAGCAGGGCCTGGGCTGGGCCAACAGCTTCGGCACAGGCAAGGGCGCCGATACAATCACCAGCGGCCTGGAGGTCATCTGGAGTTCTACGCCAACGAAGTGGAGCACCGACTTTTTTGAGAACCTCTTCGGTTTCGAATGGGAGCTGACCAAGAGCCCGGCCGGCGCGCATCAGTGGCAGCCCAAGGGCGACGTCAAGGCCGCCGATATGGTGCCGGATCCGTTCGATCGGTCCAAGCGTCGCGTGCCGACCTTGCTGACCACGGATATCTCGCTGAAGGTGGACCCGGTTTACGAGAAGATTTCGCGGCGCTTCATGGAGAACCCGGATCAGTTCGCGGATGCGTTCGCCCGCGCCTGGTTCAAACTGACCCATCGTGACATGGGGCCGCGCTCTCGCTACCTGGGATCGCTGGTGCCGAAGGAAGAGCTGATCTGGCAGGACCCGGTTCCCGGTGTGGACCACGAACTGGTGGATGACAAGGACATCGAAGCCCTGAAGGCCAAGGTTCTCGGCTCCGGCTTGTCCATTCCGCAACTCGTCATCACCGCCTGGGCATCGGCTTCGACGTTCCGCGGCAGCGACAAACGCGGCGGCGCCAACGGGGCGCGCATCCGCCTGGCTCCGCAGAAGGATTGGGAAGTGAACCAGCCGGCCGAACTGGCGAAGGTGCTGGCGAAGCTGGAGGCGATCCAGAAGGAATTCAACTCCGCGCAAAAGGGCGGCAAGAGAATCTCGTTGGCAGACCTAATCGTCCTGGCGGGCTCGGCTGCCGTGGAGGAAGCTGCGAAGAAGGCCGGCCACGAGGTGAAGGTTCCTTTTGCGCCTGGGCGCATGGACGCGTCGCAGGAGCAGACCGATGTGGAGTCGTTTGCGGTGCTGGAACCGAGTGCAGACGGTTTCCGGAACTACATCCGCAAAGGTCTCGAGGGCTATGCCGCGAATCTGCTGATCGACAAGGCGCAATTGCTGACGCTTACGGCTCCCGAGATGACGGTTCTGGTTGGCGGACTGCGCGCGCTGAATGCAAACTTCGGGCAGTCAGAACATGGGGTTTTCACCAAACGGCCCGGAACATTGACGAATGATTTCTTCGTCAATCTGCTGGACATGAACACGAAGTGGCGGAAGTCCGCTGCATCGGAAGGTGTGTTGGAGGGGCGCGATCGGGCGACCGGCGAGGTCAAATGGACGGGGACGATAGTTGATCTTGTCTTCGGGTCGAACTCGCAACTCCGAGCCCTGGCGGAAGTTTATGCCAGCAGCGACGAGGAGCAGGAGTTCGTGCATGACTTTGTGGCGGCCTGGAGCAAGGTAATGAATCTCGACCGCTTTGATCTCGCGTGATCTCGGGGGCGAGCAACGCGGTTCATCGTATCCTCTTTGCCAGGATTCGTATGGAAACATCGAATCCTGGCGCGATCGAGTGTGCGAATGTTTCGACTTGATCGGCCCTTTAGTTTCCCATGAAAGGAGATCCCGCTTTTGGCGACATGGGAGAGCAGGTTAAAGCGCCAGCCACGCGATTCCCAAAACCGCCAGTCCGATCAACTGGCTCATCCGGTCGGTCAGCGCGAAGGCCACCGGATCCTCGTCCAGCTCGCCGCGCGAGGCCAGCAACCAGACGCGGAAAAGCCATAGGATCATCAGCGGCATGATCAGCCAAAGCCGGCCCGACTGACGATAAAGCTTCACTACATCGGAGCCGCTGATGTAGTTGGCAAACACCACCACCGCTGCAACCGCGCTGGCGGTTCCGAAGCTGCGCAGTTGGTCCAGATCGGCCAGCAGGTAGCCGCGTCCATTCTTTGGCGTTGCATTCGTGGCGCGCAGGTTTTCCAACTCGGCAAAGCGCTTGACGATGGCCAGCGATAGAAACAGAAACATCGAAAAACCGGCCAGCCAGTGCGAGATCGGCGTATGGGTTGCCGAAGCGCCCGCCAGCAGCCGCAGGATGTACAAGCCGGAGAGCGCCAGCACGTCCAACAGCGCAATCCGTTTCAGATACCAGGAATAGCTCAGCGTGGCGGCCAGATAAAAGAGAAGCCAGCCAAGGAATCCGCCATGCAGCAATCGCGCTCCGGAGAGCGCTACCGCCAGAAATACCACCACCACGGCAAGCCCAAAGAAGGCTGAGAGATCGCCCGACGCGAACGGCCTCTGGCTCTTGCGCGGATGACGGCGGTCAGCCTCAATGTCCAGCAGATCGTTGACAATGTAGGCCGCCGATGCGGTGAGCGAGAAACAGCAAAAAGCCGCCAGCGCCGTCAGCAGCTTGCCGGCAGTCACTGCATGAGAACAGAACAGCGGAACAAAGATGAGCAGATTCTTTGCCCACTGGTGCACCCGCACCGCCTTCACCAGGGACTTTACCGGATGGCGCCGCTCTAGAAACTCGCGCGTGGGCTTGATGCCGCGCGAGCGAAGCCCCATCCGCAGCCCCAGGCTCGGATTAGTGACCATCGGCTCGTGCGCGTGCGCCAGTAGCGGCAGATCGGGCGTATCGTTTCCGATGTAATCGAATTCCCCTGCTCCGAGGCGATCACGCAGACGATCCAGCTTTTTCTCTCCGGTCAGGTTCGTTGCGCCGTCGGATCCCAATACCCCGGTAAAGATGCCGAGATGAGCGGCGACGCGGTTGGCCAGACGCACATCGGCGCCGGTAGCCAGAAAAATCGGCCGCCCCTGCGCGCGCTCCTGCTGAAGATACTTGAGCAGCGGGCGGTTGTAGGGGAGATGGGCCACATCCAGCGACACCGATTCAGTCACGAATGCTTTGAACGAAGCTTTGCCGCGCAGCACGCGCCCCGGCAGCTTGAACACCAGCGCAGGATGAGTCCGTATGAGGACCAGCAGCGAATCGACAAGAGTATCCGACTTGACCAGTGTGCCGTCGAGGTCGACGCAGAGCGGTACTTCAGCCGCGCTGGCAAGAGGCCGATGCATGGTGGTCCGGATCAACCGCTCACCTCGTCGAGAGTCGCTTCATCGCCCGGATCGAATCCGCCGCGAATTCCCTGATTCCGAGCTACATTGCTGGGCAAATCAAGTATACAGTTGGTGCAAAATCAGTCGAGATTCGTCGACTTTCCAACGCGGAAGTTCTAGCTGAAGGTTTTGTTTGACGAATCAACTGGAATCTCCTTTTTCGACCCAAAATCCCGGCGATTAGACCGCTCCTGAAGTAGGGTGCAAGGAGAAAAGAGCCTTTGTGCCGAAAAGGTCAGCGCTTGCGGCCATAAACACTGACGATTATGACGCTTGGAGGTTTCAGAGCGATGAACCCAAAAGGAAATCCGGGCTGAAAACACGACTCTCCCAGCTTTATGCTGTGTCCGAAGAGCCCGCAAGCATCGCGAGCCTGCAGACTAGAAGGTACACCAGCCAGTTCCCAATTCCCATGAGAGCATCCGTGATAAGACTCGCCCACGCCGCGCCCAGCCATGAATAGCGCGGAATAAGGTAGAGGTCGATTGCGAAATTAAAGACCGCAGCAATGACCTGAACAATCGTCCGCATTGCCTGATTTCCAGATGTTGTCAAAGCCGCCCCAGCGCTGAGCGCGAAAGCTCGACAAACTGGAAGGAGGCAAAGCCATCGGATACTCCTGCCGATGCCCACGCCGATCACCGGCTTGAAATCGAGGATCGGGGATTACGTTCTTGTCTACGCATCAGATAGAGAACTGTCAGCCAGTTGATTGCAGCCAGAGAGCCATCAGAAAGCAGGCTGGCCGCCGCTGCTCCCTGCCACGAATAGCGCGGAATCAAGATCATGTTCAATGCAAAATTCAATGTGGCCGCAGTAACCTGTAGAGTAGTTCGATACCATGGCGAGACCGAACCGGTAATGATCATTCCCGCGGCATAGTGAAAAGAGCGGATAAGCGGGATCAAGCAGAGCCAGCGCAGAGCAGACACCGATTCCGCAAAGCTTCGACCGAGAATGTGGGGAAGCAGTCCAGCACCTAACGCCATGGCCGCCGCGGCCACCAATGAGTATGGGATAGTCTTCCGCGAAACCTTTAATGCCAGCCGCAGTGCATCGCGAATGCTTTTTGCCCCTTCGCGGAAAAAGCTCGGAAACGCAGCCGAATAAACGCTGTAAATTGGGGTACTGACAACATCGACAATCCGGTATGCCGCGGAGTAAATGCCGGCGGCTTGATCCTGTCCGAGGCTGACAAGAATCGTCTTATCGATATCGTTGTAAATTGAGACCGAGCAGATGGTGAGGGAAAAGCTAACCCCCTCGAAGAAGCTCTTCGAGGCGAGCCGTGCCCAGCGTGGCGGCCCAATTTCCCAGGTTACCAACCACACCCCGATGATCGCTGCAACAAGGGAAGACATCCAGTAAATACTGGTCCACATTTGCGCGGTCGCAAGCCGGTGAATATGGAGTGTGTAAAGGTAAAGACAGCCCGCTGTCAGTGCGCGAGTGAGGTTCGTCATTGCCGTCACTTTGGCGCTGAATGCGAACTTGCCCACGCTTTGAAAGGCCTTTCCGGAAAGCATTGCGATTTTGGCGAAGAGCAGGTCTGAAACGGCAATGCCGGGAATTAGCCAATAGGCATCGCTCTTCAGGAACAGCCGGGCCGCCAGGAGTGCGATCACGCTGGTTGCCACAAAGCCGAGAACAGCGATTTCCAGCGTCAGGCCCCATGCGGATGAGAAGCGGCTGCGGTCCCTGCTGACATCTCGAATGAGGAGCATTTCCATGCCGACCGTGCTGAACTGACCCAACACGCTCAAGAACGCGGCGACTCCGACGAATGCACCATATTGTGCGCTACCGATAGCCCGCCCAATAAGCACAAAATAGACGGCCTGAAAGGCCGTTGCAAAGACCTGGCCACCCATCATCCACGCGGAATCTCGTTTCAGGCTTCCGTCACTCGCCATTCAGCGCCAGGGGCTCCCTTCGAAATGCCATACACTCTATAACCGTCCGGAACGGGTTCCAGGAAACGGGTTGCCAAGTTGCCTTCAATCGTTCGTCTTTCGGGACAATCTACATTGTAAAGGCCGTTCGAGGTCCCCGCTTCGGGTCTTGATTCTCGAATCTGGAAGAAGGTCAATCTACGCTGTCCTCAGGCTGCCCAAAGGTATAACCGCGAAAACCTTTCTTGTGTCCACGAGCAATAGAGGCTTGAGAGCGTGAGCCTGGCAGAAATCAATCAACGCGAAACTCAGATCGGCATCATCACAGAGAAAAAGGCCTGAAGAGGACATTTTTGGTAAAGCCGTATCGAGCTCAAAGTCTATCCAACGGTAGCTATGGTCGGAGTCCTGAAGCATGATATCGATCTGGGGCATCGCGGCCAAAATATCTTGGAAGCTCTTTTTAAGCGTTGCAAGTGGAAGGAGGTTCAAGTTCCACCGCGCTCGCTCAGAAGAATCGATAAGCTCTCCTACTTTTGGTGAAACATCTACGCTGTGCAGTTCTCCTGGCCCTGCGTTGCGGTCTAGTGCATTCAGGATAAGAAGAGACGAATGCCCATTCGCGACTCCTGTTTCCAGCACCGTGGAGGGGTGCGTTAGCCTGGTTATCGCGTATAAGAGGAAAGCAGACCCTTCCTCGACGGCCCATAGGCGAGGAAACTGGAGTGATCGATGTTCATATCTTCTCAAGACCTCAGATCTTGAGTCGCCGTATTCCTCATGCAGTTTTGCAAGGTCGAGTGAGTCAACTTCGAAGAGGTGCTTCAGAAGCTCATCTGGGTTGGTGAAGACGGATTCCGCGGATTTGTAGAGAGTCGACAAAGTTGGTATGTGTGTCTTATGAAATCCGCGCTTAAGTAGGTTGTCTGCAACCATGCAAAGAACGGTTTCGATCGAGCCTACGATTCCCCAGTCCCGAACAAACCAGCTCAGTTGTTTCACCTTGGGACCCAACTTCTTCATCTTGGAAGTGATCATGCTCCATTTTCCCACAATTGCCGGCTGTCTGGTGAGGCATCTTCAAACGGGATCTCCATTTTGATTGCGCGGCCAACGGGGAAGGTTCGGCCGGATGCCCGGTTGAGAGCTGCGATCGGGATTTCGTGGCGTATAGGACTGTCAACGTCCGATTTCTCTTGCATGGATTGGTGCGCAACCTATAAGAATGATGGAATGGGAACATGCCGATG
>PLPU01000482.1:0-11416 GCA_003159975.1 Acidobacteriaceae bacterium
TCGAAGACATCCCAGAGTATTTCGCCGATCGCCAGAATCTGCACGATGTTGTCCTTTTGCGGCCAAAGTGAAGTGTGCGCGGACTGCGTGACCTGGAGCGATTTTCGATTCGCCTGAAGATTCAGATTGCATCTGCAATGGACAGGCAAGACACGGAACATTGTAAGCTTATTCGTTTGGCAGTCTGTCACCGGCCTCCGACGGCGAGAATCTCCAGAATCTCGGCGGATTCCGAGCCGGCGGGTTGCTTCAAACCGGCGTAAGAGCGATAGAGTGTAAAGACTGCAATGAGGCAACCAACGATGCGACCCAATATCAACCTGATGAAAGCGACCCTCACGGGAGCCCTTGGCGGCCTTCTTTTTGGCTTTGACACCATCGTCATTTCCGGCGCCATTGATGCGCTGGTCCGGATCTACCACCTGAGCCCGCAGGGAAAGGGCTGGACGGTGGCGATCGCCCTGATCGGCACAGTGGTGGGATCGCTGGGCGCGGGCGTGGCGGGGCAAAAACTCGGCGGGCGCGAAACGCTGCGCATCACCGCTGTGGTTTATGTGATTTCCGCCATCGGCAGCGCGCTGGCGTGGGGCTGGCCTTCGCTGCTGGTCTTTCGCTTTATCGGCGGCCTGGGCATTGGCGCTTCTTCGGTGCTGGGTCCGGTGTACATTGCGGAGCTTTCACCGGCGAAATGGCGCGGGCGGCTGGTGGGCGCGTTTCAGTTCAACATCGTCTTCGGCATTCTTCTGGCCTATACATCGAACTACGTGATCCGGCTGGCCAATCTGGGCGATGCCGAGTGGCGCTGGCAGGTTGGCGTTGCGGCGATTCCGGCATTTGGATTTCTTGCGTTGCTTTTCGGCATTCCCCGCAGTCCGCGCTGGTCGGCCTCGAAGAATCGCATCGATGAGGCGCTGGCGGTGCTGAAGCTGATGGGCGAACCGGACCCCGAGGCTGAACTGGCGGACATTCGGGCCGCTCTGCTGCAGGAACACGCCACGGCACACGAACCGGTCTTTCGATGGAAGTACCGTTATCCGCTGTTTCTCGCCATCAGCATCGGCGCATTCAACCAGTTGTCCGGCATCAACGCCATTCTCTATTACCTGCCGAGCATCTTTGCCTCGGCGGGATTCACGCAGCTTTCCGGCGACAGGCAGGCCATCGCCATCGGGTTTACCAATCTCATCTTCACCGTGGTGGGGATGTCGGTAATCGACAAGCTGGGCCGCAAGACGTTGCTGCTGATCGGCGCCGCGGGCACCGCAAGCTGCCTGGTTGCGGTCTCCTGGCTCTTCACCAGCCACGCGCATCCCGGTGCGCTGGTGTGGCTCTTTGTGACTTACATTGCTTTTTTTGCGCTCTCGCAGGGAGCGGTCATCTGGGTGTATATCGGCGAGGTTTTTCCCAACCAGGTGCGCTCCAAAGGCCAGGGCGTGGGCAACGCGAGCCATTGGATCATGAATACCGTCATCGCCCTCGAATTCCCGGTGCTGGTGGTGAGCCTGGGGCGCAGCGCGCCGTTCACTTTCTTTGCCGCGATGACCGTGGTGCAGTTCGTGGTGGTGCTGCTTGTCTATCCCGAGACGAAGGGGCAGACGCTGGAGCAGTTGCAGCGGCGGCTGGTGAGGAGCTGAATGGGTGGATGCTGCTGACAGAACAACTGAAGCCGTGCCCTTTCGGACATCTACGCCGATTGAGTGCCCGTCTCACTGGGCGAGCACTTCCTCGTAATAGCGGACGTAATGGGGAACCACGAGGGTTGAGCAGAAGCGGGATTGAGCGGTTTTGCGGCCGGCGTCGCGCATGGCTTCAAGGCGGTCACGATCCTTGAGCAGGCTCAAGACGCCGGCGGCCATGGCGTCGATATCGCCGACGGGATAAAGCAGGCCGGTGATGCCGTCGTCGATCAGCTCCGGGACGCCGCCGACGCGGGTGGCGATGGANNGGGAGCAACTCATTCACGCGATCCTGCTTGCCCATGAAGTGAACCCTTGAATGAATTCCCAGGTCGTGCGCCAGCCACTCCGCCGCGGAACGGTCAGGGCCGTCGCCGATGAGCACCAGGCGACCGGGAATCTCGCGTGCGACCTGCGCAAAGATCTTGACCGTATCCACTACGCGCTTGACGGGCCTGAAGTTGGAGAGGTGCATCAGGATCGCTTCATCGGGCGCCGCAAGGCGCTTGCGGGCTTCAGCGCGATGGACTTCGTCTTTGATGGGCGAGTAGACGTCGCAGTTGACGAAGTTTTCGACCACTTCGATGCCGCGGGTCACGCCGAAGTGTTCGAGGGTTTTCTCCTTTAGATATTTTGAGATGCTGGTGACGCCGTCGCTCTCCTGAATGGCGTAGCGGGTGATGGGCAGGTAGCTGCGATCGAGGCCGACGAGGGTGATGTCGGTGCCGTGCAGGGTGGTGACGAAGGGCAGGCGACGGCCCTTGGCGGCGAGCATNNGCCATGCGCGAGGCGAGTGCGAGGTCGTATGGCGGGAATTCGAAGAGCGGATAGCTGGAGACTGGGACTTCATGATAAAAAATGCCTTCGTCGCGGCCGCTGAGGCGGAAGGGCTGCGAATAGGAGATGAAGTGGACCTCGTGGCCCAGCGCGGCCAGCTCGATTCCCAGTTCGGTGGCCACCACGCCGGAGCCGCCGTAGGTGGGATAACAGGTGATGCCGATGCGCATAAGACCTTTCGACTTCAGATATGCCTGGGGTTAGGACGCTTTGGGGCCCGGAGAAGATGCAGCCGCGAAGGAGATGAGTTCGATTTCAGGGAATTGATGGAGTATCTGGAGGGCGTTCCGCTCGGTTTCACGCGAGGCGTGGAGCCGGGTGCGCACGCCAGCCAGATCGGAGTCGTTGTAGCCGGGATGCGCGACCAGTTCATAAGTGCCTTGCGGCAGATCCCGGAGCAGGGAGGTGACGGTTTTGGAGTCGAGCGTGCCGGTGGCGAGGACGCCGATGGCGCCGCTGGTGGTGGTAAAACCCTCTTCGGCAACGATGTGGCGGAAGGCAGGCTCGAGGCGGCGCAGCAGTCTGACCTGGACGCGGCGCAGCCAGGGGGCGCCGGGAGTTGCCTTGATGGCCCAGGCAGGCTCAAAGGGATTGCGGACAGCGCGCACTCCGGCGGCCCGCGCGGCGCGGAGGATGGAACGCAGGACGGCGGGGAACATGTGCAGGTGCTTGTGCGTGTCGATGTGGGTGAGGCGCAGGCCGCGGGCCTGAAGGACTGCGATTTGCGCGGCGGTTTCGGCTTCGATCTGGGAGGAATCAACACGACCAGCGGCGAGACGCCGGAGAAACGGACCGGGCGCGGGCAGAAACTGCCCGGTGTGGCGATTCGTGAGTGAAGAGAGCCCTTGCAGCGGGAGCACGGGGGCGCCATCGACGAGAACAACGTGGCAGCCTACGCCGAGCGACGGCGTGGCGAGGGCAATGTCGATTGCGTCTTGTGTAGCGGCGGCGCGGGCCATCAGCGTGGCGCTGGTCAGCAGGCCGGCGCGATGCAACTCGGCGATGGCGCGGTTTACGCCGCGCGTCAAACCAAAGTCGTCCGCGTTGACAATGAGTTGGCCCACCGGGAGAGTCTATCAACTCGGCGGGCGCTCGACCGAATGCGGAGCCTGATGCGTTGGGGGTTGAGATGAGCGCTGGTATGATGAGGTGATGCCGCAAACGCGGCGCCGCCAGGCGTGGGCGGTTAGCTCAGTTGGTTAGAGCGCCTGCCTTACAAGCAGGATGTCGGGGGTTCAAGTCCCTCACTGCCCACCAAGACCCTTGCAAAGCCGTCCAGTGGTCGACCACCCAACGATCCGGGGCTGGACCACGGGCGGATTTGTTCGCCGCGCCTGCAGCAACTACGGCGGAAATCCGATCGAGAACACGGTGCATGAAAGCCTTGCCGGCGTCGCGGGCATCGATCCACGCTACCTTGCCTGCGGCTCCTGGGGCATCTTCTATCGTTCGGGCCACGCGCTCAAGATGATCTTCCTCCCCTCGACGCGCGGCGGCCACGAGACTCTGGACGTGCCGCAACTTGCGGGGGTGTGTGGCAGCTCGATGATTGAATCGACCTGGTTGGCGCGATCCACATCGTCCAGGAATTTTCGCCTGAGCTGAAACGCGTGCCGCATCTCCGCGGTTCGCCTGCCGGCCGCTCATTCGGCGAAGCCGGTTGCATTTCTCGGGCCTGAGCGATTACTGTCCAGTAAGGTCAAAGCGTCGATGCGCCCATCCGATTCCCCCGAAAAGGACGCAGCGGCTGCGCCTGAGAACAACCGGGCTGAGTTCGCTCAACTCGCGCTGGAGAACCTTTTTGAGGTTTCTCCGGACGCGATTTTTGTCACGGATGGCGATGGGGTCATCCGTGGCGCGAACCCGCGTGCTGCCGCATTATTCGGTCACACACAGGCGGAACTGTGCGGGATGCCCATTGAGAACCTGGTTCCGGAGCGCTTCCGGCGCAACCATCCCAGTCACAGAGAGAATTACAACGCGCACCCTCGGGCGCGGCAGATGGGTGCGGCCATGAACTTGTTCGGGCTGCGCAAGGATGGAAGCGAGTTTCCGGTGGACATCATGCTCAAGCCCATCGAGACCGCTTCTGGCCTGGTGGTGCTGAGCTTTGTGCGCGATGTGACGGAGCAGCGCGCGGCGCTTGAGGCGCTGCGACGGAACGATCAGCAGTTACGGTCAATTGTCGAAAGCATCCGGGATTACGCCGTCTATCTGCTTGATCCCGACGGATGCGTGATGACCTGGAACCCCGGCGCGGAGCGGATCAAGGGATACCAGGCGGAAGAGATTCTCGGCAAGCATTTCTCGCGCTTCTTCACGCACGAGGATGTGGAGCGCGGGAGGCCGGCGGAGCTGCTGAGGCTGGCCGCGGCGCGTGGCCGCGTGGAAGAAGAGGCATGGCGCGTGTGCAAGGACGGCTCGCGGTTCTGGGCGGATGTCGTGCTTACCGCGATTCGCGACGATACCGGAGCGATCACCGGCTACTCCAAAGTGACGCGCGATTTTACCGACCGCAAGCGCGCGGAGGAAGCGCTGATCTCCCAGCTCAGCACCGCGCTGCTGGCCAACATGGATGCGGGGAAGTTGCTTGGAGCCATTTCAGCAACGATTCGCGACGTGATTCCGCACGACAACGCGGGCCTGGTGCTCTACGACGCAGCAGCCGGCGACATGAGTGTGCAGTTTCTGGGCGCGGAGGGAACGGATGTCTTTCCCAGAGAGTTGCGGGTACCGATTGGCAGTTCGCTGTCAGGCATGGCGTTCAAGACGCGCGAGCCGGTGATTCTGGAGCGTATTAACGATGCGCGCTACGCGCCGGACACGACCAACTACTTGCGTCGCATGGGCATGCAGTCGGGTTGCTGGGTTCCGCTCATTCATCACGGCGAGGTGATTGGCGCCCTGTCGGTGGTGAGCAAGGCCGAGGCCAGATTTGGGCAGCGCGAGGCGGAGATGCTGGCGCAGATTGCGGGCCAGGTGGCCATGGCGGTGGATCACGCCATGGCAGTGAAGCGCATTGCCGAGCTGCGCGATCAATTGCGGCAGGAGAAGCAATATCTCGAAGAAGAGATCAACCTGGAACGGCGATTTGAAGACATTGTTGGAGAGAGCACGGGGCTGAGGCGGGTACTCAAGGAGATTGCNNAACGAGAGAACGTTTATCAAGCTGAACTGCGCGGCGATTCCGGCCGGCCTGATTGAGAGCGAGCTGTTTGGGCATGAGAAGGGCGCATTTACGGGAGCGATCGGGCGCAAGATCGGCCGCCTGGAACTGGCGCACGAGGGCACGCTGTTTCTCGATGAGATCGGCGAACTGCCGCTCGATCTGCAACCCAAGCTACTGCGCGCCTTGCAGGAGCGGGAGATTGAACGGCTGGGCGGCAGCCGGACGATTCAGGTGAACGTGCGGCTGATCGCGGCCACCAATCGCGACCTGGCGAAGATGGTTGCGGAGAAGACCTTTCGCAGCGATCTCTTCTACCGGCTGAAGGTTTTTCCGGTATTTGCTCCGCCCCTTCGCGAGCGCACCGGCGACATTCCCATCCTTGTGCGCCATTTCGTGGCCGCGCACAGCCGGCGCATGGGCAAGGTGATCAAGAGCATTCCAGAAGGCACGATGCAGGCGCTGATTCGCTGGCAGTGGCCGGGAAACATTCGCGAGTTGGAAAACTTTCTCGAACGCGCCGTCATTCTCACCAACGGACCGGTGCTGTATGTCCCGCTTGCGGAGCTTGAGACTGAAGGGCAGGAGAACGACGGCGACGCGGAATCGGAAAGCCCTACGCTCCAGGCTGCCGAGCGCGAGCACATTCTGAAGGCGCTGCGCGACGCGAAGGGGCAAATCGGCGGCGATGATGGCGCAGCCGCAAAGCTGGGATTGAAACGCACTACATTAAACTCGAAGATCAAGAAGCTCGGCATCGAGCGAAGTGACTATATCTAGTCTCGGCGACTTCATTTCGTCACTTCGTTTTCGTCACACGATGTTCGGCCCTTGCGCCGCCTCTCCAGGTAAAAACGAATAACTCCTTTCATTTCATTTCCTCGCACAACTGCGTCCGCATGACGGCGAGTTTGGCACGCGCATTGCATTTACACAGGGCAAGGTGCAGGAATGAGCCCGAACATGTTACGGATCACAATCCAGGAAAAGCCCGAAGCGGCAGTCATCAAGCTGGAAGGGCGCATTGCCGGTCCATGGGTCGCCGAGCTGAGTAGGGTGTGGGTGGAAACGGCGCCGCAACTGACTTACAAGAATCTCGCTCTCGACTTACGCAATGTTACGTATGCGGACGCGGCAGGCACGCAAGTTCTCAGGGGTATCTACGCACAGACCCGCGCCGAGCTTGTGGCAGGCACGCCGTGGACGCAGTTTCTAGCCGAACAAATCACGCGCGACAGCGCACAACCCGTTGAAGAGGAGCTTTAACATGCAGACCATGCACAATGCAGTGAGCGGTTCCCCAAACCACACCCCACTGGCCGGCGATTTCTTCAACAAGTTGTCCGCGGCCGCACTCCATGACCTGGAGGCGCTGATTTTTCCGACGGCGTACCCGTCGAATGTCCTGCTTTTCTCGGAGAAGCAGATACCGCAGGGAATCTACATCGTCTTCTCCGGAGAGGTGAAACTCTCAATGAACTCAAGCGACGGCCGGCGTCTGATCCTGCGGATCGCCAAGGCTGGCGAGGTGCTTGAAATGGCTTCGGCGGTGAGTGGCGCGCAGGCCGAGATGACGGCGGAGACGCTCTATCCATCGAAGATTGCAATCATTGAGCGCAGCGAGTTTCTCGGCTTCCTCATGCGTCATCCAGAGGTGTATCAGACCCTCTCGGTAGAAATCAGCCGCAGCCTGAATCGCACTTACGAACAGTTGCGCACGGTGGGGCTGTCTTCCTCGGCGCCGGAAAAGCTTGCCCGGCTATTACTCGATTGGGGTGAGAACGGCCAGAAGACCGAGAACGGGATGCGCTTTCATTTTCCGCTCACGCATGAAGAGATCGGCGAATTCATCGGCACCTCGCGGGAGACGGTCACGCGCACTCTAACCACATTCAAGCAACGCCAACTGGTGGCGTGTCACGGCGCAACGCTCACCATTCCGAACCGCATGGCGCTGGCAACATTTGCGCACTGCTGATCGCCTGCAGGGGCGCTGAGAAGTCAGTGAAGGGTACGGGCTTTGGCCCGTATTGCGAAGGCAGGAGCTTGTTGGGCCTCAATCCAGGCGGGGTCATTCTTCGATTTTCCCCCGGTGGCCGAGGCAACGGCTCGCAGTCCGACCTGGTCGCAAGGAAGAAAGGTCCGTACTCTTCACGGCTGCTGTTCTCGCTCGAGTTACCGGCGCGATTCCCGCAGGTCACATACTTGAGATACCTCCCCAGAGGAAAACTCCCAGAAAGCCTTCACGATACAATTGCACCCAACTGTTTCGTGGAGGTTTTATGCGCAGGATGCTTTTTGCTTTGCTCGCACTCGTCTTTGCTGTTCCCGCCGCGGCGCCGTTGATGGGACAGGGCGCGCCGCCGCAGGGAGGCGCCGCTCAACCGTACACGGTGGAGTACTACTACAAGCTGCAGTGGGGCCATCAGCAGGAGTTCCTGCAACTCTTCCTCAAGAATCACTACCCGCTGCTCAAGAAGATTCAAACTACGGGGCGCATTCTCTCTGTGAAGATTGAGTCGCCTGCGTACCACACCACCGAAGATGGCCGCTGGGATTATCGCGTGACGATCACGTACAAGAACTCGACCGTCGCCACGACCACGAACCCCGATGAAGAAGCATTCATCAAGGAGTTGTGGCCGGATCAGGAAACATACAAGAAGGAAGAGCAGAGGCGGTTTGAGATCCTCCTCGCCCACCAGGACTTGCCGGTGACGGATATTACGCCGAAGTGAAAAGGGCTGGGAATAGGGAATAGGGGCTCTGGAGCATTGTGGCGCCCTGGCGGAGCGGATGAAGAAGTTCAGAGATTCACATACGCAAGCCGTCGGATCCTGAACGACAGCTTCTGCCGAGCGGCAAGCATGCTGCTCCCTATTCCCTGATCCCTGCTTTATCAATGTGCGAGCAGATAAACGCCAACACAGACCAGCACGGCGGCGGTCCAGCGGCGGCGGTCGACGTTTTCCTTGAGGAAGAGCTTGCCGGCGATGGCGTTTGTGACCAGCGTAAGCGAGGCGGACGCGGGCGCGACGAGGCTCAGGTTCAGGTGGTTCAGGGCAAACAGCAGTGCGAAAAAGGCGAGGGCGAGAAAGCCGACGCCGGCAAAAAAGAGCGGGCAGGTGACGACGGCGCGAATGGCGCCCTTCAAGCCGGAGTGGGCGCGAATGTCGTCGAGGTCGCCGATGGATTTCATGGCGGCGGCGGTGAGAACCTCGCCGGCGGTAGAGCAAAGGACGACGGCGGCAATCATAGCCGATGCGGCCCAGGGGCCAGGGTGAGCGACAGGAGCAAGCATGATCATAGAGCCTGCTCCTGTTCGATCCTGTCCTTATCGAGGCCAGCAACCGGTTTTTCGGCGGCAGGGTCTGTTGCCGTGCTGAGAATTGGAGGCTGTGCGGCTGGCCGTTCCGTGAGAGATGGCCCATTCGCGACAAAGCCTACGCCGAGGGTAATCAGCACAATGCCAGACCAGCGTTCAAGCGAGATGGGTTCGTGAAGCCAGAAGCGGGCGAAAAGGGCGACGATCACGTTGCCAAACGCGGTGGCGGGGAGGACGAAGGTGAGGTCGGCCCAGGAGAGCGCGGTGAGGTAGCTGGCGAAGAAGCCGATCAGCAGAGCAATGCCGAGAGCGATCCAGGGAGTGAAGACAGCGGCGATGAGCGTGATGGGATGTGCGAGGGAGATGGCGGGAAGGGTGGTCATGCCGCGCGAAAGGCACGTGTCGCCGAGCGGGGCGCAGATGGCGACCAGCGCGAGGATCATGTATTGCCGCAGCGATAAGGTGTGGTGAGCCATCTGTTTTTCGATGATTCTTTGGAGGTTTGGTTGCGGGGTTGCAGTGTGGAAAGGCCCGATGGCCGATGGTTTGCCTTTGTGGTCTCCCACCCATCGCAAAGAGCGCGATGGATGGGGCACCCGCCAAGTTCATTCAATCGACTTCACACCGGGATAAATCCCCGGTCTACCATTCTGTCCAAGAAAAAGAGGGCGGGCGCCTTTGCGCCGCCCTCGGTTGAGTCCGTTTATGGTACGCCTATGCACCGGCTTTAGCTGGGGTGACCGGGTCCGCCTGGTGGGCCCGCGTTGCCTTGACCGCCTTGTTGCGCTGCGCGCGCAGCTTCATGAAGGCTTTGGCTTCGACGTAGAGGCGAGGCACATCGCGGTTGACGACGGCCTTCCACACCACGCGGAATGCTGCCTTGGGGCGGAAGTAGTATTCGTCGTAGAACTTGTGCACCATCTCCATGACGTAGTCGACAGGCAGGCCGGGATACTCGATGTGCGCCATCTGGTGGCCGCCGCCGTCCTCCATGCGCTCGTTGGTGATGTAGCCGTTGGCCTTGGCGAAGTCGTAGAACTCGGTGCCAGGATAGGCGTGGGCGACGCTGACCTGGATGGTTTCGCAGTCCAGAGTTTTCGCAAAGTTGATGGTGTTGCGGATCGACTCCCTGGTTTCGCCGGGCAGGCCGAGGATGAAGTCGGCGTGAACGACGAGGCCGAGGTCGTGACAGTCTTTGGCGAACTGGCGGGCGCGTTCGACGGTGGCGCCCTTCTTGATGTTTTTGAGGATCTGCGGGTCGCCGGACTCGAAGCCGACGATGAGCAAGCGGCAGCCGGCTTCCTTCATGGCCTTGAGGGTCTCGTACTCGGTGGTGACGCGCGAGGTGCAGGACCAGGTGATGCCAAGGGGCTTGAGCTTGGAGCAGAGCTCGATGGTGCGCGCCTTCTGGATGTTGAAAGTGTCGTCGTCGAAGAAGAATTCCTTGACCTGGGGGAAGTTTTCCTTGGCCCACTTGAGCTCGGCGGCGACGTCATCGGTGGACCGCTTGCGCCAGGCGTGGCCACTGAGGGTCTGGGGCCAGAGGCAGAAGGTGCACTGCGCCGGGCATCCGCGCGTGGAGTAGAGCGCGATGTAGGGATGGAGCAGGAACGGCACGTTGTACTTGGTGACGTCCATGTCGCGCTTGTAGATCTTGGTGGCCCAGGGCATCGCGTCAAGGTCTTCAATCTGCGGACGGTCGGGGTTGTGAAGGACGACGCCGTCCTTTTTGTAGCTGATGCCGAGGATCTCATTGAGGGGCTTGCCCTGGGCAAACTCGACCACCGAGTAATCGAACTCGCGGCGGCAGATGAAGTCGAGGACGGAGCACTCGTTGAGGGCGCGATCCGGGTCGGTGGTCACCGGCGGGCCTACGAATGCGATCCGAATTGCCGGATTGGCGGCCTTGATGGCTTCGGCGAGGCGCTGATCGCCTTCCCAGCCGACGGTGGAGGTGAAGAGGACGAGGAACTCGAAGTCTTTGCAGATCTTAATGGTTTCGTCGGCGGAGACGTGGTGCGGCGGCGCATCGAGCACTCGGGAACCCTCGAGCAGGCCAGCCGGATAGGTCAACCACACCGGGTACCAGTAGGACTCAATCTCGCGCGTAGCGGGCCAGCGCGAGCTCGCGCCACCGTCGAAGTTCTCGAACGAGGGCGGATTCAGGAAGATTGTCTTCAGGGGCATAGGCATCCCTTCCATTCTAGCATTTTGGCAGCTTTTCGACCGTTCTCTTTCGGTCGCGACCTACTTTGTGTGCAATTCGTGAAGCCAGTCATCCATGTGGCCAAGGGCGCGGAGCAGGCTAAGGCGGGCTTTGGCGAGTCCCAGGGAGGCCTCCAGCGCATCCTGATACTTTTGACGCTCGTCAATGCGGGAGAGCTGCTCGGCTTTGGGGGTTAGCTGGGATGG
>PLPU01000482.1:11488-17470 GCA_003159975.1 Acidobacteriaceae bacterium
GCTGTTTGGCGGGCCTTTGCGCGCAGGGCGAAGTCAAAGAACGGAAAGCTGATCTGAAGGCCAAAGCTCACGTTGTTGGGAGTGAAGGTGTGAGGCTGATAGAACTGCGCGTAATTGTTGAATTCGTTCACGTCGTAGTTGTAAACGGCGCCAAATCCGATCAGGGGCCGTCGCCAGGCCAGGTTGTCTCCCTTGGCCTGGAACTGCTTGGAGCGCGCCAGCGAACCCGCAGCCTCGATTCCGGGAAGCCTGCGGGGCGCTTCATCCGCGGTTACGGCTGGAATCTCGGGGATGCTGGAGCGGTCGGGGAGGATGGCGCCATCGGGCAGGCCGGTGAGAACAGCGACCTGTTTGGAAAGAGTGGCGACGCGGGTCTCAAGATGGAGGCGCTGGAGTTTCAAGGTTGCGGCGGTCAACTGGGCGTTCAGGAGGTCGATGTTGGAATCGACGCCGGCCTCGGCGCGCTGCTGTTCAATCTGGACCAGCTTGGCAGTCGAATCGGACTGCTGGCGAGCGGCTTCCAGTTCACGATTGACGGTATCGAGCTCGATGTACGTTGTAGAGGCGTCGAGGGCAACCTGCTGCTGGGCATCCTTGAGCCGCTGCGTTGCGGCGTCAATGTCGGCATGTGCCGCCTTGCTGTACTGGCGTTGAGAAAAGCTGAACACGAGCGACTGCATCGTTGCGCTTCCAACCGAAGGCTGGCCGGTTGGAAAACCGTGAGAGTATCCAAGGTTGGTGGCGATCGCGAAATTGGGGATATATGCGTCCTCCGTCTGGGCGAGGGCGGCTTGCGCCTTTTTCAGATCGGCATCGGCAAGCTTGACGGTGCTCGAATTGCGCTGGGCGAGGTCGACCACTGTTGCCAGGGAAACCTGGGCGGGCGCGAAAACAGGCGCGGTCATAAGCGCCATCCCGAAGAGAATGAAAGCCGAGAGCCTGCGCGGATTGTGAAGCATCGTCAAGCGAATTGTCCCGATCAATGTCTTGCTTCCGAGCCTGGCTTGTATTCATGAGCAAGGGCCAGTGCCTGGGTCCGTTCCTGCGCGGCGGCGGCCGGGTCTCCGAGCTTGTCCTTCAGATTCGCCAAGCGGCTATAGGCCATGAAGGCAGGCGCCTCCTCGGTTTTTCCGGAGCTGGCCAGATAATCCTCAAGCATTTTGGCCGCGAGCTCCAGGTCCCGATTGGCTTTCGACAGCACACCGGCCCCGTCGTAAAACGCCACAGCCGCACGATTGTCCCGCTCGGCGTTGCCGGCGGCGCTGTGCACGGCCGATTCCATCTCCGCGAAGCGCTCGTGGCGGCGATAGAAGCCAGCTAACGCAACCCATTGGATAGCGGGATGGGGGCTGGCCGCAATCGCCTGTTTATACTCCCGCTCAGCCGTTTCAAGGTCCTTTCGTCCCTCGGCAATGCGACCGCGCAACTCGTGGGCGCGCGCCGAGTCAATCTTGTCGAGCTGTGAGGCGATGGCTTCCGCCTTGTCGACGCCTCCACCCACCACTCCGGGGGCTTCAAAGTAAAAGTCGCCCAGGTCGGCCAGCGCGTCAGGATTACGGGGATTGAGCTTCACGGACTCTTCGAACTCCACACGCACTCGCTTGGCCAGCGAATAGGCGGTCATGAAGTTGGCGCGATCCGCCTTCTCGCCGAGCGCACGGCCGAGCCACAGATGATAGCCGGAGTTCTGCTGTTCCAGGCGCACCGCCTGTTCACAGGCGGCAATGGCAGCGTCCCACTGCTCGAGCATGTACCGAACGCGGCATTCCAGGTTTGTTGCCTGGGCCGAACCCGGCTGGGGGAGAGACTGGAGCAGAGTGAGCGCCTTGTCCGCCTCTCCAGCCTGAAGCGCAAGATCCACCTGAGCCAGCGGGTCCTTTGATGGAAGAGCGGTTCGCGCCGGTGGAGGCACAGCGGCTTGCGCGGGCATGGATGCCACGAGCGCAAGAGCCACCAGGCATGTCGGCAGCAGGCTCGCCGCAGCGCTTAAGGGCTTCACTTCACAACCTTGATCGGAATGCCCTCTTTCAAGGGCTCTCCGTTGACTGTTCCGGTTGCCACCCAATCGCCGGCCTGGAGACCGGAGAGAATGGCGACCTGCGTGAGGTTGATGGCTCCCGTGACGACTGGAGTTTTCTTCAGCTTGCCATTTACCACCCTATAGACATAGGGCTTGCCGTTCTCGGGGTGCATCGCTTCCTGCGGGACGCTCAGGACGTTCGGTTCAGTGGAGGTGGTAACCCAGACCGTGACATTGGTATCGGGCAGCAGGTCGGTGTTGGGGTCGTCGATCTGCACAATCACTTCTCCGACGTTGCGTGTGGTGTACGGGACCACGGTAGCGGGAGTGCGCTGAATATGTCCGTGCCACACGCGGTCAGGCTTCGCCTCCCACCTGATCACTATCGGCTGGCCGACGGCGAGCTTGCCGATGTCAGGTTCATCGAAATAGGCTCGAACTCGCTCGTGATCGAGGTCCGCCATTTGCAGCAGAAGCTTACCCGCCTCAGCAAAATCCGTTGGCTGGGCATCGAGACTGTAGACCGTTCCGGTAATTGGCGCGTAATAGGACGACTGGGCCACGACTTCTCGAGCTGCCGCGAGGTTGGCTTCGGCTTCGGCAAGAGCTGCCTGGGCGCGCGCAACTTCTGTCGGCGAGTAGCGGCTGCTTGCACTCTGTTGGGATGCATGCAGGCTCGCTTCCGCTGTCTCCAGCCGCTGCCTGGCCACGGACACTTCGTTGGCAGAGGCTGCGCCGGTGGCATAGAGCCTAATCAACGCATCCAGGTCGTGACGGGACTGATCGCGTTCCAGCTGAGCGCGCGCAATATCGGCCGCCGCCGTCTGGCGCTCGGCCTGGGTTCCGTTGTGGGTAGCGGTTTCCAACTCTGCCTGAGCGGCCTTTACTCCGCTCTCGGCGGTAGCCACACGGGCCCGCGCCTCCACATCGTCCAGTTGAACCAATAGCTTGCCGGCCGGAACATGGTCTCCAGGTTGAACGTAGACAGCTTTGATGGTGGTGGCAACTGGGCTGTGGTACTCGTAGTTGACCTCAGGCTCAACCCGGCCATTGGTTGGAACGGTATTCACCAACTGCTGGTAGGTCACTTGGACTTCACGTATCGCCAGCCGCTCCCGCAACAGGTAGCGCGCAGCGAAGAAGACGATGACGATAACGATGGCCGCGCCAATCCAACGACCTGTGCGGCCAGGTTGCTTTTTCAATTCTGCCATTCACGTAACCAAAGTCAGTATATAGGACGCGGAATCAAGTCCTTGGAAGCGCAAAAATGTGTTCTGGTCAGGGATGGCGACGCCGGGACTCGTACGATAATGGGATTATGGCTTTGGAACCGCGCTACACCGACGAACACGCGAAGGCAGGCCTCAACTTTGCGTTTCCCGCGATCGAAACCTGGGAGAACCAATTCCCCGGTTACGAGATTCTGATTGACGACCCGGAGCTGACCTCGGTCTGCCCCAAGACAGGGCTGCCCGACTTTGGTGTGCTGACCATTCGCTACATGCCCCGCGACCGCTGCCTGGAACTGAAATCGCTGAAGGAATATCTCTTCAGTTACCGCAACCTGGGCATTTTTCAGGAGAACATTGTGAACCAGGTGCTGGAGGATGTGGTGAAGGCCGCCGATCCGGTGTGGGCGGTGGTGCATGGAGTTTTCAGGCCGCGGGGGGGCATTGGGACTACGGTGGAGGCGCGCTGGCCGAGGCCCAGGGCGTGAGAGTGCAGGTCAGCTAGTCAGCGAGTTAGCAACCCGGCAGGCCACTGCGGGGATTGTGTAGACTCGGGCATGCAGTTTTCGAGAGGCTGAATGCACTTGTCGACTTCAACCCTGCCAAGGCGCATGCGATGGAGCCCCGCTGTGGGGACGCTGGTGCTGTTGATCGGGCTGAACCTGCTGAACTACATCGACCGCTATATTCTTCCCGGCGAAGTTTCGCTCATCCAGAAGGAATTTCACGCGACCGACCAGCAAATCGGGATGCTGACGACCGCGCTGTTTTTGACCTACATGCTTGCCGCGCCGCTGACCGGGTGGCTGGGCGATCACTTCCGGCGCAAGCCGCTGATCATTGGCGGCGCGGTGCTGTGGAGCCTGGCTACTCTGGCGACGGCGTGGGTGCACAGCTACCAGACGCTGTTTATCAGGCACGCGCTGGTGGGGGTGGGCGAGGCGACGTTTGGCATCTTTGCGCCGGCGGTGCTGGCCGACTTTTACCCGGAACGCGATCGAAATCGCATTCTCTCAATTTTCTATACTGCCATTCCGGTGGGCGCGGCACTGGGCTACGCGGCGGGCGGGCAACTGGGCACCTTGTGGGGCTGGCGGGCGCCATTTTTCATTTGCGCCATTCCTGGGTTGATCATTGCGGCGCTCTACGGGTGGCTGGGGCGGGAGCCGGAACGCGGCGCCAGCGACCACGTGAAGGCGACGGTGAGCCGCTCGACTTTTCTGGGATTGTTCAGCAACGGGGCGTTTCTGACGGCGACTTTCGGGCTGGCGGCGCTGACGTTTGCGATGGGCGGCATTTCGAACTGGGTTCCCGAGTTCCTGCGGCGGTATTCGGGGCTTTCGATGGGCGCATCGAGCCTGGTGGTGGGCGCTATCACGGTGGTGGATGGGATTGCCGGAACGCTGGTGGGCGGATGGCTGGCGCAGCGCTGGCTGCGGACCAACGATCGCGCGCTTTACCTGCTGTCGTTCTGGAGCGTGGCGCTGACGCTGCCGTGCGGAGTGTTGCTGTTCTTCGGACCGGCGGCGTGGGCGGTTCCGGTGCTGCTGGTGACGGAGTTTTTCCTGTTCCTGAATACCGGGCCGCTGAATGCGGCGATTGTGAATTCGGTGTCGGCGCCGGTGAGGGCCACGGCGATTTCGCTGAACCTGTTCTGCATTCACTGTTTCGGCGATACGTTTTCGCCTACCATCATCGGGGCGATCTCCGACCGTTCCAATCTGCGGCTGGCGCTGGGCGCTACGCTGATCTTCCTGGTGATTTCCGCGGTGATCCTGCGGTTGGGGGCGCGGTTTGCGCCGCGGCTGGACGAGAACAGGGACTAAGGGACTGAGGGACTAAGGGCCGGAGAACTACTTTGAACGGGGTTCCTGATCGCGGGTGTTCATGAAGGCGCGGCCTGTCGAGTGCGCGTGGAGAGCGGGGTCGTTGACCGGCGGGCGACTCTGGGACGCGTCGAAGCCGCGGGCGAGTTTGGGGTTGGGCTTGAATTTGGGCGGGCCGCCGTAGAACTGGCGCGCATGACTGAGCACCATGCCGGAGCGGCCATGCATCGACTGCACAATGCCGCGAACCTGCACGTCCATGTCGCGATATTTCCTGAGTTCGCCGACCTCGTCGCGGTCTTCCCACAGGCTGACGATGGTGAAGCGGCAGGCGTCGTCGGGGGTCTGAGGCAGGCACACGTCGAGGAATCGGGTGCCGTCGGGAAGCTCAACCACATCGTAGACATGCGCGGTAATGCAAACATCCTTGTTGAGGATATTGGAGGCTTCTTCGGCGGTGACGCAGGGCTTTGGCCTGGCGGCGGGGGCCGGGATGGGTATGGCCAGGGCCACGAGAATGAGCCAGCGCAAGATGCGCAGCGGCATCGGAAGCTCCTTCCGGGGAATGGGAGGATGGTAGCGCGNNTCCCCCCCGGTGTGTTTGGGGGAAGTTATTTCTTTTCAACGCGATGGAGGCGGGGTTCTGCCGTAAGTACTTTGTTTTTGAGGAACCTGTAAGCTAAAATCCTGAAAATAGATAATTTGCGCGGCCTCGTGCTGAACACAAAAGCCAAACGAAATCCCGCGGGTCCGCGCACGATACACAACCTCCTAAAGACAAGTTTAGCGGATTGAGAGAAACAATCGGCAAACGGCTGTCGGTGGAAGGCGTTGACGATAAGGGAGATACATGGAGCGCCGGGAAATTGTGGCTTGACAAGTGGTTGGTTGCGGTCCGCGTTTG
>PLPU01000045.1:0-3449 GCA_003159975.1 Acidobacteriaceae bacterium
AAGCGATTCTCCGGCTTCAGCCCCGAGAAGTTCGGCTTCGGATACTCCTCAACATGGGCAACGGCCACGGGCGCGCCACTCATCATGACCCAGGGCTACTCCAACGTGGGCGACCCGGTCATCAACCCGCGCGACAGCACGCAGAACGACTACGCATTCAGCGCCAACCTGGCCCACACCCAGGGCAAACACGTCACCAGCTTCGGTGGCCAGTTCCGCCGGACGCAACTCAACGGGTACCAGGCAAACTTCGCCTCCGGCACCTTTTCCTTTACCACCCAGGGCTACACCAACAACTCGCTGGCCAACTTCCTGCTCGGTAAGCCGGATATATTTACCCAGGCCGGGGGCGACTTCTCGCGTGATCTCCGTGGCTGGGAATTGGGCTCCTATGCACAGGATGAGTACCGCATCAGCTCCACGCTTACGCTGAACTACGGCGTGCGTTACGAGATCACCACACCGTTCCGTGACCTCCGCAATCGCTTGATGGAGTTTGCGCCGGGCCACCAATCCACCGTTTACCCCACCGCTCCGGCCGGCCTTCTGTTTCCCGGCGACTCCGGTGTACCCGACACCATTGCCCCAGTCTTCAAAAGTGACTGGGCGCCCCGTGTCGGCTTCGCATGGAACCCGCTCGGCAACAGCCGCACGGTCATCCGTTCAGCCTATGGCATCTTCTACGACGAACTGCTCAACGGCGTAGGCATGCCGTTCCGCGCCACCAGCAGCGCACTGGGGCAAACAGTGGTACGCACTCTAACCGGATACTCGAAGATCAACTATGCCAACCCGCTCGCGACCGTAACCAATCCGTTTACTCCCGGCCAGTTCGCGCTACCCGCATCCACCTTCACCATCGACAGCAAGCTGCTGCCGCCCTACGCGCAAGACTGGAATCTGACCCTGGACCAGACCATTGGCAAACAAATACTGTCGGTCGGATACATTGGGTCCAAAGGAACCCGCATGCCGAGGTTGGTCGAGGCAAATCCTGCTGTCTATCAGCCCGGTGCGACCTTCGCCAACTCCCCTCGCCGCCGGGTCTACTCCGGCTGCACGCTGACCACCGGCACCTGCACGTTGGGCACTGCCGGACTGGTTGAAGGAAATGCGAACTCGACCTTCCACTCGGCGCAGGTCTCTCTGACCAGGCGCGGCACGCCAGACCTGAACTACACGCTGGCATACACCTATTCCAAGGATCTGGATTACTCGTCCAGCCTTCATATGTCCGGACCCGCTCCATGGATGGTCCTCGGAGAGCTTGACATAGCCCAGAACAATCAGGACCTGAGCGCTGAGCACGGTCGTTCGCTCTTTGATTCGCGCCATCGCTTTGCCGGCTGCATAACCTACGCTATTCCGTTTGCGCGCGGCCTCACAAGTGTGTCCCGTACCGTGCTCGATGGCTGGCAATTCAATGCCCTGTTAGCCGTAAATTCCAGCACGCCGTTTACGGTCTACGACTCCGCGAATGTCTCGTTGCAGGCGCCGCACCCCGGAGTCTCCGGCATGTTCGGAGATCGGCCCAATGCCGCCGGCAATCCGAATAGCGGAGCCCCGCACAAAGTGTCGCAATGGGTATCTCCTTCGGCATTTCAACGGCTCGATCCGCTTGCGAACGCCGGGCAGTTCGGCAACGAGGGGCGCAACAGCGTAGATGGCCCCGCCTACGGGAGTCTCGATGCTTCACTTGACAAGAGCTTTTCGCTCAGCGACAAGGCAAAAGTGCAGTTCCGGGCTGAAGCCTTCAATGTTTCGAACCATGCCAACCTCATTCCTCCCGTTTTCGACATGAACTCGCCTGCGTTTGGGCAGATCACGGAGGCGCAAGCGCCACGCGTCTTCCAGTTTGCTTTGAAGATTCAGCGGTGAACCGTCACAAAGAAAAGGAGCAAGAATGAAAGTCAATTCTGTTTACGCATTCTTCTTTATTGCATTCGCCTCTGCCTGTTTGGCTCAGGCGCCGAGTGATCGGGCTTCTCTGGTCAATTCTGCACCACATCCCTCGAATATCAGCGAAACGGGCCGTCCAGTTACTTTGCACATGCTCACAGTCAGACTCAACGACAGCTTTCAATCGGTCGCACAGTCTCGCGACCAAAAGGGATACGTGCACAACCGCACTGCGCTGAAAGAACACACTGCGAACCTGAAAGCATTTCGCAAAGCGCTCAAACGCGGGAATCTTCCTGCATCAGATACAACAAACAGTCACTTGCAAGACATCTCGCATCTACTGCGCGATACCACGGAATCCTTCTTTGCATTCGAGCTGGCTAATGATCAACTCGACAACCCGAATATCGTTATTACAATGGATGTTCGAGAGTCCTTCACAGCCCACTCGAAATATCTGAGGCAGTTAACGGCGGCGGTGGAGCAGGAGGAGGCTGGTCAAACGCAATTGACTTCATCCTCGACGGAATGACGGTGAGCTGGTGCGCACTGGGCCAATTGGCTCGGTGCGCATCTGATTGCCCTTTCGTCGGCTATGTATCACGGGGGAGGAAACGCTCCTTAAGAGTCACACTGCATACGAGCTGGCTCTTTGAGCGCGAGGTGGATGAACCTCCCACGATGTCATCCATAAACACGGTCGCCTCCCGGCGACTCTAAAGTCATGGTTTACATTGCTGGGCGCGCATCCGCTAATGCCCGCAACAGGAGCCCACCGGTAATGCGAAATCCACGATTCGGCCAGTATGGGGTTCACATCGAGAACCGGGCGGGCCGATCTACGGCACAAGAACATCAACAACTCAATAGTGGATCGAGATGGCCTCTGCTGGCAACAAAACGAAAGCATGATTGTCAATCCGTTCGACCTTATCAGCAAGGGGAAACATCATCTGGTTCAACTCGCGGTCAAGTGCCGCAGCCCTGAGCACTTGCGCGTCATCTACGGACCGGAGTCCCTACTGCCAGAAAACCTCGAATGCCTTTGCGCCGGGGGTGTTTGGCACCAAGCGTTCCCTGGCCAACCGGAAATTCTCTCTGAGGAGCTAGTGACCGACAGGCAGCGATGGCTAGGTGCGGGTGAGAATCGCGCCATATATGCCCAAATCGCGTCACGCTTATGGCGCGATACCCTTGTAAATGGCGTGATTTCGTGCTTTAATTGGCGCAATACCCGTAATCGCGCAATTAAAAGGGGGCGGATAGTGGCAAATCGCCGCGTGGGCGACATAGCAGAAGACCTGGCAGCGGTCGTGGACTTCGTGCGGCAAAGTACAAGCGGCGCACGGAGCGGTGAAATTGCTGCGGCTCTGAAGGGTGTCCCGCAGCGAACCCTCCAACGTTGGCTGAAAAGCCTTGTGGAGAGTGGGCGGCTCGCGCAAGCAGGCAAGGGGCCGGCGGCGCGATATCGATTTCTGGGCGTGGTGGAGGAGCAGAAACAAACGGCTGCACAACAAGCCGGACCAGCAGAGGAAAAGCCGGAAGAG
>PLPU01000020.1:0-6713 GCA_003159975.1 Acidobacteriaceae bacterium
CTATTCCCAGCGAAAGCGGCAGCTCCGGTCCCACAATGGTCAGGTAGGGCTGCTCCGCCTCCACCACGCGCACCATGGCGTCCAGGTCCTTCAAACTGACCGGAACGCAGCGCGCAATCTGGGCAATTCCCCCGTTTCCCGGTGCGCAAACTACTTCTTTGACTCGACTGCTACGCTGGACCGCCCAGGCCAGCGCGTGCTCGCGGCCCCCCGAACCCAAGATGAGAACTTTCATTGCTCTCCCAATCCCCTGACAGGCTATGGTCGGCAATGGAGGCAGGGGAAGTCAAACCTGCAACGGAAATGGGCAATAGAAGTATAATCCTGCCATGCTGAAGCGCCTTTACATCGACAACTTCCGCTGCTTCGTGAACTTCGAGTACAAACCGGAGCGAAAGCAACTGCTGCTGGGCGCCAACGGCAGCGGGAAGTCGTCGCTGCTGGAAGTGATACGACAGTTAAAACGCTTTCTTGCTGGCGGCGAAATCCCATTCACCCAGTCCTCGCGAACTCGCTGGCAGGACAAGCCATTGCAGATATTCGAGATTGAGGCGCTGATTGAAGGGAAACTGTTTTCCTATCGAACTGAAATTCTGTACGCGCCAAAAACCAATGCGCCATCCGTGAACATGGAAAGATTGAGCGTAGAAGGAGCGCCTGTCTTTGAGTTTGTCGATCGGGAGATGCGCTCCTATGTGGATGGGAATTCCCTAGCGATTCCGCAGTATCGAGATAAGACAGAATCATCGTTGCATTTCTGGGCAGGACCGAATCCTTCCGTGAGTCAGTTTGTCGAATGGATGGATACGGTCCATTGTTTCAAGATTGACGCCTATGAAGACAAGATGGAAGAAACCGCTGATTCTATTCTCCTCATACCTGATTTTGAATTGGAATATATGGCATCCTGGTATCGTCATCTGAATGAATCCGACCCGGAAGGAATGGATGCGTTCCGCTCCTCAATGCGCGAGGTTCTTTCTGGTTTTTTGTACCTAACTTTATCTACAGAAGACGACGGCGTCAGGAAGTTGCGTGCCCATTTTGCGTCGCCCACACAAAAACCTTTTCCAGTCTCATTGCACGAACTCTCCGACGGTCAACGTTGCTTGATCGCTCTCTACATGATCCTTCATTTCCTGATCGCCAAAGGCCACACGGTATTTATCGATGAGCCCGATAACTTTATCTCCTTGCGCGAGATTCAACCGTGGTTGCTCGCCGCTGAGGCCGCGGTCGAGGACAGCAAAGGGCAACTCATCCTAATCTCGCACCACCCGGAGATTCTGGACCTGTTGGCGCAGGAATCCGGCCTGCGCTTCTTCAGGGAAGAGAACGGCCACGTGCGGACGGAAAAGTTCAGGACCGATCCCGACGGCCTTTTGCAGCCCTCCGAGTTAATTGCGAAGGGCTGGGAGAATGACTAAGCCGTCATGGATCTATGTGCTGGCGGAGGATCAGCGGCAGAGGCAATTTATCTACAGATTTCTGGCAACTGCGGGTTTCAATCTGCGCCAGATAAGTTTTGAGTTGTCTCCGTCAGGCCAAGGAAGCGCAGAGCAATGGGTGCGCGAAAACTTTCCGCGGCTGGCGAGGAAATGCAGGGCCAGAAATGCGCGCCATGCGCGACCATCGACGGGTATGTTCGTGATCCTCGATGCGGATAAGCGATCTGTCCAAGAACGCCTGGATGAGCTTGATGCTGCCTTGATCTCCGAAAATCAACCTTCATATGACTCCGAGCGGGATACGATTGCAAGATTGATCCCAAAATGGAGCATCGAAACTTGGATTCTCTACCTTAGCTCACCCGGAATGGCAACGCCGTCAATAAGCGAAGACAAGCCCTATAAGGACACGAAATCAGAAGAACAATGGTCTGAGCTGATTCCGCAGGCTTCGAAAACACTCTACGTGTGGACAAGAACGCCTGCGGAATTGCCTGAGACAATGCTCGATTCACTTCGGCTTGGGATACAAGAGATTCCCAGATCCCTTCCAGTGCGGCGGTAACGAGCGATGGTTCAAACCCGCATCAAGCCCTACCTTGAGCAAGTGGCCGAGCAGGCGCGCCGGGCCGAACAGACCCGCGTCTATCGCCGAAACCAAATTCTCGGCATGGTGCTTGTGGCCGCAGCCATCTTAGTCTGGGCGCTGTTCCACACCAACCCTGCGTGGATTTTCCCTCCGGGCTGGTGGCGACCGTGAGCGCAACTCCCTTGCACACCAATCCCTTGGCCGTCCTGCTCCTCGGTCCCACCGGGAGCGGCAAGACGGCGCTCTCCCTCGCGCTGGGGGAGCGGTTCGCAGGCGAGATCGTCAGTTGCGACTCTGTCGCCGTCTATCGCGGGATGGACCTCGGCACGGCGAAGCCCACCGATGAAGAACGGGCGCGCCTGCCCCATCACCTGATCGACGTGGCCGATCCCGACCAGCCATTCACCGCGGGCGAATACAGCCGCCAGGCCCGCGCCGCCCTCAAAGCCATCGCCGGACGCGGCAGCCTGCCCATCGTAACCGGCGGGACCGGCCTCTACCTCCGCGCGCTCACGGAAGGCCTCTTTCCCGGCCCGGTGCGCCAGACTGAACTTCGCACGCGTCTTGAGCGCAGCCGCCAGCGCCACGGTGATGCCTGGCTGCATCGCCTGCTCACTCGCCTTGACCCGGCCTCAGCCGCGCGCATCCACGCCAACGACGCGTCCAAGCTGCTGCGCGCCATCGAAGTCTGCCTGGCGGCGCGCAAGCCGCTCTCGCAGTTTCTGGATTCCAAGGTCGCCCGCGACCCGCTCACCGGCTTCCGGCTGCTGCGCATCGGCCTCAATCCGCCCCGAAAATCCCTCTATGCCCGCCTCAATCAGCGCGCCGCCGCCATGTTCGCCGCCGGCCTGGTTGACGAAACCCGCGGCCTGCTCGCCCGCTACGGCCCGGTCAAGGCATTGGACTCGCTCGGCTATCGCCAGGCCGCGGCCGTTCTGGCCGGAACTCTGACCCTTGAGGCCGCCGTCGAGGCCGCCCAGCAGGGCCATCGCAACTTCGCCAAACGTCAGTTGACGTGGTTTCGCCGCGAGCCCGACGTGCGTTGGATCGAGAGCTTCGGCGACCATGCGGAGACGGTGAACACGGCCACAGCACTGGTCCAGTCCCACCTCTAGGTTTCCCTTCGCGCCAAGGCCGGTGTCTCACCCGAAGCAAAACGCACTCAGCGCGCATCCATTAAACTGGACGGGGTAGTGCGGCGCGGCTTTCTTCCGGCTGGCGCTCTGGAACGGAGTTTCCCTTTGGCAGATACTGTGTTCGACGTGGCAATCATCGGTGGCGGTCCCGCGGGCTACACCGCGGCCATTCGCGGCGCGGAGTACGGCCTCAAAGTCTCATTGATCGAGATGACCCCCAAGCTGGGCGGCACATGCCTGCATGTGGGCTGCATCCCCACCAAGGCGCTGCTGTTCAACGCCGAAATCTGGGACCACCTGAAGCACGCGGCCGAGTTTGGCATTGGCGGCATCGGCGACGCGCCGACCCTCGACTGGCAGGCTGTGCTCAAACGCAAAGACGGCATCATCGCCAAGCACGTCAAGGGCCTTGAGTTCCTGATGAAGAAGCACAAGATCACCGTCATTGCCGGTTATGGCCGCCTCACCGGCCCGGCAAACAACGGTGAGCATNNATTCTGGCCACCGGTTCATCGGCCAAATTGCTGCCCGGCCTTCAGGCGGATTCAAGCATCCTCACCAACGTCGAAATCCTCACCTTGGAGCGCGTGCCAAAGTCGCTCATCGTCATCGGCGCCGGCGCGGTGGGCATGGAGTTTGCATCCATATTCCGCAGCTTCGGCACCGAGGTCACCATCCTCGAATTTCTGCCGCGCGTGGTTCCNNGAAACCGGCGTGAAGGTCAGCTATACCGATGTCAACGGCAAGCCGCAGGTGAAAGAGGCTGAGAAGGTGCTTGTCGGCGTCGGCCGCGCGGGCCTCACCGCGAACATCGGCGTCGATAAGACAAAGATCGAGCTCGACCGCGGCCTGGTCAAGGTGAACGAAGCGCAGGAGACTGCCGAGCCCGGCATCTTCGCAATCGGCGACATCGTCTTCGGCCTGCCGCAACTGGCCCACGTCGGGTCTATGGCCGGCCTGATCGCAGTGGCCAAAATTGCCGGCCGCAAGTTCCGCCCCATCCGCCGCGACCGCATTCCCAGCTGTACCTACACCGAGCCGCAGATAGGCTCAGCCGGCTTAACAGAGACCCAGGCGAAGGAAAAGGGCTACGAAGTCAAGGTCGGCAAGTTTCCCTTCGCGGGCAACTCCAAGGCCACCATCCTCGGCAACCACGACGGCTTCGTGAAGATCGTCTCCGATGCGAAGTATGGTGAGATTCTCGGCGTGCACATCCTCGGTCCCCAGGCCACCGAGCTGATCGCGGAGGCAGTCGCGGTGATGGAGCTTGAGGGCACGGTGGACGAGCTGATGTACACCATCCACGCCCACCCCACGCTCGCCGAGTCGCTGCTCGACGCCTACGGCGCCGTCGAGGGCATGGCCATCAACGCGTGAGGTCACTGAGTTGGCTGGCTAACGTACAGATTCTAAAAGGACCGCTTTCTGTCCTACGATTCTCGCCAGTCTCTCGTGTATCCTGCTGTTTCTCCTACGGTAATCGAGATTCACAGTTGGAGCGACATTGATTGACCACGTCATCGCTACCACGTTTCACCGATTCACGGGCAACGGCCGAACTTTTCCCGCCATCTTTTCGTGTGTGGGCGGAGAGCCCGAGGGGACCAATGAGTATGTCGTCAAACTCAGGGGCGGCCTGGAACTTGGCGGGCGGGGATTGGCGCTTGAGCTCTACGCATCGATGCTTGGTGCCTATTTCGGAATGTCCTGTCCGCGCCCTGCGGTCGTCTTGGTGGAGGAAGATCTAGCTACCCTCATCTTGGGACAGCTCGATGGGGAAGATCAAAAGGCGCGGGTGATCCAGGGAAGTATAGGATTGAACTTTGGAAGTCAGTTTCTCGTCAATCTCACGGCGTGGCCGATCGATAAGTCCGTTACAGGGCCGCTGCAGCAAGCGGCTATGAGAGTTTACGCATTCGATGCGCTGATCCAGAATCCGGATCGGCGGTTCGCCAACCCAAATCTCGGTAGCCGGGGCGATGACTTGTTCATTTATGACCATGAGTCGGCATTTTCGTTTCTTCTTGATATCTTTCCGAGTCGTACTCCATGGAGACTGGACGCAGAACGATACTTGGAGGGACATGTATTTGCAAGGGCGCTCAAACAGGTGGCGTTTCCACCTGATTTTCTTCAGCGGCTTGACGATCTAACAACAGAGGTTACCCGCTATTTCACAGAGCAGATTGCGACGGAGTGGAGGTCGGATGATTTGGCGAGAATTGAATCACATCTCGCGCTCATGAGTGAGCACGCCGCCGAATTCGCAGAAGAAGTAACAAGGAGGTTAGCATGAAGGACAAATTCTATTTCAGCCTGCTTCGTTACGTTTATGACCCTTTGACCCAAGAGTTTGTCAATATCGGGGTCGTGCTGTACTCGCCCTCACGGTGTTTTCTGCGCGCAACATTCAACACACGATACGGCAGGATTTCAAAGATGTTCGGCCGGATAGATGGTGCCTCATTTCGGACTACCACCAGTTATATCGAGCGCAGAGTCTCAGAGGTGAGCGCAAGGATGGAGCGCGGCCTTCTTTTCCAGGACCCCAAGGAGAGCCTCCAATCCATTCTCAACGAAGTCATGCCTCCGGACGATACCGCAATTCGATTTGTCTTTGGAGGTGTTGGATTAACGGAGAGCCCCGGCCATACACTAGAGGAGCTTTTTGAACGGTATGTGACTCGATATGAGAATCCGTCTGAGACTGCTCGCCGTGATGAAAACGATGTCTGGCGGGTTTTTCAGGAGCCACTGAGAACGAAAGAAGTCTTTCCCCATTTCGAACCAAAGATGATAACGGCACCAAACTACGAGTACGAGTTTGAGCGTTCTTGGAAGAATGGGGTCTGGCATCTCTTCGAGCCCGTCTCGTTTGATCTAGCCGATGCAAGTTCAATCAGGGAGAAGGCAAGCAGATGGGTTGGTAGGGCCACGAGCTTGTCCGACAGTTTGGAGCCATTCAAGTTGATCCTATTGCTTGGTGAGCCTGCTGACCCAAAGTTAGGAGATGCTTTCTTGAAGGCTAGGAACCTTTTGGCCGCAAAAATCCCGGTAAAGAGCCAGCTTGTTCGGGAGCGGGACGCTGAGCAGTTCGCGGAAGAAATTGAGCAGGAATTCCAGAATCACCTGCTCGAATCGCAAGAATAGCGGCTTCCTGCCCGAGTTCGGTCCAGAAATCCGGAGAGAGCGGAATATCTTTTCCGGTGGTTAGGCCCTCGATCAGCAATGCCTCCAGTCGTGAGTCTGCGTTCGTGGGTTGTGTCTCACATCTGGACCAGTTCATGGCGAAGGTACCCTCCCTCTTGGGCGGATTTTCTAGAGTTCTGTTGATTGGCTGGTCACAAGTTCCTTGCACTTAGCAAGGAAGTCGGCCAGCGCCACAGTTCCTTGGTCGCCCTTCCCGCGCGTGCGCACGCTGACCGAACCCGCAGCTCCTTCCTTGTCGCCGAAGACCAGAATGTACGGCGTCTTCTGGTTCGCAAAGTCGCGAATCTTGCCGTTCATCTTCTCGTTGCGATCGTCCACTTCCACGCGCAG
>PLPU01000192.1:0-2853 GCA_003159975.1 Acidobacteriaceae bacterium
GAGGGCGCATGGGGACACGCGGCGAAGTATGCAAAAGAACGGCGCCAGTTCGGCAAGCCGATCGCCGAGTTTCAGGCCGTCCAGTTCACGTTGGCGCAGATGGCCACGGAGATTGAAGCGGTGAAGCTGATGGTCTACAACGCCGCGCGGTTGAAGGATGCGAGCCAATCGTACGTGCTTGAAGCGGCCATGACCAAGCTGTTCGCGTCGCAGGTCGCCGAGCGCGTTGCCAGCCAAAGTGTAGAAGTCTTTGGCGGCAACGGCTTCGTCCGCGACTACCCGATTGAGAAGTACTACCGCGACGCCAAGATAGGCAAAATCTACGAAGGCACCACGAATATGCAGTTGATGACCATCGCGAAGCAAGTGCTGTAAAAGCAGTTTTCAGTTGTCACTTTTAAGTTGTCAGTATCCGGCGATCAGCTTCCGTCTTTCAGTAGCGATCGAAAAGGTGGATAAGACGAGCAGGCGCACAGCCGAAACGACCCAACTGAAAACTGACAACTTACAACTGACAACTGCCTTTAAAGCTTCTGCGTCCTCTGCACCGCGCGCACGCCGGCCACGCGCCGCAGCCCCAGCACCATGCGGTTCAGGTGGTGCACATCTTCGGCCTCCACCACAAACTCCACAATGGCTTCATCGTTCTCGCTGCGCNNTCGCCCACGCGGCCCCACTCAACCGCAATGCGCCGGTCGCTCTCATAAAGCAAATTCTGCACATTGGGACAACTGCGCGCATGCACCGCCACGCCCTTGCCGCGCGTCACGTAGCCGATAATCTCTTCGCCGCGTATGGGATTACAACAGCGCGCCCGGTAGACCAGCAAATCGTTCTGCCCCTCCACCTGCAGCGAATCCGATCCCGTCAAATGCAGCTTCCTTACTGCATCCGACATGCCCGATTCGCCGCTGCCCGGCTTCGCGGTCTCGGGAACGCCCTCGGCATCGCCCGCGCTGTCAAACCCCGGCGCCAGCTTGTTCAGCACCTGGTGCGCGGAGTGCTTGCCCTGCCCCAGCGTCGCCAGCAGATCGGCCGCCGTGGCTACACCGTACTCATTTGCAATGCGGCCCAGGTCCTGGTCGGTAATCTGGCTCATCGGGACCTTGAACTTCTTGGCCTCGCGCTCCAGCAGCTTGCGCCCAATGTCGACGGCACGTGCCCGCTGGTCTTCATTGAGCCAGTGCTTGATCTTGTTGCGCGCGCGTGGGCTTTTGACAAACGTGAGCCAGTCGCGGCTCGGCTTGTGGTCTTTCTGCGTGACGATCTCGACAATGTCGCCTGTACGCAGTTTGGACCGCAGCGGCACCATGCGCCCNNCCGCGGGAACCACCACAACCTTCCCCTTGGGCGTGAAGGTATAGACCTCGTCGGGATAGAGATCCATCTTCAGGCTGGAGAGGAATTCGTTCGGGTCGGTCATCTCCTTCTGCCACTCGACCAGTTGCCGGATCCAGTTCAGCCGCTCCTCATCGCGCGCCGTCACCACTGAGCCAACGGTCTTGTACTTCCAGTGCGCCGCAATGCCTTCCTCGGCGATGCGATGCATCTCTTCGGTCCTGATTTGCACCTCGAACTGGTGACCGCCGTCGCCCATCACCGTAGTGTGCAGCGACTGGTAGCGATTGGCGCGCGGAATCGCGATAAAGTCCTTGATGCGCCCCGGCACCGGCCGCCACAGCGTGTGAATCAGCCCGAACACCGCGTAGCAGGCTGCCACGTCCTGCGTAATCACGCGCACCGCCAGCAGGTCGTACACCTGGTCAAAGGAAACCTTCGACCGCTCGATCTTCTGGTAAATCGAATAGAGCCGCTTGATGCGCCATTCCACGCGGGCATCGATATTGTTTTCGCGCAACTGCTCCACCAGCGTGTCTTCCACACTGCGCAAAAACTGCTCGCCCTCCACGCGCCGCGCCTCAACCTGCTCCGCCAACTGCTCGTAGCTCACCGGGTCGGTGTAGCGGAAGGCCAGATCCTCAAGCTCGCCGCGCACCTTGCCCATGCCCAGCCGGTGCGCCAGCGGAGCGTAAATCTCCTGCGTCTCGCGCGCGATGGCTTCCTGGCGATCGGGCTTCAGGTGCTCCAGCGTGCGCATGTTGTGCAGCCGGTCGGCCAGCTTGATCAGCACCACTCGCACGTCCGACACCATGGCCAGCAGCATCTTGCGCACATTCTCCGCCTGCCGGTCTTCGCGATTGGCAAACTGGATTTTGTCGATTTTGGTTACGCCCTCGACAATGTGTGCCACCTGGTCGCCAAACTCGGCATCGATCTCCTCGCTGGTGGCCGGCGTATCCTCAACGGCGTCGTGCAGCAGGCCGGCTGCGATGGCCGTCGAGTCGAGCTTCATCTCCGCCAGCACCTCGGCCACTTCAAGCGGATGGATAACGTAGGGCTCGCCGGAGGCCCGCACCTGCCCCGCGTGATGCTTCACGCAGAAATCCCATGCCTTGCGAATCAGCGAGACGTCTTCACTGGGCCGGTTGGCCTGCACCCGCCGAAGCAGTCCCTCAAAGCGCTCATTGATCTGGATTTGCCGGGCGGCGGGATCCGGCTCCCGCGCGGAAACCTGCGTGTCCCCCGGTGGAGTCGGGGGCGCGCTTTCAACATCTGCCGGAATGGCCTGCCGGACAGTCGCCATGCTTCATTATAGGCCGGATGCGTTTGACGAGCATCAAAGCGCGGCCGGCCTTTCAAATCCGAGCGTGGCGGCCGCCCCAATGTATCTGGACGAGGCGCATAATCGGATCGAGTGTTTCATGTTTTATAGGTTGGTTGAATGACCTAACTTCCATGGGACGATCATCCTTTTTCACCCATAACCGCGTCGTGAACAGGAAAGAAACTCCT
>PLPU01000301.1:0-4439 GCA_003159975.1 Acidobacteriaceae bacterium
GTGGGCATTACAGAGACGACCAGCGTCGACATCAGCCTCCAAATTGCCGTGCAGAAGGCTGTTGTTGAAGTGCATGCCGAGCAGGAAGTCACTCCAGCGCAGGGCACGGTCATCCAGCAGGACCAGATCCGACAACTACCGCTGCCGACCAGGAATTTCCAGCAGCTGTTGACGCTTACACCCGGCACATCCGGCCCGGTACAAAACTCGGCGGAATTGGGCCGCGGCGCTGCGCCCATTTATGTGAATGGAAACCGCTCCACTTCGAATTCCGTGGTCATCAACGGTGTTGACAGCAATTCGATCGGAACTGGTTCGACGCCGAATCTTGCTGTGCCGGCAACCGACTCGTTGCAGGAGTTCATCGTTCAGACCAGCCAGTATGATGCGTCGCAGGGACGCGTTTCCGGAGGCATCGTCGCCGCAGTGACCAAGTCGGGGACAAATCAAATCCATGGCAACGTCTACGAGTTTTTCCGCAATGACGATTTAAATGCGAATAATTTTTCCTTGAAAGGCGCCGGCGTTCGACGGCCCCCATACAAGCGCAATCAATTCGGCGGCACACTCGGCGGCCCGATCATGAAAGACCGCGTCTGGTTTTTCGTCTCGTACCAAGGGAGCCGGGAGGTCAACGGCACTTCACTGCTCAATTCGGTCGGCACCGTCTTTGTGCCGCAGAATCTGACAAACGACCGCTCGGTTTCAGGTCTCGATACTTTTGCGGCATCCTACGGCCTGGCCCCGTGCGCCGGTACACCCACGGGCTTGACTTTCCCACCGTGCTTCGATCCGACCGCGCAGTTTTTCCTGCAGGCGAAGTTGCCGAATGGTTCGTACGTCATTCCTTCAGCGCCGAATCCGACCGGCGTCGCTCCGGGCACGGCGCCTGCCCCGGTGGCCGTGCCTGTCGTCGCCATTTCCCGGTTTCGCGAGAATCAGTTTAACGCCAATCTCGATTTTCAACTTTCAACCAACAACCGATTCTCCGGAAAATACTTCGATGCGACCAACCCCACAGAACAAGGCATGTTTGATCTGTTCGGACTTGCCAATGCGCTTCCCGTGCCTGGCTTTGGCGGCTCGGCCGACCTGAACCAGCGCGTGCTGGCGCTGGACGACATTCACGTGCTGTCCTCGTCTATGGTCAACGACGCGCGGTTTGGTATCTCGACCATTACAACTGCCTCCTCGCCGCAGGAGCCTTTCAGCGCGGCGCAGATCGGCATCGCATCACCACTCGGCGGCCTGTTTCCCGGTATGCCGGAGATCTCCGTCGCAAACTACTTCGATCTCGGAGCCAACCCGTTCTCTGACAACAGCGGCGTAGAAAAAACCTATACAGCCGGGGACACGTTGACTTGGCACAAGGGCATACACAGTTTGAAATTCGGCGCCGAATACAAGCACCACGAGCTCAATGCCGCATTCAACCTCTATACCCGCGGCCAGATCTTTTTCCTCGGACTTGCACCCCCGCCGAACCCCTTTGCCGGGAACGGCTTCTTCGATTTTATGGGCGGCTTGTACGACCTGACGGGCCTTACGATCATGGGCTCCGGTGTGAACAATCGCGATGTGTTGGCGCACGATTGGAGCGGATTCGCCAATGACGATATTCGAATGACCAACCAGTTCACGCTCACGCTCGGGTTGCGCTACGACTTTTTTGGCCCCTTCAGCGATTCGCAGGGCCGCTTTGTGGCATTCGATCCGGCGCGCATGACCACGGCAACCATTCCGGGCTTTCCTGCCGGCGACAACACGGCCATTACCGGCGGTTTTGTGCAGGCTTCGAATGCCAAAACGCCGCTGCCGGGAGTTACAGAGATTCAGCCCTCCCTCGTTTCCCCCAACGACGCGGATTTCGCTCCGCGCGTCGGCTTCGTGTGGCAGCCTCTTCCGAATTCAACCCGTGTGATGGTGCGCGGCGGCTATGGCATCTACTTTGATCGCGCGAATTCGCGTCTCCTGAACAACCAGATTCTCGACTTTCCGTATTACACGCTGGCCCAGGCGCTTGAGACACCGATAGCGACACCTTTTGTGGATGTGCCCCAACCGAGCAGCTTTCCACTCACCTTCAACAATCCAGCGGTCTTTCCTTTCGGCGGACCACCGGCTCTTATGCCGCAGGCGCCCAGCCCGGTATCGCCCACGGGCATCGCCGTAGTTTCGGCCAACGGCATCTATCCTGACATCCACAACTTCCGGACACCGTACACAGAACAACTCAGCCTCGGGACGCAAACCACGTTCGCGAACAACTGGCTGTTCAATCTCAACTATGTCGGTTCACTGGGACGAAGGCTTTACCGCCTTGTCGATTTCAATCAAGAGTACGGCCCAATTCCCTTCGAGCCGGGGCCGTTGAGTCCGGGCCTGTCGAGCCTGGCTGTGCAGGGCTTTGGCGTGCACGCCATGCAGAGCTCCGCTATCTCGAGTTATAACTCCCTGCAAGCGAGCCTGACCAAGCAGCTGAGTCACGGATTGCAATTCATGGCAGCGTACACCTGGAGCCATACGTTGGATGAGTACTCCGGAGATGCCACAGGAACGAGCGATGTCACCGTCGTCCCTGGCAACCAAGTCACGCTGAACAATTACGCGAGCTCCGATTTCGACCGCCGCAATCGTATTGTCTTCAGCGGCATTTACGACCTTCCCGGAGTCAAGCACGGCTCAGCCTTTGCGCGGCAGATGACGGACAACTGGGAGCTGGCCACGGTGTTGACCTTGCAGGGCGGCACGCCATTCTCCGTCCTCAGCAACGCGAACGCCTTTGTGCAGGCCCGTGCCGACCTGGTTGCCGGGTGTAATCCCACGAAGAGCGGTAGCGTGAAGTCGCGTTTGAACAGCTACTTCAACACCGCCTGCTTCACGCCTGCAGCCACCCTCGGCGATTTCGGGAACAGTGGGCGCAATATCCTTCGCGGGCCCGACCAGCGGAACGTAGACATCTCGATCGTGAAATTCTTCCCGCTTGGCGAGCGGAAGGTCGAATTCCGCAGCGAGTTCTTCAATATCTCGAACACGGCGAGCTTTGCAAATCCACTCAACCTTCTGGAGGCGGGCACAGCCGGCCAGATTGTTTCCACCTCAACCGGGCCGCGGGTAATTCAGTTTGCCCTCAAATTCAACTTCTGACCGACGAGGGAGAACTGTGATGACCGATGTTTTAAAAACAACCCACCCTGCGCAAGGGCGTGTTTCGGGAGATGGCATCGAACTGGCTTTTGGCTATTGGCCGGGCCGGGGCGCACCGCTCGTGGCCCTCCACGGCCTGACGGCATCCTATGTCAGCTTTACCGGGATTGCCGAGTGTCTCGCGGGAAGAAGACCGCTGTTTGCGCTCGATCTGCGCGGACGCGGTGATTCTGACAAGCCGGCCGGCCCTTACGGAATGGCGCAGCACGCATCGGACGTCGCAGCAGCGATGCGGGCGATGGGCTTGGGCGCGAGCGTTATCGTGGGACACTCGATGGGCGCCTTCGTGGCCACGGCGCTTGCTGCACAATATCCGGAGCTTGTATCCGGTCTGGTGCTGCTTGATGGCGGGTATGCTCCGGCCATCTCGGCGCCGAATTCGCAGCAGGGCCTGGATGCTGCGCTGGCCTTTCGCATTGCGCAGTTGCGTCAGGCCTATCCCTCGCGCGAGGCATACCGCCAATTTTGGCGGACGCAGCCGCATTTTCCGCCTGAAGACTGGAGCCCATGGGTTGAGGCATTCCTCGACTATGAAATCGGTGGAGAACCGCCGGAGCTGCGGCCCAAAGCTGCCGAGGATGCGGTGAAAGCGGACCTCATCGAGGGTCTGCAGAGCGAACAGATCGCGGCTCGGCTCCGCTCCATCCATGTCCCTGTCCTTATGCTCCGGGCGCCGGCTGGATTCGTGCCCGGCCAGCCTCCGCTCTTTCCTGACGCGATGATCGAGAAGATGCGAGAGTTCGTTCCCGCCATGAAAGATCAGATCATTCCTGGCACCACGCATTACACACTTGTTATGGGAAGGCGGGGAGCATCGAAGATCGCAGACCTGGTGGATGACTTTGCCAATCTCTGCCACTCCTCGTAATAGGTCGACTCACAACCGCACTAAGGAAGAAAGGATAATCGTGCTTCGGGATTGCACAGCCGTCATTACCGGCTCAACCTCGGGAATTGGTCTGGGCATTGCCGAGGCGTTCGCTACTGCGGGTTGCCGGCTCGTAATCAACGGCATCGCAACACCCGCGGAAGCGGACATTCTGTCAAAGCGCCTGCAGGAGGAACACGGTGTCGACGTATTCTTTCACCCGGCCGATCTTGCCCATCCCGGTCAGTGCGAGTCGCTGATCCGGGATGCCGAGGCGCACTTTGGATCGGTCGACGTTCTTGTCAACAACGCCGGCATCCAGTATGTCGCACCCACCGAGAGCTTTCCTGTAGACCGGTGGGAC
>PLPU01000301.1:4533-5180 GCA_003159975.1 Acidobacteriaceae bacterium
TGGTCCAGAAGCAGATCGACGATCGCGCGGCGCACAGTCATCTTTCAATCGAGGAAGCCGAGCGGGAGATGCTCCGCGAAAAACAGCCCACAGGCCGTTTCACCTCAGTTGAGGATGTAGCGGCGCTTGCGCTCTTCCTCTGCTCCCCCGCCGCTTCGAATGTCACCGGCGCGTCCTTCCCAGTGGACGGCGGCTGGACTGCGCAGTGAGGTTTTCCGGTGCGCGGGGCTGGACGTGTCCCTTAGGCTCCAACTCTGAGATTGCCAGCAGAGGTTGGAAACACACCCTGAAGAACGGCGGGCGTGACAAGTATGGCTTGTTTTGGTGATCGTGTGATCGAACGCACTCGGGCGCTTGAACACCCGCTCTGCGCCGGATTAGACCCCGTACCTCGACTGCATCCCCTCGCAGTTTCGTCGTGGATCCATGCTGCCTCCACAACCCGAAACGGCATTGACTATAGAGGAATTCTGCCGCCGTGTCATTGATTTAGTCGCCTCACAAGTGGCGGTCGTCAAGCAGCAGGCGTCACTCTTCGAACGCCTAAAAGGCAGAATCGAGTCCGTTCAGCTTGGCTGTTCCGATAATGCTATAGAGCGACGCGGGACGTTGGCCGCCGGACTCAGCTCCCATGAAAAGGTAATTCT
>PLPU01000011.1:0-3267 GCA_003159975.1 Acidobacteriaceae bacterium
AAGTACGCCATGGTGTCCAGTACCTCGTTCACAAAACAGAGGGAAAGATAGGCCCGCCACATGCCTTTGTCAAGGATGGAACGCACGTTCAAATTCGAGAGGTAATCGATCACAAAAGGCGGCGAAATTACACAAAATGCCATTTTAAATGGTAAAATAGCATTATGAATACCATTGTCGAGATCGACAAGGCCGGCCGCATCGTGGTCCCGAAAAAGCTCAGGGATGAGTTGCATCTGACGCCGGGAACACGGCTCAAGGTCGAGCGTTCCGGCGACTCGCTGGTGCTGGAGCAAGATCTACCCGAGCCCAGGCTGGAAATGGTCGATGGATTGTGGGTAATAACCGGCGGTCCGCGCCTCGACAAGAATGATGTCAATGCAATGATCGATGAACAGCGGGAACGGCGCATGCGCTACGTCGCCGGGCTCTCTGAAGAGCCATGAATGGCCCCATCCAGTTTTTCTTTGATACGTCGGTGCTGATTGCCGCCAGCGACGCGACAGATCCGCGCCACCCAGAGAGTCGTGCCCTTCTTTCCAGTGCTACTCCGTCGAATTCGGCGTGTGGTGCGCACACACTTGCCGAGGTCTACGCCGTTCTCTCTCGCTTCCCAGGTGGGAAAAAAGTACGTCCCCAATTTGCCGGCGTCATTGTCGAACAGATTGCCGCCAGACTGACTGTCGTCCCACTAGGCGCGGATGAGTATGCAGCCACGATTCGCACCGTCGCTCAGATGGGGCTCGGGGGTGGCATCGTCTTCGATGCTGTCCTGCTGGCCTGCGCCCGAAAAGTCGACGCCCAGCATATCTATACCTGGAATGAGAAGCACTTCCGCCTTATCGCCCCCGACCTTTCTAACAGGATCACCACACCATAGGGGGAGGCGACCCGGGAGCGTGAGCTCCTGTGGTACATTCGCTGTATGCAGACCGTTTTGGACATTCCGGACAACAAGTTCAGCCGGTTATCGGCCAAGGCGAAGCATGAGGGTACCTCTGTCGATGAAATCGTACTGCGCGGTATCGACAAGGTATTGGAGAGTGAGCCTGAGGCTCCAACGCGAGTCAAGCGGTTCAAGCACCCAGTGATTGCTTCCACCCGCGCCGGCAAACTCGTCATCAGTAATGAGCAAATCTATGACCTCATCGGTTTTCCCTGATGTGAATGTGTGGCTGGCGCTCAACTACCCCGCCCACATCCATCACGAAGCCGCAGATCGATGGTACGAATCGTCCGATCCTCCTCAAATCCTGGTATTTTTGCAGCGATGCGCAGTTGAGCCTGTTTCTGCTCCTGACAACAGAAGCGATTCCCGGGCGGGATGCCCTCTCCCCCCAACCCTCCACTGAATCTCAATCAGGAGAATCACCATGAAACCCAAATCCGTCATCTTTTTAGCCTTGAGCCTTTCAGGCCTATTCACCGGTTGCCATGAAACCGCCGCCCCTGCACCCGCTCCTTCTCCGACCAACATCGTCCGCTCCGGCTACATGGAAGTCAACAAGACGACCACCATTGGCCAGGCAATAGACCATACCTTCCAGAACGGTAAGTGGACTTCCTTCACAACCGACAAAGGCGTCACCGTTGTCGAGTTTGACGGTACAGTTCCATTTTCCAAGTTTACCAGCGGACTTGAACTAAGCTGTTCAGCCAACGCAGCTTGTACAGCTGCTGTAAAAAAGTCTGCCGAGTACTGCGGTTCTCTCGCCGGACAAGCTCCATTTCAGAACATCGAGGAGCAAAAAGCATCGCTCAAAGCTCAACTGGCGGAACTACAGCACGAAGACAGTGTTATGTACAGCCAGGGCGACCATGGTCAGAACTATACCGACCTGAACAAGAAAGAAATGGATGTACAGCAACAAATCCTTCAGCTAGGCACCCCGGAAAGCGCATGCATTAATCACGTCTATACGCAGAATGCCAACGTGATGACTCCAGTCTCCATCCGATTTACCGTCAACCACGACGGCACGTTCCAATACGAAGCCGACAACGTCTCCAACACGCAAGAACAGCTGTTCGCATACATCTACAACTAGGGAGAACCGCCATGCTCAACACCGAACATTACACCGTCCCCGCCAGCGCTCCGGTCGAATTCGACCGGGGGATGCGCGGACCCCAAGAGAGGTTCCCAGCCATGCGCCTATAGGGAGGCCGCAAACCCGACGCTCGTCACCTTTGATCGTGGTTTGGCGGGAAAGGCGAAGGGGGCCGTGCTGCTTAGTTGAATGATTCAATCCAGGGTTCCAACAGCGGGACCTGGGCCGCCCACCGCGAATCGGCTTACTCTGATGCCGTGCCTTCCCGTTTCGCTGGTAGCCAGAGCTCAGTGAGCCTGGGATGCTGGCTGTGGAGAATCAACTTATCAGCGATTTCCCTACCGACGTATTCGAAATAATTGCCGCCCCCGCCGGAAAAATTTCTGCTGGCATCCTGAAAACTCAGAGCGACCGATGCGTGCAGCAGCGGAAGCAACGTCACCCTACCCAATTGAACGTCATCAATTCTTACCTTGAATTCCCGGCTCAGCCCCCGAATCCCCCATTTGTTCCAATCTTGCGGACGCAGAATTTCTTTCACTTCCTGCTGCGTCCGGAGAGCACACGCATAGGCAAATTCTCCGAAGCAGAGTACGAGAAGAGGCCTGGGCTTGTTTGGCCTATTTAGCAGTTCTCGCAACTCTTTAATCTCCTCTACTTGTTTATCTTGAAACTTCGCAATCTCCGCCCCAAGGGTTTTTGGTTTTTCTAATTTGTGTCTATAGTCGCTGACCGCATTTCGAATGAACAACTTACTGTCGTCTAATCGCTGCCCGCGCTCAAGGAACAAATGGCGTTGAATAACATCCAGGATCGGCGTCCAGATTGTGTGTCGGCTTGGATGCGTTGGGTCCAGTGGCGTGAGATCTGGATAATTGACGGAGGGCGAATCGCCGAGCAACCAGATCGGATAATCGGGATCGTCATTTTTCTCGACGCGTGGTGGAGCGGTTTGATTTTCCATATATTCCTCCGAATGGAGTGAAATATTAGATGTTCAACAGATGGAGTCTCTCGCGGGGGCCCAGGTCCCGCCCTTGGGGCCTGGGAGACGACCAAACGATAGAACGAAAATCTACGCCCGCGTCACTTCCTGCGTTGTCTCCGAATTCTTCCGCGACCCGCGATTCTTATAACTCGCCCGCACAAACTCCCGGAATAGCGGATGCGGCTCCAGCGGCTTCGACTTGAATTCAGGATGGAACTGGCAGCCCAG
>PLPU01000351.1:0-316 GCA_003159975.1 Acidobacteriaceae bacterium
ATTTTCACGTCGTGGAGGCGGGCATTGCCCTGCTTGAACTGCACCTCCTTCGACGCGTGAATCTTGTATTGCGCATGCGCGCCGAGGGCGTGGGAATAGGTCCAGCCGTTGGCTTCCTGCTGGATGTTGGCTCCAAGGGCCTTGAGGATTTCAGGAGTATTGAGATGGCGCTTCCACCTGCCGACGGCAAGGAAGACGACGAGGGCGACGACCAGCAGAATTCCCGCCGAGAGCACCAGCGTACGCATGCGTTCAATGGTGAATCGTAGGCTCAGTTTGCAACTCCTAAGCGTGCCGCGAGCCGCTGGGCAAGACT
>PLPU01000351.1:400-12731 GCA_003159975.1 Acidobacteriaceae bacterium
GGGCCGTAGCCGGTGACGCGGACCAGGCGCGGCTCGCGGACCCAGCGGGCCCCGGATTGGCTTAATTGGAGTTCGCCAACTGTTTGGGGTTCGGCGGGGGTTTCCAGTTCCCAGAGGCTCCAGCCGATTTGGAATTCGTAGGCGTAGTCTTCGTGGAGCAGCTCGAGGGATTCTTCGACGGCGAAGCGGGGATCGGCGCCGCGCTCGCCACGACCGTAGACGCGCTGGAAGACGGGCGCCTCGGTCCAGCGGATGGGCCAGACGGTGGCGGCATAGACGCGGGGCTCGCCGCCGTGGGTTGCGAACTCACCGAGGACCGCGGACAGCTTGGCGGGAAGCGCTTCGAGGCGCAGATTCGGGTACCAGAGACTTAGATATAACGTGTCGGACATCTCTACTGATTGTAGACGCGCGGCGGGGGACGAGGATGCGAGGGATTTGGCTCGATTGCAAATTCGAATACGGCATAGCTTGGGTGCGAGACGGGTGGGCGAGATGTGTCACATGGCTATCGCTTGGTCAACGCCCCGGGGGCTCCGGGGTTTGGTATAGACTTCGTCCCATGGAGAAGACCATATGAAATTCATCCTTTTTCTCGTGAGTGTCGTGTGTGTAGCCCCGTTGGCGCAGATTCAAGCGCAAGACGGAGAAAGCCACAAGAGAATTCCAGTGTTTTTCTCGTGTAATTGTGCGGACGAAGTTGGGAAGCTGTATGCCACAGCCTTGCGCGATCTCCTCGCAAAGAGTCCGCGCTATATCGAATCGGCCAGCCCCGATCTAACCGGTGGCGCAGTTGATGGGCCGCCAAAACTTTCAATCGTCGTCACGAGTATCGACCCCACAGGGGACGGCAGATTCATGGCTCATTCTGAGGTTGGTCTTCTCGGAGCTTCCACTTATCTATATTCAACTGTCGGATGGTGCCCGAAGACTGAGGCGGACCATTGCGCGGCCTCGACGCTTGCTGCCCTCGACGACCAAGTACACCGGCTATTGGACGCTAGAGCAAAAGATAAATCGGCCAAGTAGTGGCGTCGGGAGCACAGCGTCTTCAGGGTTTGGATACCGAGGTTCGGAATCGATGACGCTCCATGAGCGTCTAACCCGGGCCGCACCTACGTTGTGACGATCTCGCTAAAGTCCGCAATGCGCAGGAACCCGGACTGTACCCACCGCAGCAGAGCCAGGCGAGTGGCGCAGACTGCCGGGTCGGGATGAAAAACAACGACCGGTTTGTCGAAAAACGCGTACACGATTGGGCGAAGCGTTGCGATCGCCGCTAACGCCTCTACGTATTCGCGCTCGCCTTGCAGCCCGGAAAACTTGACTTGGAGTTCGAGCGCCGAATCAAGCAACTGGCGCTCCTCGGGCTCCGTTAGCGCAGATGCCTGCGGTACCTCATCAGAAATGATTGTGCCCTTCTCAGCAGCTTGTCGGAGAATGTTCTTGATGCGTTTAGCTGCTTCACAAACCGCGATGAAATCCTCCGAACCGCGCACAGCGGTGAGTGCCCCAGCACGTGAGATCGCATCCACCACATCGTTCGTGCCGGCCGCCAACACAGCGTTAACAATGTCGTAGGCAAACCCGCGTACATCTTTCAGGTAAAAGTGGAGGCGCTCGCGCATGAACCCATATACATCAGCTTGAAGCTTTGCGCTCGATATCCCGCTTTCTTCCAACGCGACATCGAAAATCCTCTTAACGGTGAATGGCAGATTTGATTCGGCAATTATCTTAACCATTGCGTTCGCGGCACGTCGCAGAGCAAACGGATCCTTTGAGCCTGACGGGATGAACCCTTTGGAGAACATCGAGACGATAGTTTGTGCTCGATCGGCAACGCCAAGTATCTGTCCTTCTGCGCTCGGCGGAATCTCATCCTCCATGTTTATGGGCCTGTATTGCCAATAAATAGCGTCTGCTACCTTGGAGTCATATCCTTGCTTCTTAGCGTACAAACCGCCGATCACGCCCTGTAACTCAGTAAACTCTTTGACGAGTTCTGTAGTAAGGTCAGTTTTGGCAAGCTGAACAGCCGCCAGAGCTGCGTCCTTATCGGGCAGTTCCTGACGGAGAACTTGTTTCGTCACATTTAGCCGTCCTATCAACCGCCAAACGATCTTTTTGTTCTCTTCAGTCTTCCAGAAGTAGCTGCCGAGTTCTTTCTGGAAGGTTACGTTTTTCAGACTGTCCATGCGATCGATAAGTGGGGTCTTCTGGTCGAAGTCCCAGAAGAAGCGGGCGTCTTTGAAGCGCGCTCGCAACACTCGCGCGTTGCCGTGGCGAATAATCGCGGCGCCTGCTTCGTCGGCCTGGGTGTTGAGGACGGCGAGGAAGTGCGGGGCGAGCTTGCCGGCTGCGTCTTCGACGGCGAAGTACTTCTGGTGATCGCGCATGACGGTCACCAGGACTTCTTCAGGGAGGGCGAGATACTCGGGCTCGAAGTTGCCGAGGATCACGGAAGGCCATTCGGTGAGGTGAACGACGGTTTCGATGAGCGGCTCGTCCTCACGCCAGCGCGCGCCGGGGACTGTGCGCGTGACTGCGTCGAGCGCTTTGCGAATGATGGCTCGGCGCTGGGCTACGTCAACGACCACAAATGCTGCGCGCAGTGATTCGGAATATTGGGATGCGTGCTCGATCACGACTGGTGCTTCGCCGTGGAGGATGCGATGGCCGCGGCTGGTGTTGCCGGCGGCGATGCCGGCGATTTCGAGCGGGACGATGGATGCGTCGAGCAGGGCCACGACCCAGCGAACGGGACGCACGAAGCGCTCGGGCTTGGCGGCGCGCCAGTACATGTTTTTGGCCCAGTAGAGGCTTAGGACTTCTTTGGGGAGTTCGGCGGCCAAAACCTCCGCTGTTGTGCGACCGGTGCGTTCCACATATGCGCAGACGTATTCGCCCTTGGCATTGGTGATCTTCAGCAGAGCATCAACAGCTACGCCTGCCTTCTTCGCGAATGCTTCCGCTGCGGGTGTGGGCGCACCTTCTTTGAAGGCCACCTTCCACGAAGGCCCGATGAGTTGCTCCTTGAAATCGTCCTGTTTCAGCTTCACGCCCTTAACATGCACCGCGAGGCGTCGTGGGGTGGAGTAGCTTCGAATGAGATATTGGCCTTGTACCTTTAGCCCCGCCGGGACTGGAACGCCGTTTTCCAGACGTTCGCCGCCTTCCCAAATGTTGCTGCCCGTAAAGTTGACAAGGCGTTCGCGTTCCAGAAGGCTCCGGAGGCGTGTGGATAGATCTTGCTGCGCAGCGGCAATCATGCGGGCAGGAACTTCTTCTAATCCGATCTCAAGTAGGAAATCTGCCATCTTATTGTTACTTTCCAAATGTCAATTCCTGGTGCAGGATCGCCGCGTCCCTACAGGACGCGTGGCGAAACTGGTGGATGCGCACCCAGGAGTGCGCTGCGCTTCTCCTGGGCTATTCTCGATTCGTCCCTACGGGACGAGCGGTTCGTGGATTCATGCTGCCTGCTGCAATGCGTAGGCTTTGGCTACGCCTACGGCTAGATTGCGGATGCGGCCGATTACGCCGACGCGCTCGGTTACGCTGATGGCGCCGCGCGCATCGAGCAGATTGAAGAGATGCGAACATTTGAGCGCCAGTTCATAGGTTGCGAGTAATGGGAAGCGATGCTTGTCGACCTGGCTCGCGTCTTCAGCGGCGAAGAGTGCGTGGGCCTTGGTGAGCAGCGATTGCGCTTCGGATTCATAAAGGTTGAAATGCTCCCATAGCTTGGTAACATCGGCAAACTCGAAGTTATACACGGAGAACTGCAACTCTTCGGCGAGGCGGACATCGCCATAAGTCACCGGTGCGCCGGTGTCGGGATTGACGGCCCAGACGATGTCGTAGATCGAATCGACGTCCTGAAGGAAGGCGGCGATCCGTTCGAGGCCATAGGTCAGCTCGGCGCAGATGGGGTCGAGGTCGAGACCGCCGCACTGCTGGAAGTAAGTGAACTGGGTGATTTCGAGACCGTCGAGCATAACCTGCCAACCGACGCCCCAGGCGCCGCCGGCGGGCCACTCCCAGTTATCTTCTTCAAACTTGAGGTCGTGGTGGCGGAGGTCGATGCCGATGGCTTCTAGAGATTCGAGATACAGCTCCTGCACGTTGACCGGCGGGGGCTTGAGGATGAGCTGGAACTGGGTGTGCTTGAAGAGGCGGTTGGGGTTTTCGCCATAACGNNACTTCAACGTCATAGGGCTGCTGGAGGACACAACCGCGTGCGGCCCAGAAGCTCTGCAGACGGAACAGCAGTTCCTGAAAGGTGAGGGCGGCGGGCTTGGATTGCGGCGAAACCTGGGATGAAGGCACGGACAACTCTCTTTTGACAGGACTGGGTAAATTTTAGCAGCCCTGCCGCGGCAGATCGCTCAACACCGGCATGGGGGTAAGGGATGGAATTCGAGGCCTTTTCCTTACTCGACACTGCGGCGCTTCGGTTGTAGCAACTGTTGCGCCTCGGCGGCCATGCGAATCGATTCGGCGTCCGCGATGTCCTGTGGCCTCCCGGCTGCCAGCTTTGATGCGATGAGATCGGACGCAGAGATGAAATACGCCTTGAGACCGCTCTTCGGATCGATAACGCCCTCAACGCGCCGCTCCCATGACTCCTCAAAATCGACGCCCGGAATATCGGGAAGAATATCGAAACCGTGCGGATCGCGCCCAAAACGGAAGAAACTGCCACGCTCTGCGAAGTCTTCCGGTCGAATGCCCTGGAGCGGCGCGCCGAAGGCGGCCAGCGCGGCGTAGATCGCTTGCGCGTTCGCGGAGTCCGCTTTGATGAAAAGGTCAATGTCTTTGGTAAAGCGTGGCTGTGCGTGATAGATGACCGCGTATCCACCGACAATCAGGTATCTAACGCCATGGGCATGGAATGCGGACAAAAGGTCTTTGTAATCTTGGACCATCGGGCTCGATCTCCCAACCTTTCAGCGCGTAGGCGGCCTGGATCATCTCCTCGGCCGCGTCCATCCGCTCATGAACGGGCCGGCTCTGCCAGTAGCGATACTCGTCGGCCTTCATCTCGTCGAAGCTCGTGTACTTGCGCAGGGTCGCGTCCATACCCCCATTGTTTCACCAAATGGCGGCGTATTCAACGCTCCACATTGAGACTGGATTCTGAGACACACAAGGTTTATGTGTTCAGCGATTGCAGAAGCGTCCCAAGTACTACCCATTTCGAGACACGCGAGCCCCAGAGGTATTGCCGAGCGACGTCAAACTGCTAGTTTATTGGATTGCTGTATCGCCCGCCGTGCTGGCGGAAGAGCAGTTCCTGAAAGGTGAGCGGTACTGGTTTCGAGGGAGACACGGCCGCGGAAGATTAAAGGTTGGATAAGGGCACTGGAAACTCTCTCTTGACGGAACGAATCGATTTTATCAGGAGCAGCCTCTCGGCTTGGAGAGCGCTTCGAGGACGATGAGGTCACTCCAGCACTAGGAGATTCGCCGCGAATTCCATGGCAGCGAGGGCACGAATGTGCTGGTCGAGGGTGACGAGGATGGCGTTTTGGCGGATGGCGAGGCCGAGCAGGAGGGCGTCGGTGACTTGGCGGTGGCCGACAAGACGCCGGGCGAGAGGCTCTATGAGTTCGAGCCAGGTTGGAGCCACTGGTAGATGGGCTACGTTGGGGAGGGCGGCGATCTCCCGCAGAAGCAGGATCGCGCCGCTCATAGACTCCCCACCGATCAACGGATTCGTCATAAGGCGCACGAAGCCAGCCTCCGTGACCGGACACAGAAAGAATCTGGCGCTTCCGATCGACTGGTGCCACGCAGCCGCGGCGTGGTGCGCGACATGCTCCGGATCGCTTATTGCAATGAGGATGTTAACATCCGGCAGATAAGCTCGCTCAGACAAAATCCTCCTCCTGAGCCTTCAGCACCATTTCCGTGGTGAGGATGCGGCCCTTCGGGGGAAAGGTAGGAAAACCGGAGGCGGTCCGGCCAAACCTGGGCGTTTCGGAAGCGCCGGCGGCAGTCTGACTGGACTTTCGGATCAGGTCGGTAATGGCGTCGCCGAGGGTGAGGCCGTTAGCGTGAGCGTAAACCTCGGCGAACTGGCGGGCGTCGTCGGCGATATTTACATTGGTGCGCATATGTGAAGTATGCACCTTATTTTGATCACGTGCAAGAATGTGTTTTTGGTGCCATTTTGGGAAAAGGTGGCAATCGGAAAGATTACGGGCATCTTCAAAGGCGGCCCAGCACTTCGGCGGTGCGCAGGCGGCGCTCAAGGTGGCGTTCGAGGGCCTGGAGGGTGAATCGGCGAAGGTCCTGAGCGCGGCGGCGGGGCCAGGGCTCGGCGGCAAAGGCAGAGACGGGGGCGCGGAGCATGCGCTGGGCAAGCTGCAATGAGTCGGCGGAGAGCGGGCTGGCGCTGCCGCTGCGATGAAGGGCGCAGAAGAGGCCGTCGGCGAGCGCGTTGAAGCTGGCTTCGCCGGGGGTGAGCGGCTCGCCACAGGCGGTGCAGTGGGCAATGTCGGGAAGAAGGCCCATGAGGCGCGTCATCCAGAGCGAGAAGTAGGTGAGGGGCATCCAGGGCTGGACAGAATCGGTCTGGGTGGTGGTCGGGGTGGTGGTCTGGGCTGATGTCTGGTCGAGGACCGAGAGCAGGAGACGAAAGATGGTTTCCTGGGGATCGTGCTCGGGGAGGGCCTCGTCGAGCAACTCGGCGAAGAAGCTGAGAACGGCCAGGCGGACATGATCGACGGGCGCGGAGAGCGGGGAGCGGATGATTTCAAGCTGATCGAGGCGCACCAGTTCCTGGCGAGGGCGCTCGGCGAACCAGGCGCGGGCGACGGTCATGGGCTCAAGGGCTCCACCAAAGCGCTTGCGGCTCTTGAGCGCGGATTTGGCGACGCCTTTGAGGCGGCCGTAGTCACGCGTGAAGAAGCTCACGATCAGGTCGGCCTCGTTGACCGGCCAGGTGCGCAGAACCACGGCTTCTGAGGTGAGCACGCTCATGCGATTCCTATCTTCGCATTCTTCCCTGCTCATGACAGACTCATTGCAGGAGAAATCCCTTACGCCAAAGTAAGGAAAAATATGAAAAGTAAGATATAATCTAATTTGAAAGGAATTCTTATGCCTAGTGCGAAGCTCACTTCAAAAGGCCAGATCACGATTCCCGTCCAGATTCGGACTGCTCTTGGGCTGGATGCGGGTGACAAGATTGATTTCTTTGAGATCGAGAAGGGGCAGTATGCGATCAAGCCAAGAACCGCGTCTATCCGCGACCTCGAAGGCTGCGTAGCGAAGCTGGACTACGTGCCTACCATCGAGGAAATGAATGAGGCTATCCTCGAAGCAGCAGCAGAAGGCTACCTGGCCAGCGTGGGTGATGAAAGCGAAAGTTTGCCCAAAGGTGAGGCGGCTTGATCGGGTTGGATACGAATATTCTGGTCCGATACTTTGTGAAGGACGACCCGGACCAGACCCGCCTAGCAGTCACATTGGTTCATGGATTGTCTGCTGAGGAGCCGGGGTGGGTGGGAGTGGGCGCCCTGCTGGAACTCGTGAGGGTTTTGACCCGCATTTATTGCGTGCAGCGTGAGCAACTTGTGCAGATTCTCGATACGCTGCTCGCGAGCCAGGATATTGTTGTCGAACAAAGGGAGACCGTGCGCGAGGCTCTCAGGGTTTATCGGACGCGTAACACGGACTTTGCCGATTGCCTGATCGCCAGTTCCGCGAAGGCCGCCGGGTGCAGTCGAACGATGACGTTCGATCACAAGGCGGCGCGGGATGCGGGAATGGAGCTTCTCGCATAGACTCGCCTGCCGGGTTACAATATGCTCAGAGGTACCAAATGCCTTCCGCGATGGTCACGTTCAATGGCCGCATTACCCTTCCCTCCGATGTGCGCAAACAACTTGGACTGAAGACAGGCGACAACGTCGATTTCGTTGAAATCGAGAAGGGCCGATTTGCAATTGTCCATGGTCCCGAGTCGCCGATGGACCTGGCCGAGGCGCAGAACGATCCCGATAGGAATGAAGCAGGTTTGCACGCCGGCTTCGCGAAGAGCCTAGCCGGTGTTGGGCATGAGCGGATCTAGAAAAGCAATTCAGGGCTGAGGTTGTGGGCTGAGCGGTTTGGGAAGCACATCCGTTTCCCGGAACGCGCATAAACAGCAACGCGCATCCCGCGGTGAGCGGAATGCGCGTGTTGAGACGGATCGTCTCGCAAGAAGCTGCCTGGGCGCGAGAAACGGCCTGGCTGTCTTAGCGGCCGAAGTGAGCGGCGTTCTTCTCAGTAAAGTGGGCCCATTTCTCCGGCAGGTCGTCCTGGGCAAAGATGGCCGAGACGGGGCAGGCGGGGACGCAGGCGCCGCAATCGATGCACTCGACCGGATCAATGAAAAGCTGATCGGCTTCGGCGTGGCCGTCTTCGTCCTTCTTGGGGTGGATGCAATCGACGGGACAGGCGTCCACACAGGCGGTGTCCTTGGTGCCGATACAGGGTTCTGCAATGATGTAGGCCATCTTTGAATTCTCCGGGTAGACAAACTCTCGACGCTGATAGTAGCACAGGACCCCACAGATTGACTCACTCTTCGGGGGCGAGGTTTTGCGATGCGGGAAGCTGGAGACTGACCAGCGGCATTTCTTCCTGTTCCGGCCCGTTGGGTTGGTACCGCGAAGCCTATGCCTGATTCAGTTTGCGCGAATTCAAGGCGAGTTGGGTGTAGTCTCGTTTTGAAGGGTGGAACTTATCGATGCGGAGCTCCTATTGCGCTGTCGCCTTCCTCACAGCATTTTGCCTTGGCATGCCGCTGTCTTCGCAGACCCCGGTGGGGTTTTCGCAGGCTGCGGCCGGCAGTTCCATATCGTCATCGGGTCTGGCGCTGCCGGGGTGCGAAGCCAGTCCCGAGGTGCGCCAGATCATCAGCGAAAAGCTCGACTCGAAGCTGCTGGAAAAGATGAAGTTCGAGGATGAACTGGTTTATCGCCGTAAAGTGCTTGAAGACCTGATGGCGCGGTATCCGCGCGAGTATAAGCCGTATGAGTCTTATGCCGATTACATGAACCAATTTGCGCCGGAAGAATATGAAATCACTCGTGCGCGCTGGGTGCAGGGAGCCAAGGAGCATCCCGACGACCCGCTGGCGCTTTTTATTGCCGGCAACGCTCTGATTGGGAAAGACACGCCGGAAGCCATACGGCTGCTGGAGGCTGCACGGGGAAAGGCACCGGGATTTGCGTGGCCGTCGCTGAGCCTGGCAGCGCTTTATGCGAGCGGCAAGAGGGCCGACCCGAACAAAACGAAGGAAAACCTTGAGGCATTCTTTAGCGTTTGCCCGTCTTCGACGGACGGCTACGCGCACTGGCTTTTGAATAAAGATCAGCCATTGCAGCCCAAGGTGGCGGCTGCGCTACGCACACGGCTGGCGACGGAGACCGATGCCAAGCGGCTTCAATCCTACGAGACTTTGTGGGGTCTCGAATTCCGCACTCATCCGCCGAAGGAGCATGACGCCGTGCGCGCACAGGTGGCGCTGGACTTGAAGCGGCTGGAAGCACTGAACCCGCACGGGGATGCGTCCTGGGAAGCGTTTCTGGTTACCGGCTATAAGCAAAGCGGAGCAGGCAAGGAAACTATTACGGCGATGGAGGACAGGCTGCTTCATGATTTTCCCCGCTCCGACCAGGCCTGGCGGATCGTAAACGATCGCTGGGAAAAGGCCCACGAGAAGCCCGAGGACCAGACCGATACCGCGGCATGGACGAAATACCACGGCGAGTACGGAGAAGCCGTGAAGGGTTGGATTCGCGACTATCCTGACAGCGATTATCTACAGCATTATGCGTGGTTCTACACAATTCAGGATGAGGATGACCTGTCGGAAAAAGACGGCATCGCCGCCGTGGATGCGTTCGTCACGTACATCCGCGACTACCAGGGGCCCTATTGGTATGGCAACTACTACCCGGATGCCGGCGCATTTCTGGTGCAGCATAAGTGGCAGCCGGCCCGCGCGCTCGACCTGATGCTCCAGGCCAAGACTGCCGTCGAGAAGGCGCGCACTGCCGAGAGCGGTAACGATAACCAGAGCGACGAACAACTGAAGAACGACAAAGAGGGCCGGATACAGGAGGACCAGTACTTGAATGGAATCCTTCTCAGAGCTGCGATGGAGGCCGGCCAGACCGATGAGGCGCTGAAGCTCAAGGCTGCGATTGAAGCGCCTGTGCCCACAGAGAAGAAACTGCTGTCAGGCTACTGGCTCAATCGTGCCAGGCTTGAGGCGATTCAAAAGCACACGCAGGACGCGCTGGCCTATTACCAACTGGCTCTTGCTACGCGCGAGGCAGAGCCTAAGGCCTTTGAAGGCAAGGTGACCGACCACCTGAAGGACGAGGCGCATGCGCTGTGGAAGGAACAGGGTGGCACCGAGACGGCGTGGGCGGTTTGGAGTAAGCCCGCGGGAAGTACGGAACAGGCGGGCGAAGGACGCTGGGAGAAGCCAACCAAGGCGATTCCGGAGTTCGAACTGTCAGACATGTCGGGAAAGACCTGGAAGCTGAAAGAACTGGGCGGCAAGACTTTGATCATCAACCTGTGGGCCACGTGGTGCGGCCCATGCCAGGCGGAGTTGCCGCAACTGGAGAAGTTTTACCAAAAGACGAAGGACCGCAAAGACATTCAGATACTCACCTTCGATCTGGACGAGGACCTGGGCGTGGTTGCCCCGTTCCTCAAGGAAAAGGGCTATACCTTCCCGGTGCTACCGGCTTACTCCACCGTGGTGAGCCTGCTGGACGGTTTTGCGATTCCGCAGACATGGCTGGTGGATCCGCACGGAGTCTGGCAGTGGAAGCAGATTGGATTCAGCGGCGGGACCGAGGCCGACTTCGAGAAGGAGATGCTGCAACGGACGGACGCGGCCAGCGGCGGGCAATAGGCTTCATCACTGTCGAGTTCTGGAGCAATGGAATCCAGCCCAGACTTCAGAAGAGGAGATTCCACAAATGAAAAGAATCGGCTATGCCGTGATGCTGGCAGTTCTTGTGGTTGCAGTGGTTGTGGTGGTCCGGGCTGCGCTCCTGAAACCGGCCGCGGTTTCAGTCACGCCCGCAACGCCGGTTGTGCTCGACAATGCCGGCGCTCTTCAGCGCTTTGTCGGCGCGATTCGCATTCCAACCGAATCCCAGTTTGAACAGCCGCCCGATCAGGCCGCGATGACCAAACTGCGCGACTACCTGCAGCAAAGCTTTCCGCGCGTCCATCGCACGATGCAGCGCGAAGTTCTACCGGATGGGGCGTTGCTCTTTACGTGGAAAGGACGCGATCCCGGGCTGGCTCCCGTGATCCTGATGGGGCACATGGATGTGGTGCCCGTGCCGGCCGAGGCTCTTCCGCAATGGAAACATGCTCCCTATTCGGGAGACATGGCGGATGGGTTCATCTGGGGCCGGGGCACTCTGGACGACAAGATTCATGTGCTGTCGTTACTTGAGGCCGCGGAAACCTTGATTGGCGGCGGGTTTACGCCTGCGCGAACGATCCTGTTCGCCTTTGGAGACGATGAGGAGAATGGCGGCAACTATGGCGCGCAAAAGATCGTGAAGCTACTGCAGGAGCGGGGAGTGCATCCGGAGTTTGTGGTGGATGAGGGCGGCGTCATCATTCGCGGAGCAATCCCGGGCATAACGCGGCCAGTGGCTCTGATCGGAGTGGCCGAAAAGGGGATTCTCGATGTGGAACTGAAGACCACGGGGGTCGGCGGCCACTCGTCCGCGCCGCCGCGTCACACCGCGATCGGAGAGCTGAGCATGGCGCTCACCAAGCTCGAGGCACATCCCTTTCCGGGTTCGCTGACCGTTGCGGAAAAGGAACAATTCGCCACGCTGGCGCCTTACATGCCGTTCTCAAAGCGCATTGTGCTGGCCAATCTCTGGCTGTTTGGGCCGGTGATCGTGAAGATGGGGCTCAGAGATCCGGAACAGGCCGGGGCCTTTCACACTACCACCGCGGAGACGATCGTAAGCGGAGGATTCAAGAGCAACGCGCTGCCACCGAGTGCGCGAGCGGTGGTCAACTTCAGAATTCTTCCGGGTGAGACGACGGCGTCGGTGATCGAACGAGTGCGCAGGATCATCGACGACCCGGGCGTCAGCGTAGCCAGCCTCAGTTCCTTCACTGCGCGCGATCCGAGCCCGATCTCCCCGGTCGACTCAAACGGCTTCCAGACTCTGACGACGAGCATTCACCAGGTGTTTCCGGATGCGATTGTCTCCCCTTACCAACTGAATGCCGCCACGGATTCCTCGTACTATACCGTTCTTACGCCCAATGTGTACCG
>PLPU01000054.1:0-3715 GCA_003159975.1 Acidobacteriaceae bacterium
CAGATGACAGATGACAGGTTACAGATGAAAGTGCCCGGCCGGGTTCGGTAGTAGGCTCTCAGGGTTCGTCTTCCAGAATGCCGTCCTCTTCGTCGTCGATATCCGGATCTTCCTCATCCTCCTCGTCGTCGAGATCTTCCTCGTCGATGTCTGGATCCTCCTCGTCATCGTCCTCGTCGGTTTCGGACAGTTCTCCGGTGTCCGGATCATTCTCTGGATCGATGTTCGGATCGTCGAAGTCCGGGTCTCTCAAGCTGGGTTCGGGGATTGTTTCTGGATCTCTGGCGGGCGGGTAGAGGGAAGTGGGCATAGTTTGCTCCTCGCTGGTCTGATGCGGGGATTTGGGCTGGGGCCGTACAGGTGTGGAAAGTGCAGCTAGAGTGGGCTGAAGGTGATAAATAGCTTTTGAATCTCTTTAGAATAGGAGTATCCCAGGTCCGAGAACCCGGACGTGAAGCACCCGGCGGCAGAAAAAGTTGAGAGGATGGGGTCCCTAATTGTTGGAGGGCAAGGGCGATGCACCGGGCTCGCAGTCTCAGACGGGCGGTGGTATTAGAACCACAGATTGAGGCCAATCGTCTGAAGCTGGCTGCGTGTCTTGAAGGTAATTTGAAAGCTTGATCAGTTCCTTGGCGATCACCTTTATTTGCTCTCGCTCGACAGGGTCCCGCGGCTCCGAGTCCGTTGTTATGGTGCTTTTCACCCCAGTTGAGATATGCGCGTGACCGCAGTATTCAGAACGCGAATCGGAGACCGCCATGCCGTTTTTTCGGACAGCGCCTGAAGAAAGAACGGCCAAACCTCTGTAAATCTTGCTGGGGAGTTTATCTAGTTCCTTTGCCTTGCGTTTGCAAGAATTGGGCGTCATGCATCCGCCACGCATAACCGATATCTCGTCCGTGCCAGGTGTTGGCTCGTATGCTTGCCATTTGAGGGTGCCACTGCTGTTGCAATGGACGTGATAATAAACTGCTCGAATTATGCACTCGCTGTCTGGAATGATAATTGGCTCGCAGCCGCAATCAGCGACCTTTTCTTGGCCGATTGCAACATGCGAGCTCTTGAAGGTGAATTGAGCCGCAACCCAACGAAGGAGCTTACTTAACCATATAGCCATTCAAGGCCGCTCCATATGAGGTTACGGAATTGGCCTGGAACGGCGGGTAAAGTCGGTCCCGCACTTCGCTGAAGAAGGAGTCGGGAAGCGAGCTTAGGTTCCTAAAAAAGACCGTTGGCTCATCCTCGACGCGGAGAAAGCCGCTTATCAAAGTTCGACCGAATTCGATGTAGACCTCGCCGCGTGGGCTCTCCCATTCCAAGGAGATTGTCCCGTTCGCGTTCGGCGTCAGCTCGGGGTCGGGCAGCCCGTCCACCTTTTCCAAGGTCTTTGCAGTTGCAACCACTCGGGCTGCGGTTTCAAGTGGTATTTCCTCTGCTCCCGTTCCAAGCCAGCCCCTCTCAAATGAGCCAAAGTGCGCTGCGGTGTCTATCACGCTTTGGCGACTGGAGAGACTGATTGAAGCGGCCGTGAGATTGGCGAATAGCCACCACGAGGCACACCGAAGTTGATCCCGTCGCTCCGAGTACGGATCGTCAAGAGAGACTGAATAGGAACTCGGCGGTGCTTGGTCTGTGTAGGTCATTATGGGCGACATGGCTTAATCCTCTGGCTCCATCTGCTTTTGTATCGGCGCGGTGAGTCCGATGAACAGCTTTCGGATTGACGCGTGTGCGGTGTCAAGGACTTCAATGGCCGTCTTAAGGTCCCCTGGCACGGAACTCTGGGTGACCACCGATGTATCCAAAATGATGCCGTTGTGCCCCCCCTGCTCCGCTATTGGATTGATTCCCAAGGTCATGAGCAGGCCAGACTTGAGAGGAACTCTCAGGAGAATTGTTGGATTTATCGATTCCTCGCTGACAGCGTCGCTGGTTATAGCGTTTGGCAGTCGCAGCCCAATATCAAAAACCTTGTCGATGAATGCGCGGGGTAACAAGTTGTCGGTCAGGTTGCTCTCAAATCGATCGATGTACCTCAGCGTAATAGTGGTGAATTTGGCATCCGATTCATCTCTATCTCGAGCTTTCAAAAGTACTTCGAGCCCGCTGCTAACGACGGGCCTGAATTCGTCCCAATTTTTGTACGGAGGAAGTGCGTGAGCCGAGAATAGCCCTGCTCCAACTTGGTAAAGTGTCGTCTCCTTTTGGTCTGTACCAGAGTGTCTGATTCTGCAGACCGGGAGGTGGTTGGGAAACGGCCATCCTTGCGGGATTAGGCGCTCCGTTCTGGAATAACCGCGCTCACTAATTGACGATGAGAATCTGGAAAAGAAAGTCTCGTTCCGATTCTGGTCGGCCGGCTGAAGGCGGGCCAGTTTTCCTGAGTTCGGGGCTGGTGCCCCAAGGCCGCCGACAGGGATCCAGCGGAACTCCGCGACCAACTCAATTAGAGGCGCTTTCTTGAATTTCATTGGCAAAATGAGTGTACACGAAGGCACACAATCCACTCACCTGAATTTGACGCGGCTACTTCGCGTCTGGAAATTGAATGTCAAATCTGGCACAGCCCATCAGTCGCGTTCCCAACTTGGTAACCCATCTTTTGAGGCCCTCGTGGGTGCCCTCCCTTATTATCATAGCTTCTCTGGCCTTGCTCGCGTTCATCTTGAGGTGACGCGGATGGCGTCCGGCAGGTTCTTGGTAAGACTCTCTTGTAGAGTTGAGGGGAGCAAGAGGTATTTAGGACTCCGCTATCTGGCTGAAGACTTCTTTTGACTACTTCCATCCATTCCGAAAATCTTTTGTCGCTGCTGCGGTCGGTGTTTGGCTTTGCGGGGTTTCGCGCGAACCAGGAGGCGGTGTGCGCTGCCGCCGTCGAGGGGCGCGACCTGTTGCTGGTGATGCCGACCGGGGCAGGCAAGAGCCTCTGCTACCAACTGCCGGCGATTGCGCGCGGAGGGACGGCGCTGGTGATTTCTCCGCTGATTGCGTTGATGGACGACCAGGCGGCTAAGCTGTCTGCTCTCGGCTTGCGTGTGGCGCGGATTCATTCCGGCCTGGAGCGGAGCGTGGCGCGGCAGGCGTGCGTGGATTATTTGAACGGGAGCCTGCAGTTCCTGTTTATTGCGCCGGAGCGGCTGCGGGTGCCGGGGTTTGCGGAGATGCTGGCCAAGCGGAGGCTGGCGCTGATTGCGATTGACGAGGCGCATTGCATCTCGCAATGGGGACATGATTTTCGGCCGGATTACCGGATGCTGGGACGGGTGTTGCCCTCGCTGAGAGAGCAGGGACCAGGGACTGAGGGACTAGGGACTAAGGGACTAGGGAGTGAGGGACCAGGGACTAAGGGACTAGAGGCCGATGATCGGGACCGCGTGCCGGTGCTGGCGCTTACGGCTACGGCTACGCCGGCGGTGCAGGCGGACATTATTGCGCAACTGGGGATGGTGGGGCCGGCAAGATTCATTCATGGGTTTCGGCGGGAGAATTTGGGGATTGAGGTGGTGGAGGTTCCGGTGCCGGAACGGGCGGGGGCGATCTGCGGATTGCTGGCCGATCCGGCGCGGCGGCCGGCGATTGTGTATGCAACTTCGCGCAAGCAGGCGGAGAAGCTGGCGGAGGAGATTTCGAGGACGGTTTCACGAGGTGGGTCGCGGAGGATTCCGGCTGCGGCATACCATGCGGGGCTGGAGGCGGAGACGCGGGAGCGGGTGCA
>PLPU01000576.1:0-12613 GCA_003159975.1 Acidobacteriaceae bacterium
GTTCACGAATAATGCAGGTTAGGCGACCTCTACGCAGACGGTTTAGGAGTGCCTCAGAATTACGCTCTGGCCAAACAATGGTACGAAAAGGCAGCCGCAGGCGGCGAGTCTGGCGCAATGGTGGCACTCGGCGGTATGTATCTAAACGGCCAAGGTGTAATTCAGAGCAACGTCCAAGCGCTCCAATGGATCAAAAAAGCAGTTGCAGCCGACGACACGAACGCCATGAGAGTGCTTGGCAACCTTTACGAGGCGGGTCAGGGTGTTGAACAAGATTACCCATACGCTCGCCAGCTGTACGAAAGAGCAGCTGAGCAAGGAGATGTGAGCGGAATGGATGGGCTGGCTTCCCTGTATGCGGACGGTCTTGGAGTTCCCCACGACTACCTTCTGGCCAAAAAATGGTACGAGAAGGCAGCCGCCGGGGGGGATGCGATAGGAATGGATGGTCTGGCTTCCCTGTATGCGAATGGTCTCGGCGTTCCCCAAGATTATGCTCTGGCCAAAAATTGGTATGAAAAGGCAGCTACGGCGGGCGATGTCTTTAGCATGACTGCTTTGGCCTCGCTGTATGCGGACGGTCACGGAGTTTCCCAGAACTACGGTTTGGCCAAGCAATGGTACGAGAAAGCAGCTGATTCCGGCGATGTGAGTGGCATGACTGCGTTGGCTTCCCTGTATGTGGAGGGTCACGGAGTTCTCCAGGACTACCTTCTGGCCAAAAAATGGTATGAAAAAGCGGCTGAGGCTGGCGACTCTGGGGCACTGTCGTATATGGGCTGGTTCTACGAAAACGGTTATGGCGTTCCCCAAGATTACGCTCTGGCCAAACAATGGTACGAAAAGGCAGCTACGGCGGGCGATGTCTTTAGCATGACTGCTTTGGCCTCGCTGTATGCGGACGGTCACGGAGTTCCTCAAGACTATGTTCACGCAAGAGAATGGTACGAGAAGGCAGCTGTCGCCGGGAACTCGACTGCAATGAATGAACTTGGCAAGATCTACGCAAACGGTTTGGGTGTTGGCAAAGATAGCGTGAAGGCAGAGGAATGGATTCAAAAGGCCAAGGAGTCGCATGCGAAGGAATAGAGATGAGCTTTATCTGAGCTCCGTCCGAAGATGGCTATGCAGAATTTGCTGTCTCCATCTCTTCCCAGACGTCTTCTTTTCAGGAACGGTGAAGCCGCGCCTGTGTCGATCAGTTTATCGCTGCACGAAATTTGAATCTCGGCATTTCGTGAAGCGAGTGCATCTTGAAAGAGCTTACCAAACGGTAAGCTCTTATAAGTCAGTCTGGAAAGAACGCCTTTGCTTTCTCCATTCCTTCCAGTGTTTGTTCCTCCTTCTTCAGTTGTGCCCTTAGGCCCTCCACGAGTTCTCGCTGAATCTCTATCTGCTTCAGAACGTGGTCACGCGGGGTTAGTTTCACCCAGCGTTTACGACCTTCGCTCTGTTCGGTTGTGGATGGCTGCTGCACATCGGGCGCAGCAGGCGGTTCTTGCTTCTTTCCAGCCATGACGATTCCTCCTTGTTGTGTGGCATTGGTTGTGGTTTATGGATTCCGCGCGCTACTCCATCAATCGGAGCAGTGCGCGGAATTCCTCAAGCATTGAATCGATGCCATCGAGCGCGCCGAGTGCGGCGCAGTGTTCGTTGTTTGCCAAGTCTTCTGCCGCAATCGAGAATCTTTTCAAGATTTCAGTGTTGTACTTCTTGGCCCGTTCGATGATGCGTTCCCGTATAGCACCATCGAGATCAGCCTGGTTCGAGTTGCTCTTCGCTTCTGTCATCGGTTGTCTGTTCGTCCTCCTTGTTGAATTGTTGGGTTTGTTTGGCGCACCAAGCCTCCAGTTTCTGGATGGCCTCGCGCATGACGGGCAGCTCGATGTGGGTGTAGAGATCATTGGTCGTGCGAGCAGTGCCTTGAGCATGGCCCATCAGCGCCATGCGCACGTCCTGAATGACCCCTGCTTCCATCAGGCGCGTATTGAATGTGTGCCTGAGTTGTTTAAAAAGCAATGGACGTATCCCGGAATTCTTAACTGCCGTTGCCCAGGATCGCCTGATCTTCCTAATGGGCTCGCCCTTGTACGTGAAGAGCAATCCTCGTTCTGCAAGCGTGGGAATGAGCTGTTGCATCCGAGCCGTGAGGGGTATTTCCCTCTGCTCACCACCGGCTGTTTTGCTTTTGGTTACGTAAAGCACGCCGCGAGTAAGGTCAACATCTTCGGCCTTCTGCGAAAACAACTCACCACGCCGCATGCCTGTGTCGATTGCAGCAACGACGATTGGTCGCAAATGCTCAGTCGCGGCAGCGAGCAGCTTCGGCTCTTCCTCAACAGAGAGAACCGGTCTGCGCTTTCTGCGAGCCCTGACCATCTGTACACGGCTCATCGGGTTAACAAGCAGAATTCCGGAATCGACTCCGAAGAAGAGAATCCGCCGCATGGTTTCAAGATCGCGGTTGACCGTGGCATCGACTACGCCGTCTTTGTTTTTTCTGTACCGCCTGTACGTGTCCGCCTGCACACGGTTAAGTTCTGTGAGTGGCGTTGTACCGAAATAGGGGAGCAGGCTCTTAAGTTGGTTTTCGTGGTACGGCTTGAAACTGGCGCTGCCCATGAACCGGGTAGCCAATGCCGCAAACGGCATTTCCGGGTTGAGTTGAATTTGCTTGTGCCTGCGCATGTCGAGTTCTTCTTGGAACTCGCGCTCACGCAGAGCGGCTTCACGTTTGTTTCCGGTTTTGAGGGATCGTCCGTGGCGTACATTGTGAATCCAGATGTACGACCACCAGACACCTCCTCGTTTGTAAAGGCTCATGAGTTCGCTCCTGACCTGGTGTCGGCACTGGTGTTTCCAGTGCCCGCCGCAGGCCAGGAGCCTCGGGCAGGGACTAGGGAGTTGCCTCGGGTCCGACTGCCCGAGGTTGATCGGCGGATTCATCAATATTCATGAGCCTTCGGGAGCGGTTTCCGCAGCCGACTACTTCCGATTCCTGTCTGAATCTCGTCCTAGAAGAAGCCGGCGAAGGGCAGAGTACCCAAGCATCCAGAGAAGCCAGAGAAGGCCCAGGACGAGGCCCAGGAGCATCAGGGGCAGGAGTCCTGAAGGGTTCTGAAACATGCTCTGAACGAAGATTCCGATAAAGGCGAGGGTAAGAATAAGGAGAACCACAAAAGGAAGAATGAGGCCAAATGCAACGAGCACCCACATGAGAACGCTTCCGCGCTGGTGCGGAGTGCTCAGGTTGCGGGAGCCGCAGTCCGAGCAAGCCTCGGCCCCACGAGGATTGGGGTGTCCCCGCGAGCAGAGTTTCTGACCGTAGCTCTTACCGCAGTAATTGCAGTAGGACGGCCTTCCAGACGTGATCTTCTGACAGGAATTGCAATAGCGCATGGGATTATGCTCCGGGCGGGGAGAGTGCCGAGCCTCCGGACCTTAGCCAGGAGGCCGACCAGAATTCCTGCCGCTGAATGATTGAAAGGGTTTGGAACCAGAAGAGTTTCTGTGTTTGTTTTGCGATGTGCCGCCGTAGGAGATGCATGCGCTCCTCGTCGTCGGTAACGACTAGAACCGCAAACTGCGGATGAACAACAATCTCTCGGAAGGCACCAGAGGCGGCTAGCTTCAGGTAGTGCGCAACTTTGCGGCTCCAGACACTGGTTGGCTCCGTGCCGAGATCCATTTCCAGAAAGAACGACTGCGTCGGACTCTCAATTGCGGCATCGGGAATGATTGGAATGGATGGCACCGGGGGAACGGAGAACGTCCACCACCGAATATCCGGGCCGCTCATCGCTCCTATATATATGTCACTCAAGGCGAGCTGATGTGCGGCAAAGCTGTTGCCGAGAAGTATTGAATCAGGCTTCCATTTAAGCGGAACATGGGGCAGAGGGACTTCCGCCGCGCCCTGCTTGGTCAGCCCGTAAACGGAGCGCCTGCTTCCGGTGGCGGTTGCTGCGAAATACCGGGAAATCAGGCTCGCGCGCCTCAGTTTTGCAAGGCGGACATTCGCACGGCTGACGGAATGAAATCCGGCCAGTTGCTCAATCTGCCTACGGTCAAGAAGACGCAGGAGAGCAAGGTTCCGAAGTAGCAAGCGGTCACGGGGCTGGAGAATGAGCGAACTAGGCCCATTCTTCAAGTGCCTCCTTTCCGGCAGCCGGACGCCGGGAAGCAATCTCCGCTTCAATGGCGGCGCGCGGCTTTGCCCAGTTCGCATTGGAGCGCAGAGTCAAATCGGCCGTGGAGGAGGTGTTGTGGGCTACGCCCTCCGTCTCAACTTCCGCCCAGTGTTCCCCGCCGCTGCGAACGAGAAAATGCCGGTTTGGAAGTTCCTTGAGCAATCGCTCGACTGCCTGTCCGCCATCGAGAGAGCGGGCGATGTAGGGTGCATCCTCCGGCGATGCCCGGAAGAAGAGCGTTGTCCCAGCAGAGAGAAGGGTCGCGCGAACTTGTGCGGGATACTGGCCGAGGTGCTGATTTGCGGTGACTACCGAAACGCCGAACTTTCGAGCCTCGGAGAGCAGGTGCTCGAATGTCTCGCCAGAGGAGACCAGGTTCTGGACTTCATCCGCATAGAGCGTGAAAAGCGTTCGTTTCTTTCGCGCAAAGATGGCGCTCTTGAATCGGGCGAGAATAAGTGACGCTAGCACTTCCGCATCGTCACCGAGCCGGGACTTCTCCATCTGGAGAATGACCCATTGGCCCCGGTCGAGCGCGTCCGACAATTCAAAGGCTGTTTGCTGGCCGACGATATGGCGGATCGCCGGGTCGGTGGTAAATGCGCTGACCTTGTTCAGGATCGCCTCGCGTACGACTGTCTGCATCGCATCCGATAGCAGTTCGTATCGACAGCGGAAATATGCTTTGACTTCGGCATTCTGGATATGCTCAATGAGCGGTGCGCGGAAACCGAGGTCGGTTAGAAACGGCGCGAGTTCCAGAAGTGTCATGCCGTTTTCTGCCAGTACCCATAGACTGTTGCGGAGTAGCTCCTCGGTCCGCGCGCCGAAACGATCAAGCTGCCATCGGCGACGGAATATGGAAACGACTTCGGAGATGAGTGGCGCAAGACTGCCGTGAGTGCGGAGAATGTTTAGGCCGACTGAGTATTGCGGGTCGGCTGGATTGACAATGATCGTCCTATATCCCAGGTTTTCGCCCGTCAGTTGCTCGCGTTGCCGAATCCGCCCGAGGATGAATGGGCCCAGATCGCCGTGCAGGTCGATGCATAAGAATCCGTGGCCGCCTCGCACGTCGCGGGCCAGCATCGATTTGATCAGGCTGGTTTTTCCTGTGCCTGTCTTGCCCAAAACGACGAGGTGCTCCAACCGCCGGGAGTGCGGAAGGAGATACCGGCTGCGGCTGACCTGACCGTCCCTGACCCGGTAGCCAAGCGCAATACCTGACGCATCCGGCGGCGCGCGGTTCACGAGTCTATTCCAGAGTGTTGTAACAAGTGGCATAGTGAATTTGGCTTAATAGTTTTTGATAAGCAACTCAGGGTATCGCTTCCCAGCGCTTTGCTGGATGGTGTATGAAATCGAGAATGCTTCCATAGAGAAGCCTGAGAAGAGCTTTCGCACTTCTGGGTGGTCATTCACCGAGAGCAGAAACTTGCCTTTGATTGATCGCAGCGTCTCGGCCAATCGCTCGAAGTCATGGGGCTCGAAATCGAATCGGTAGAGGCCGCGCACACCGTAGTACGGAGGATCAATATAGAAGAAGGTTGTCGGGCGGTCATATTTCCGAATGGCCTGCTCGTATGGCAGGCTCTCAATCTGGACGATCTTCAATCGCTTGTGGGTGTTCTCTATAAGCGCAGAAAGCCTGGGACTTGCAAAGCTCGGTCGCTGGATAACGTGAACGGCATAGTTCTGATGGACCACTCGTCCGCCGAAACTGAGCTTCTGTAAATAGAAGTAGCGGGCGGCGCGCTGAATGTCGGTGAGCGACTCTGGCGGCGTGCTCTGCAACTTCTGATACCACTCGCGGCTGGGGACAAGAAAGCGCATGTAGCGGAGCAGCTCTTCATAGTGCGACTGGCAGACACGGTAGAAGTTTACGAGTTCCCCGTCAAGGTCATTCAGTACTTCTACTTTGGAGATGGTCTTCTGAAAAAATATCTGCGCCCCGCCCGCGAACGGTTCCACGTAAGTTGTATGTTCAGGGATCAGGGGAAGGATTTTGGAAATAAAGCGGTTCTTGCCGCCGACATACGAGAGTGGGCCTTTCATAGTGATGTGGAAGAATTGTCAGAGAGCATTCGTTCCGTTTGAAGATAGAGCCCAAGTGCGGCTGCATCAAGGCAAGTCCGGTCATCTTGCTCATTGATGATATGTGGCCAGTAGTTGTTCACAACATCGCGCAGCGCGCGCGTGCTCGTCAGCGAGACTTCGCCGTATGCTGTAAAGAGTTCAGATTTCTTTACTGCCCAATGGGGAAGTGCCTTCTCCCGGAGCAGATCAAGCATCGAGGTTGTCAACGCCGTTGCTCTCGTATCTACTGTGCTCTGTTCGGATACAGTCGAGTCAACGCGAAAGTGCTCTATCAGAGAAGACAAAAAACCAACAAGTGAGGTTTTTGCTTGACCGAGGTCTGAGGCAAGCTGCCGGACTTCGGTATAGTGCAACTCGGGTCCGAAGTAGACGGCAGCCGTCGCTGTTCGTCCGGTCAATTTGATTGCAAGAAGGTGTGTGTTCATGGATCAGGTTCGTGAATGATGGCTCGGAATGCCTGGAGGAATGAATTATGGCTGGGGTCGCCCCGTTCGCAGCAGGCATGGAACGCCCGCGCAATGAGCTTCTCTGGGTAGTGTTCAAGCAGAATCGCATATTCTCTGGCGCGGCTAACTGTGCCCAGCTTTCTGGCGATCTGTAGGGCTAGAAACTGCGATGGGGAACGCGGAATAAAGGGCTGGCTAGTGCGCGCAACCCGCTCAAGGATGTTGGTCATATTTTATTTTTGTTGATTGTTAGAAGAGCACCGGCTGCGTGGTGCGCAGGGTCTTGACCTTCTTTGTAAGTTCTTCCCTGGCCTGAAGGAAATCTGCTGCGAAAAGCTCTTGAATCGGCAGTCGATACAACAGGGTTAGCTTCAGCGCCGTCCGCAGTGGAGGTGCAAGCGACCCGCGCTCATATTTTGAGAGCATCGTTGCATCATGGTGGCCGATCAGGTGCGCCACATGTTTCTGCGACATTCGCCGCTGCTTGCGGACGAAGTACAAATGCCCTCTTGTGTGTTGCATGTTTTTGTTTTTCCTACTTGCTCATACACACAGTAACAACTGGAGAAATATTGGCATAGTCAGGAAAACTTGAACCAGAGTCGGGAAGTATTTTCAAGATGTGCAGACAACCTGTGAAAAAGAGAAAAGACAAGGCCCCCCCCCGGGTTCTTTCCTTTTGGTCAAACTTGCATCAGAGCGACTGCAAGTTTTTCTCGATTTTCTATTCTCGCACCACGCTATAAGGTGCAGGTATGAATCTCAATGCTGGCCGCCCGCCAATGGATCTGGAAGCTTCCAAACAAAAGCTGATCGAGGAAGAATTGCAAATCCTCGCGACGCTCCATCCTACATACACGCGCGCGCAGCTTCGCGAATGCAGGGATAACCTCATCGACTACTTTGATTTCGTCTGGAAAGTCTTCGAGACAATGCGTGATGATGGTAGGCTGCGGGAGTTATTTGACAAGGACTCTACTTAATTCTACTTTTAAGGTGCCCAAGGGCATCTGCTGTCAATTAACTCCAATCATGTGAAGAAATATTTTGCCTACACACGCGTCTCAACCACGCGTCAGGGTGAACTCGGCGTCTCCTTGCAGCAACAAACTGACGCAATCAAACAGTTCGCCGCCCGGACAGGGCTCCAAATCACCCAATGGTTCGAAGAGCAAGAGACGGCTGCGAAATCTGGCCGCCCTGTCTTTGGTCACATGCTTCGGCGGCTCCGGCGACGGGATGCAACTGGCGTCATTATCCACAAGATAGACCGCAGCGCGCGGAATCTAAAGGATTGGGCTGAACTCGGCCAGCTAATCGATCAGGGAATCGAAGTACACGTCGCCAATGAATCTCTCGATCTAACTTCGCGTGGTGGTCGTCTCTCAGCAGACATTCAGGCGGTGGTCGCTTCCGATTTCATTCGCAACCTTCGCGAAGAGACGAAGAAAGGCTTCTATGGGCGCCTCAAGCAAGGTTACTACCCAATGCCTGCGCCTCTGGGGTACAAGGATGAGGGGGGAGGAAAGACGAAGTCGATCCATCCAGTTTACGGCGGCCTTGTTCGTGAAGCCTTTCATCTCTATGCAACCCAACGCTATAGCCTGAATACCCTAACTGCAGAACTGGAGAAGATGGGGCTTCGGTCACGATCAGGTAAGTTCGTGACCCGCAACGGTGTCCATCGGATGCTCAGAAATTCCTTCTACATCGGAATTATTCGCATCGCAAAGACCAGAGATTGCTTTCATGGATTGCACGAGCCGCTCATCTCGAAGCTGGTCTTTGATCGAGTGGAGGAAATATTGCAGGGCAAGCGGATACGTGGAACCACAACAATGGTGTTCCGCTATAGCCGGCTCATCCGCTGCCGCGGTTGTGGACGTTCACTGATAGGTGTATTGAAGAAGGGGCATACATATTATCGGTGCCAAATGCCAGCTTGTCCGACTAGTTTGCGTGAGGAATCGATTGATGAGCATCTAACACAAACCATCGGCTCGCTTGTATTGAATCCTCAGGAGCTTGGCATACTCGACCTCGAGGTATCGCATCGACGATCTGCAACAAATGCAATCAGGCAGCGAGAGGTGGAGAGCATACAGTTTCACCTGCGGGCAATCGATGACCGGCACAACCGCCTCATGGATGCATACGTGGATGGCTTGATAGCAAAGGAAGATTTTGAACGACGAAAAGAAACGCTTCAGATGGAGCGTTTCGGATTCGAAGAGAAATTGAAGAATGTCGAAGCTGGGAACTCCACGTCGCTGACAGAGATGGAAGAATATGTCAGCTTGGTGCGCGAAGCAACTCTCTTCACCCGTAAATTATTTGAGACTGAGTTCAGAGACTGGCTAAATCGGGCAACATGCCACCGGCAGGCGTTCGATAAAACTGTTGATTTTACGATGCGAAAGCCCCTTGCAGAGGTCTCTTTGCGACCCGGTGGGTCGAATGGTAGCCCGTGTGAGGACAATCCTGCCACCTTCTGGCAGCGATGGCTCGATTCTCTCTTGGAGATCGCCGTCAAAGATGGCCCTGGTGGTGGGTAAAACTGTCTTTTGGATGGGGAGCGTCTGCCGGACTTAGCGGAGGACCTTTCGCGTTCGGTGCAATTGCTGGAGCCCCTCTGGAGAAATTTCGAACTTTTTGGAAGCCCTGGCTGGATGTCGTATATGAAGACATGGAAAGCCACGGACCGAATCGTCGGGCGGAGATAGTGAACTAACGGGACGGACAGTTTGGCACTATGGCGTGGTTCGAGACAATTCCCCGAACGTGTGAAGTCTTCGGGATCATGAACAACTTACAGGCACGAGAGCAGTCACTGAACTTATCAGGAAAAGCGTCAAAACGCCCTCCTAAAGTCCGGTTCTTTTCACAGGAATTCCCACAGATTGTCGAGAACACGTTTCTGGTCTTTGGTCACCATAAGGCTCTTCGCAGGTACTTTCCCAGTCTTTACGCTCTTATGGTCTTTTCGATTGCTGTGCGCGATTGTGTCAGATCTTTACATGAACTGTTATGCGCTCTTTCTTCAGGCGGGCATATCCATGATTACGGTGCCAATGAATTGGTCTGTACATCTGCCAAAGAGGTTCAAAGCCGCATTTCTGGAGTGACTCTTCAAGTCGCTCTGAAACATTTGCATCACGGTATTGTCGGGCAACGGGCTGGCCGAGCACGACAGCTACGAAACCTCCTTGACGAAGCACACTCGCTGAAACACTGGCGAACTTATCAAGCGCGTTGCCATATTGCTCAATTATTTCTTCAGGCCTGTTTTTCAATCGCAATCGTCTTGCCCCAATCTCGCTCTTGAAATCCTGATCCAATAAGGTCGGCGACAACCATTCATACGAGAGTCGTTGGCCGAGGGCATAATCAGCCATGCACAAATACGGAGGCGACGTGATAATTGCGCCAACGTCTCCTTCTTGAACGCCGTACGATTCTGGTGTTGCCTCTAGGATGTTCACGTGTCGCGCTGTTGCGCGATTCAATTCGCTCTCCACATCCCGCCCTTCGCGTTCTAAAAATGCATACAGTCGTTCCGCTCCTGAAAGGGCCTGTTGCAGTTTGTCAAAGAAGAGTTGTAAAGCGGGCTGATATGGCGGTTCCGCCGAATCTCTCGGCAGGGGACAGTTGTCGGCGAAATAGCCATGCTGTTCTCCACGCCGTGCCGTGCATGAGGGCAAAATGGCGGATGCACAAGCGCTGAGAAAGGTTTTGAGAATTGGGTCCTTAAGACCATGAATGAATCCAAAAAGATGCCGCAACTCGCGTGTCGTTCGCGAATGAAACCATTTATCCAACAGCTGATTATTTGGAGGATCGATGCACTGTGCTGCCCGTATCGTTAGATGATCAAGTCTCTTGATTTGTTCACGAGTCTCGACAGGCAAAAATGTCAGTCTTGCCTTCGCTACGAGGCATGCGATGGAGTTCACGTCAGCTGAAATGCAGTTGTTGCCGTATTTCAATGCCTCAAGTGCAGTCTGAGCAGTCCCCCCGAACGGGTCCAAGACCAGGTCTCCACGAATGCCTAATGATACGAGCAAATTTGCTGGAAGGGCATGCACGAACGTGCTTGGATAAGTGTGAAATACATCATTCCGAGAGAGCCTAAAGCCCCAATCGCCGACGCTCTTAAGTGCGGCCACTATGTTTCGTTTCCTTGATTCGTCGCCCTGCTGCCAAGGTTTGCTTTCGCACCATCTTTCTACTGCGCTCGAAAGAAGTATAGAAACGCGATTCTTACTACGCCCTTTCGGCAGCTGACCGTCTGTCTCGCTCTGAAGTCTGGCTTCGAGAGACTTTATATGACGCTGAACGCCGAGATGGAATACGTACAAACTCCCTACCGGTTCGGGTAGCAATGATGTTCGATTTCCGGCAGAGAATCGGCGTGACATTACTAGAACCATGGGCTCGAATCCATCACCACGTAAACGTTTTGTAATCCATGACACTGCATCCGGATGGCGCAAAACACGTAGGGTGTTGTTGTGCTCGATATCGACCCTGCCGACGCATTCAGGTGTCTCAAGCAATCGATAACGCTGCACAAGCTCGCCAAGAGCTGGACGGAAATCATCAGATGCAACATCGTCTAAATTGGACATCAATGTTAGGAGGCCATCATCGGTAGACCAAATCAACTGTGAGCGCCCCATCCCTGCATCTAGCGCCCTTCTCATCAGATGCTGCAAAAATGCCATACGCCCCATTTCGCCTTCGTCAGCTTCAAAGAAGACCGTATAAACTTGGTTTCTGTACGAGACCCACTGTCGAACAGCATCGTCCTCGATTCTATCGACATCCGTTATGACTGAGTGCCTCTCTGCAAGCCAATCTGTAACCCTTAGGGGAATGTCGGCACTCACCTTCAACCCCAAAAATAGCGCTGAACGCGTCACATTATCCGCATTGTCTAAATCGAGAGGGCCGTTAATGAGAAACCCCAATTCACCTTCCCCCAAAATGCATTTGGCTATCTCGTCCGGATCTACCCGAACTCCCAATCCTTGAGATAGCTGGTCACATGCCTTATGAAATTGAGGAAGCTGCGATTGAAAAATAGTCGCATCGGGGGCAAAGTCGTTCCCAACGCGAGCCTCCAAAAGTCGCTGCCCTTCTATCTCATGATCGAAATTGACGAGCACTGATTCTGCTGTGTGCGCGAAAGGCGGAGTCCCCACATCGTGGAGGAGTCCCGCGAGCGTCAGCTGAACGCGTTCCCTTTCACTCAGACCTCTGCGAGTCGCGCACCGATAGGCAAGTGATGCAACTGCTATTCCGTGTTCCCACCGCGTAGCCCCTGAGAAGTCCTTGAAGAAGATGGAATCGACGTTCGATAACCTCACTCCGCGTAGTCGAATGAATTCTGGCAATCTGATAAAGGGTGCTGTCCACTGAGGCAGTTCGACAAATCCATACAGCAAATCCACAAATCTGATCATGAGTGTTTTCGCCCCATGGTCAGTAGCAGCATGACGAATCCCGCAAGTAGCTCAGGCGCCAAATCAGATAGCTTCCCGGTTTTCGACCAATCATGTATCGCAAAGGTGACAATAATCGCAGCGAATCCTGCCCCAACCCAACGAAATGCTCGGGAGCCAGCAAATACTCTTATTCGATCGATGAAATGTGCAATATGTAGCAAGACGCGCTGATGCATTCGCTCACGAATCGCGAGAATCACATCAAATGCAATGCCATTTGTTCGTGAAGAGATGTATTCGCCGGAATAGTGATATCTAAATGATCCGTCTCGAAGAGCATCGAGTACTCTGCGGAGGCTTCTCTGCGCAGTAAATGATGCGAAGCGCCAAACATCATATTCTGCTGCAAGTGCTAGTGTAGTCCGCCATAAAT
>PLPU01000185.1:0-10140 GCA_003159975.1 Acidobacteriaceae bacterium
TATGTGGGGGGCTTCAGCCCCTGAGGGACGCTCTCTCACCGGCCACGCGCTATATTCGAAGTCGGCATCAGCCCGCATTTCTCACAGGCCAAGAAGGAAAGTAGCGCGGGTCTCCAGACCCGCTGTACCGCGGACGTCCACGTCCGCCGTCGGATTCTGAGCCGTGAATCTTGCCATTTCTTTTACTTGCATTTCCTTCAGGAATCGATCACGATAAATCCATCACCCACCTGCGGCGTGCCGCAGGCCCAAAAGCCGTATGTGAGCAATCACGACGGCTTTTGCTTTTTCTGTGCCCGCTCCGAACTCGCGGGTGCCCCATCCATCGAGCGTCCTTTTGCTCGATGGGTGGGATACCTCAAAGGCCAACCATCGGCCATCGGGTCTTGCCATATTCCATCCTGTTTCTGAGCAGAATCCGCCTTGCCGATAATTAACTCGAGTCGCCGCACAATATCTGTAGACCACAGCACGGGCTAATATCGATTTCCAGCCAGTTTTAACCCGGCGGCATGTGTGATGCTGTCTTCGGGCATGGCCCGCAACCAGCCAATCGCTAACCAAGCAAACGCGATCCAATGTCGTGATAAATCTTCCTGAACATGCGTCCCGCGTCAACCTTACGGAACCACCTGCCAAGGGTCCAGGGCGAAGGGTTGAAGCAAACCACCGGGTTCCCTAAAAACTCCTGCTCGACAGCTTTTCTGTCCATTTTCCTCAGAACGGCGGCATATCCTGCGGCGAACGGCCTGTGACAAAAGAAGGTCTTGTTCGCGCCGATGCCGAATGGAATGATCGATCGCGGCTCTGAGAAGTAGCGGTGAACGCCGTTGATCACTCCGGGCCACATCTCTTTGAAGCAATCGTCAAGAAGGACGATGCCACCCTCAGCCAAAGCGCCCTCAGCCGTGGCTAGATCGTGCGCTGTGATGTCGGCCGTGTGTCCCCCGTCGATGCTGATCATGCGGAGCGGACCGCCGCCAAGCTCCAGCAGTTGCGCGGCGGTCAGTTGCATGGAGTCTCCCTCGTGAACGACTAGGCGGCGTGTATCGGCGTGTCTGCAGAGGTTGCGCTTGAAGCATTCCAGATCCCCCGCGCCGGAGTGATCGATGTTCAGCTCCTGATGCGAGAACAAGTCGATCGCGACTGCAAGCTCATTGTCTGAGCTGAGGAGATAGAGCAGAATAAAAAGCTTGCCGTGATGGACGCCAATCTCAGCTACGCCGCCCGAAAGACGGCTTCTCCGCTGTTCTTCCGACAAGAGAACAATAGCCTGAGGAGCCCCAGGGAAGAGCCAGCCCTTCACTAACTGATGGCCATGCGCGAGATAGGCGTTCAGGCTTTTTGTCTGCATCTACCGATCAATCATATCAGTGCTAGAAGTACCAGGCAATTTGACCAAAGCGAAGTATAAACTCAACTCAAAGCATCTTACTGACGCAAATTCGATGCCTGAGTTACTGAAGGCAGGAGGCGGCGAACGAGCCCGCCGCCCCATTATTCCGTCGATGAAATCTCTCACTCCGCCCAGCTGTAGTAAAGCCCTCCCTCGTATGTATAGAAGTTCGCGAGGTAGGGCGCGGCAGGTGTCGTGTCTGGAGCTGAATAGGTCACCCAGAGAAGGCTGGCAGGGCCCTGCATGCCGTAGTTCATTACCTCCTCTGTTGCGACGCCCTGCGTCGTAACGCTAGCTACTGAAAAGTCTTTGCCGTTGTTGTTCGCGCGATATCCAATATAAAGACTTCCGTTTTGGAAAACCGCAAGGGAAGGGGTCGCGTTTGTTTGCACAGCGCAGTTTGTCGTCCACGGGTTCCATGCACCCGCTACCTGGTTGATATTGCTTGCGGTTGCAGCAGCTATGCTGTCGGCGTTGCCCCGGTAAAACGACAGACAGTTGCCGCTGCTCGCGGAGTACCCGATGTATAAGTAGTCGCCCCAAAAGACCAAGGAAGGATTGTAGTTTATCGTGGGCATGGTCGTCAGATTGTTGCATGCGTTCAGCGTGAGAGCGTTCGCAGCATAGAGCACAGTGCAGATAATGGGGGTCTTTGTGGTCCCGCTCATGAATCCCAGGAACACGTACGGGGAGTTGGGGCCCGCCGCAATCGACGGGGAGTACCACGTGCTGAACCCGGCGGCCACCTGCAGCGGCTGTGTCCAATGCTGTCCATCAGCGGTGGCAATTACATAATTGCTATTGGAAGCGCCCGTATATGCGAGGTACATAACGCCGTTGTATACCGAGAGCGCCGGGTTGGCGTTGGCTGTGATCACGGTGCTGTTGATGGTTATGTAGGACTTGTTGATAAAATTCAACCAGCCTCCGCCATTATTTCCCAACTGAATGTTGCACTCATTGCCAACGCAGGTGGTCGAGTCCAGATATGCGACCCAAACCTCGTTGTTGAAGAATGCCGAGGCGATCCCCGGCTGGCCGGTGTCTTGTCCCGTTACGTTTGTTGTGTAATGGTCCAAGATATCAACTGTCCAGCTGAGGTTCTGGCCATGGGCCGAAACGCCGACGCTCAGCACCGAGGCCAAAGCAACGAGACAGCGAAGAAAGAAATACTTCATCCGAATCCTCCAATTACAGTCGGTTGACTAGTGAAAGTTTTAGCAGCAGCGCCGATCAAGTGTTATGCCGCGAGGCGCGCCAGTTCGCTCGGGTCGCGGCGTCAGCGCCACTTCACGATATGCAGACTATAGGTGATCGTTTCAATGATGGAAAGTTACGGAAGTGTTAGAGTTCTTAGTAATGTTCAATTAACTTTCTCTTCAACTGTTCCAATAACTCCAACAGCGATTCTATTAACTACAGTAGAATCCTGTTGGGGCGAATTGCCAGTCATTCGCCCCAACAGGGAAGCAATAATTTTCGCGCGTTTAGAACTTGTAGACAACGCCAATTCCGGCCCGCGAACTCCAAGTTTTGTGCCGCGTGCCCCAGGTCCCGCCTCTGAGACCTGGGAAGCGCGAAATCCATCCCCATTGACAGCCGTGCCGGAAGCTCGTACCCTCCGTCCATGGAAGTGCACCTAACCGCCGATCAGGAAGCACAACTCTCCCACATGGCCGGCCAGACCGGCAGGAGCGCGAATGAGTTGGTACACGAAATCGTGGAACGCTTCATCGCGGAGGAAGATCGTTTTCGAGCTGCGGTTCAAGCCGGGCAGGACGCGGCTGCTCGTGGTGACTTCGTTCCCACATCTGAAGTCTGGGCGAGAGTGGAGCGCGCTTTGAAGGCCTGAGTCCCCCTGGGGCTTGACCCAATCCAGGTTTGAAGGGAGCCAGCCCCATGCGACATCTCCGCTACGGCGTAGCCATGAGCCTGGACGGCTTTATCGCCGGACCCAACGGCGAGTACGACTGGATCGTGCGCGATCCCAGCATCGACTTTGCCGACCTCTGGGCGCAGTTCGACATTGTGCTGATGGGCCGCAAGACATTCGAAATTGCCAACACCATGCGCGCATCGTTTTCCGGCTCCTGCCAACGCTGGGTTGTCGTCTCCAGAACCCTCAAGCCCGAAGACCACTCCGGCGTCACCATCCTGAGCGGCGGCATAGCTGACGCGGTCGCGGCATTAAAGGCAGAGCAGGGCCCTCAACCGCAAAAGGACATCTGGCTCATGGGCGGCGGCGTCCTGTTCCGTTTCCTGCTCGATGCCGGCCTTGTCGACGCGATCGACGTTTCGGTAATGCCGGTGCTTCTCGGCAGCGGCGTTCCATTCCTGCCCGAAGGCCGTCGCCAGACGCTTCGCCTGAAGAGCAGTAAGGCGCTGCCCAGCGGCATTTTGCAGTTGTCCTATGACATCGCTCCGCAGCCATCAGCAACATGAGGATTATTCTTGAATCCACTTTGCCGATAATTAACTCGCACCAGCGCATAATAGTTCTTGAGAGGGTTCGACTCCATTGAAAACCCGCCCAGGCCACTGCTACAGTCGCCGGCCTCGGAGTTGAAAACTGGAGGCTGGAAGGGGGAAATGCCATGTACCCCCCCTACCCCCCCCCTGCCTTCGTTGATAACAAACAACTTAGCCGTAAAGATTTTTTGCGCACTAAGAAAACAAACAAGTTACAGACACCCATACGTCGGAAAAACCGCCCAAAACGGCCATTTTCCGGCATTTTTGTGTGAAAGTGCAGCCACCTCTACAGACGGTCAAGCTCGCAATCGCCGCTCTGGGGACTGAACTGTGACAAATGAAAAAGCAAGAGGCGGATGCTCATGCATCCGCCTCTTGCTTTTTCCTGTCAACTATCCTTCAACCATCGATCAGAACTTGTAAACGATGCCAATCCCTGCCCGCGAACTCCACGTCTTGTGCGGCGAGTTGGCCAGTTGCGTCGTGTTGTTAATCAGCGAGAACGACGACGCGATGTCGTCGCCATAAACGCGCGCGGCAAGGTGCCGGCTGAGCTTCCATTCCATTCCGCCGCCTGCTCCTCCCGCAAACGAGATGTTCGGCGTCTGGCTGGTTCCGCCAATGTGTTCTCCGCCCAGCAGTACGTCCACAAACCCGCTCACGGGTCCATAGAGAGTCGCATGAACCACCGGTCCAAACAGGACCGAGGTTTCCTGCGGCTTCTGTGTGCTGTTTTCAATGGCTGGGCTGGAAAGGGATTTCGTGTAGAATGCCCCTTCTCCGGTCACGCCGAAGAACCTGCCCCAATCGCGTGTCAGGCCGATCTTGCCGCCAATCAGTCCGCTGCGCGACGTGTTGACGTTGTTGAGGCTGGTGTAGGCAAATCCCCCGTAGCCTTCCCACTTGTAGTTCGTTTCGCCCTGGTCAGCATCCGCTGAACGCTTGGCTTTGGCAACCTGGCTGGTGGCCATCATGGGCATCAATGTGGCCGGAACCAAGGCCAAAATCGTAAACAAGAACGTCCTCTTCAACTTGAAACTCCTCAAAACCCTTGCTGGGTCCAGACTGCCGCTTCCGGGTTTCCCCGCTCGAGCCGGCGCTATGACTGAAATCGGTACCCTCATAGACTATCCTCTCGACCCCGCTTCTATGAAGTCCCGCGACAGCCGATTCGCTACCGTTGCCGGTCCTGCACCGGAACCGCCGTGGGGATGGTCATCAGTTTCCCCGCATTGTCTGATACTGTGACGGGGATGCCGCCCGGAAGATAGCGCGCGATCACATCCGGCTGCGACCAATCCAGTTCCCAACCATCCTCGATCGCCACCACCGTGTATTGGCCAGGAACCACATCCCGAAGCGAAAAGCTGCCGTCGGAGTCGGACTGATCGCGCCGCGCCAGCGTTTTCATCGCGCCCAGGCTCTTCGGCGTCAACACCACCATTACGCCCGCCACGCCCTTCCCGTCCCTCCGCGCAAAACCCTCCACCCTGGTCGATCCCTGGCTGAGAGTCGCCTGCACTTGAAGCGGGCGATCGCGCACCGTGATCGCATTCCCCTCATGGGTCACGCCCTCCACAATAGTCGCCACCACCGTAAATGGTGTTTCGCTTCCAGGTCCCTCGGTTCCCACCACGAGTTTCCACACACCCGGCGGGACCGCTGGAAAATTGAATGCCCCTCGAATGCAAGCCGTCGGCAGCGTGTTTTGGCGCACCGGCCCGTCGGCCCCGAAAAGCACCGCCGTTGCGTTAGCCGGCATCGGGCCGACCGTGGAGCGCACCGTCCCGCTCACTGCTACTGAAGGCGCTCCGATTCCTGGTTCCACCTGCTGGCTTGATGTCACGTTTAGCTCGGCAGTCCGTGGCGGGTCCCCCTGCGTCAGTTCGAATTGCCCCGGCGCCACGCCGGTAAACTCCATGCGTCCTGTTCGCAAGGCGTCGAAAAACTGTGCGTTTTCCACCGATACCGGTATCCCAAACACCGTTTGGCGCAAATCCGCACGTGCAATCGATCCATCCGGCTTGCGTGGCGCGTCGACCAACAGGTGCAATGCGGCAGTCGCGTGCAGGTTGAAGTCCGCCTCTTCGCGGCTGCCGCTGGTCAAAACGACCGGCGTCGCCGCGCCCTCTTCCGTAGTCGAGTCGAAGAACGTCACCGGATAGGCCACGTCCAATGCTGCATTTGCCTCCGCACCGTCTCCCGGGCTCGGCCGCGAGCGGTTAGTCGAGCCGTGCAGCGCATACCAGGGCTCCGCTTTCACTGCCAGCAGATACTCGCCCGCAGCCAGGTTTGCAAACTCGTATGCCCCCGTATCATCGCTTGTCGTCTCTTCCCCCAGCGTGATCCGGTCAGCCGTCTTGTGTGCGCCCGGATTGCGGAACAGCATCACCCTGGCCCCCTCCACCGGGTCGCCGCCGTCACCCGTCACCACGCCATGCACCAGCGCCCCCGGTGGAAGACGAAAAGTGAGCGGTCCTGTATCCAGGCCTGGGCCGGTCACGATCGCTGTCGAAAACTCTTCGTGCTCATCGTAGAAAGCGGTGCGAAAGCCTCGCCTTGAAGCCGTCAGTTGGTACTTGGCCGCGGCCAGCCCCGATAGAGCGAAATGGCCGTCGTCGCCCGTCTCCTTAGAAGCAATGGTGTGACTATCCGCTTCAGACAGAGCCGCCACAGTCGCACCCCGCACCGGCTCGCCTGTCGCCGAGTTCACAACCGTCCCCGCTATGCGATAGCCGCTGGCAGTTGATGCCAAGCGGGTCGCAGCCGGCGTCGACGGCCCGGTTTGCGTCATCGAAGGCATGCATGCCACGGCCAGCAACAGACCGCAACAAAGCCGAAGCGCTGTCTTGAAAGGGCACGACCTTAGTCGCGCCGTTAGCGCTGCAACCGATGCGAGGGATTTACTGGCTACGGAAAAATCCGATTCCGGTTTGATTCTTTGAAAGGGCACGACTTCAGTCGTGCCATAAACACCCCGGAATAGACGCTGGGCTTCAGCCCACGAGGGATGCTCTTTCGTGCTCGTCAACGAGAATCGGCCTCTTTCCGCAACCTGTTTGGCCCCGGGCGTATGCTCATTCCTTCGTCTGTTCAAACCTCTCCGCATGTTGCTCCAGACCAACATCAATGCTCCGGCGCCTCCAACACCAAATTGCTCGTCGCTCCCGCGCTCAGCGTTACCTGCTGCCCTGAATTCGCGAGCCCCGCCATTGCCGTGGGATTCCGGTATTCCAGCCGCACTGGCGCGGTGAACATGTACACGTGATAGCTGCCCGGCGTCAATCCATTCAGCGTCAGCGTCGGCCCCGACGAGGGGTGCATAGTCATTGGCGGCAAATCGTCCGTGGTGTCGAAATCCGGAACCACGTAGACCGTATAGAACGTCTCTTCGCCTGGCAGGAACGCAGCCAGCGCCGATGGTAGCGTCAATTGCAGCGTCGCGCAGTCGTCGCGCAGGGTCAGATCCATCGGCGGCGCTGAACCGGAAGGGCTCAGCACCAGCGGTTCACGCGCCAGGTTGATTCCAGCCGCGGTAAACGATCCAAGGCATAGGCTTCGATCGTTCACCTGGGTATGAATCCAGTTCGCTCCCGGCCCATCCGTGTTCATCTCCAGCAGGTCCGTTCCGGCAGGCTCCGCAAGCGCCTCCCCGCTCGATCCCTCAACGGGCACGTCGCCGGCTTCAATGGCTTCGACCGTGACCATCGTCTGCAATCCCTGTCCCGCTCTCGCGGACTGTGCGTTCCCGGTCCTCACCGCACGCAACCGGATCGGCCAGCTTGACATCGGAGACAGCGGAATGTGCACGTTGGCCAGCGGATGTCCCGAAACGGCAATATCCGCGAAACCCACCAATTTGTTCTGGTTTCGGCGGTCTACCGGAGCGCCGTTCAGCCACATCGAGTGCGAGATCGAGCCGCCCGTCTCATCCTGCACAGCCATCACGTACAACTCGTAACTCCCGTCCGGCAGGCTGGCTTGCACGCTATGCGTTGTCGCGTCATATTGAGCTGTATACGGAAGGCGGTGTCCGGCTGCATCCATCACCACAGGCGCGACAAATCCAGCTCCAGCCTGGCCTGCGGCGCCGTCCGCGAACTGCTTGCCATTCGGCGATATCGCAGTCGCAGTCACCGTATGGAACGGTTCCAGCGTGAGAGCCAGGTTCGCCTCCGCCTGTTCTCCCGGCGCGAGACGAATGCGCGCCGCTCCCGAGAATTCCCGCGCATCCGGATAAAACACGATAGGGTATCCGTTGCGCTCCACTTTCAGCCCGCTACCCGGCGCTATCGCCGTCACTGCCGGTTCGCTTTCCAGCGAAGGCAGAGTATAGAGCGCGTACACCCCCTCCGCCAAATTGCCAAACCGGTACGCGCCGTCGGCATTGGTCTTCGCGTTGGCGCTTTGCAGCCACACTTCGCGCCCATAGCGCACCACTCGCTTCAGCAGCGCGATCCCAATCCCTTGCGCCGGATCGCCCGTCGACAACTCCACATGGCCGTGTACGGCGCAGTCGGGCGTCATCGTGAATTCCAAATCCGGCATCTGCGCTGTCACCAGCACGCTGTGCGCCGGGCCGTCAGACTGGTAGCCAATTTCCTCGATTGCATAGGGCCGGTCGCGAAACCCCGGCTTGAGCAGCCGGACGATCTCCGGCCCGGCGAGCACGCTCGGAATCTCGAACCGCCCTTCGCCGTCGGTCAGCGCGCCGGCATCGCCATCGCCCTCAATCCGCACCAGCGCACGCGCCAGCGGTTCGCCGTTGGCCCCGTTGCGCACCACGCCATGCACAGTCACCCGCGTCGCCGTGGCGGCGCTCGCATTCTGCTCCTGCGGTGGCTCCTGGGCGGTTTCCAGCACTGGCTCCTGCGCCGAAAGCCACGCCGGAGTCAAAAATGCAAGCCACAAGCATGCTACCCAACCAGCCCGCATCGCTCGCCGGGGATGGCTTTCCGGAGAGCCCGGTTTCCCGCTCATCTGCGCTTTCGCACTATCAGGGTCCACCAACCATTTTGACCGTTTACGGCCGGAAAGGGAATCGCCAACGCAAAGAAAGCTTTCAGGCGCGCCCATTGCTTTCACGGTTGCAACGCCGTCGGCGCTTCAATCCCTTTCCAGATACCAGGGAATGTTAATCACGATAATGCGCCGGTTGCCGCGCATCAGCAGCATCACCTTCAGCAGGTCCGCGCGGCGGTTGTGAAGCAGGTTCTCCCACCAGTGGCGCACTACCAGTTCCGGCACCAGCACGCAAATCTTGTGGAAGTTGGTCTGCTTCTCCGCATTCAAGACGTAATCCACCACCGGCCCCAGTACGTAGCGGTAAGGCGATTGCAAAATCTCCAGCTTCGGCACGCATTTACCGGCCGCGCGCAGCGGCTCAGCCACGTTCTTCTCCCAGTCGCGGCAAATCTCATCCGGCTCTTCAACGGTNNTGCACATGCAGGCAGCGAATATCGTTCGACATGCTCAGCGCAAAGCTCAACGCCTTTTCCGTTATGCGGCTCCAGTTGTCGATGGGCAGCACCACGATCGGTTCGGTCACTTCGGCGGGCACAATGGGCCGGTCCAGCGCCACATCTTTGTCCACCCGCACGTAATGGCTCTTAACGGCGCGCATCAGCAGNNGTGAGTCCCGTAGCGAATGCGCCCAGCGCGTTCACAAACATGCGCACTGGCCTGCCCCCCTGCCGCTTCCAGTGCATCACCATACCGGCCTGCGAGAGAGTAAATGCCATGAACGCGCCGATTGCGAACAGCGGAATCAGCCTGTCCGTCACACCGCCAAACAGGATCAGCAGCAGCCCCGTCAGCGCCACCAGAACATAGATGCCCCACGAGTAGAGCAGCCGCCGTCCGCGCAGCAGAAAAATATGCGGCATGTAGTCGTCCAGCGCAATGGCGCGCGTCAACCGCGGAAAATCCGCAAACGCCGTGTTGGCTGAGAGCGCCAGCACCAGCAGCACCGAGCCGATGGTGATGTAATAGAACCAGCCGCGGCCCATCACCGCGCGCGTCAGCATCGACAGCACGCTCTCATATCCCGGGCCGTTGGGGTCGGTTGCGCCAATGCCATAGGAGCGGCACAGCAGCGCAATTCCCGCAAGCAGAATCGCCAGCAGCACAATGATGATCGTCAGCGTGATTTTCGCGTTCTTGCGCGTGTCGTCGCGAAAGGCCATCACCCCGTTGCTCACCGCCTCCACGCCGGTCATCGCCGTGCATCCCGAAGAGAAAACCTTCAGCAGCAGCCAGGCACTCACCATGGC
>PLPU01000185.1:10165-23171 GCA_003159975.1 Acidobacteriaceae bacterium
ATCATGAACACCACGCCGGTATCGTGCACGCCGCGCATATTCACAATCGTCAGGATGAACAGAACGCCCAGGCACAATTGCAGCGTGTGCGGCTGTAACCCCGGTACGGCGGAGATCAGCGCGCCCACGCCGGCCGAGATGCCTACAGCCGCAGTCAGCACATAGTCGATCATCAGCGCGCCCGCGGCCAGCAGGCCAGCGCCCTCGCCCAGGTTCTGCGAAGCCACGGTATACGAGCCGCCGCCTTGCGGATAGGCGTCGATCGTCTGCCGGTAGCTGAAGTAGACGATCGTCAGCAGAATCACGATCGCCGCGCTCACCGGCACAATGTACTTCACTCCCATCAATCCAAGCGGGATCAGCAGCGTGAGCGCCGCCTCAGGGCCGTATGCGGCGGAGCTGAGTGCGTCGAGGCCGAAAATCGGGATACCGGCGATAGGGCCGATGTGTTCGGCGCGTTCCTCGCTGGTGGCCAATGGTCTGCCGAAGAGCAAGTCCTGAATGCGTGTAGTCAATGCCATGGGCGGCTTTCGTCCGGCAGCCGGAGTTTTGGGGAGGGAACAGCCGCCGAAGGCATTGTCTCATGAGGGGCAAGGCCGGCCAACCGCTTGGCTCGGCGCGCCGGCCCCAAAACTGCGCTGCAATCATCCAGAACGGCGATTGCAATCAGAACAGCGAACTGCCTATGAGCCAGAAGATGCCTACGGCCGTGCAGGCCGCGGACGCCGCAAGCTGAATCCACCGGGAATAAGACCGCTCCACAATCTTCTCGTACTCCAAAGGTCCTCTGGCGCCGTCTTTGCCGAATAGCGAAATCGGTCCTGTCTCGCTGCTGGCCTTTGACAGCGTTGCTTCTACGCGAGACATCTCGATATACGGCTTAAGTCCGCGCCGGTACCATCCTTGCACGGTCACGCGCTCGCCCACCATGCGGTCTGCGCTGCGCAGCGCAAACAACAGGCGTCCCAGCGGAATCGACGACCGGTACAGCAGAAACATCAGCCCAGTTTCATCGCGCAGCACCAGGTCCGGGCTCCAGAAAGCTCCGGGAAGACCGTGCCCCACGATCTCGCCTTCGATCTCAACGGCGCGCGGCCGCATCTGCGAGACGTTCAAGTCCTCAAGCAGCTCAACTACCTGTTTGCGTTGAAAGTTGCCGCGATAGCGGAATGCGATGCGCGCAGCCCATGTCACTCCCAGGCCAACCAGCAGCCAAGCCATGAAGTGGGGCGGCGCAACGATGCCCCGATGACGCAGGTCCCGTCCGAGCCACTCCCACGAGAAGAAAAGGAATCCGCACACCAGCGGCGCAGCCCAGAAAACGAATTCAATCGGGAATCCCTCCCAGCGCACGCGCTCCTCCAGCGGCAGCGAATACAGCACGTTCTGCCCCTGCGCCTTTGCTTCGCGATTCAGCGCGCGCAGGCGCATCGCCGTCAGCGGGTGCGTGGAGCTCAGTTCGTAGAACCTGGCCCAAGGATTCACAAGATCCCACCGCATCACCCGCGCCGCATCTTCCGGGCTGTTTGTGCCCAGCGCAAGTGCGTCTGAGTGGCTGGCGCTGGCAATGCCCATCAGCGCCAGTGCGCGGCCGGTTTGCAGCGTCTTGGTGGCCGCTGTATTTTTCTTCGATTCCTTGGTCAGCCGCCGCGCCTCGCTCGTCTCCCGCACCATGCCGTAGCCGATCTTCACCAGCGCCGACGCAAGCGCGCCCGGCGCTCGTCCCTCACACGCTGAGAAGTGGTCGGCGCCATACTCGCGCGTCCGGTTCAGCATCAGCACCATGAACCGCCCAATCCAATACGCGCAGTAGGCCGAGTAGGCCAGCGGACGAAGATGGTTCACGCGGTTCGTCCACGCATAAAGCTGGTAAAGCAACAGCGGAGCCAGCGCCGCCAGCGCCATCACCGCAAAATCGTAGTGCGCCACGTGGCCAATCTCGTGCGCCAGAACCGCATTCGCTTCGTCTTCCGTCAGCACGTCAAGCAGGCCGCGCGTCACCACGATGCGCGCATCCTTGCGCAGTCGGCCAAACGCGAATGCGTTGGGAGTTCCGCTCTCGATGATCCCCATCCGCAGCGGAGGAAGGTTGTGCTCCATGCACATCCGCTCCACAAAGGCGCGCTGCGCCGCGGGAACGGCGTCCACATCCCAGTCGATGGAGAAACAGCGCTCGATCAGCCACGGCCCCAGCAGGTATTGGATTCCGACCAGCGCGACAACGAAGAGGATGGCCCACCAGATCGGCGCGCGCCCATGCATCAGGTAGACATCCCCAATCGCGAAGACCATGCCATACAGCGCAAACAGCAGAAACATCGAGCGGCCGAAGAATCCCATCGAAGAAGCTCCCCTAAATGGATTTACCAGCCAGCATACACCGGTTTTGCTTCACTCTGACAAAAGAATTGGGAGCGAGAGCGATGACTCGCTATAACTCGCCGATATGGTTCGTTGAGCGGGTGTCGGGTGCCCTCCAGACCCTCAAATGAAGGGTGGAAGGAGGGCGTTGACGCGGGAGCGCGCGAAAGGCCAACTTCGTTTTATCGGTAATTTATCAGCATAATAACGGCATTTTATCGGCACGCGAAATGCTTACAGAATTGCTCCCGGAGTTGGCGAACCTGACTTTCTTAACTCGCCGCCGGCAGCGTAAACAAAAATCGGCTTCCCCGCCCTTCGCTCTCCGCCCAGATCTTGCCGCCGTGCTGCTCGATCATGCTCCGGCAGAGCGCCAGGCCCAACCCCGTCCCGCCCCGCGCGCGTGTATCGGAAGCGTCCCCCTGCTGGAAGCGCTCGAAGATCTTCTCCAGCTTTTCCGGAACAATGCCGCGCCCCTGATCCTCAACGGTGAAACACACATCGCTTTCATCGAAGGGCTGCGCGGCCAGCCGGATTGCCGTGTTCGCCGGCGAGAACTTGATGGCGTTCGTGATCAGTTCGTTGAGCACCTGCAGAACACGCGCATCGTCGGCAAGAACCTTCACAGGCGATGCGTCGATTTGAATCTTAACCTGGGCTGCGCTGGCCGTGGCTTGTGCGGCCTCGGCTGCGCGCCGCAGCAGATCGGCCGTCTCCAGCGGACGCCGGTCCAGAGGCAACCGTCCCTTTTCCACGCTGTCGAAGTCCAGAATATCGTTCACCAGCCGCACCAGCCGGTCGCAGTTGCCGATCGCCATCTCCACCATCTGTTTCCGCTTTTCCGGCCGCTTGTCCAGCGAACCGGAGGAGATCAGCCCCATCGACGCGCGCAGCGAGGTGAGCGGCGTGCGCAGCTCATGACCCACCGTGGAGATGAACTCGTCCTTCATCCGCTCCAGCCGCCGCCGCTCCGAGATGTCCTGGAACGCAACCACCATGCCCGAGATACGGCCGTCCTCAAGCAGCGGGCTGGCGCTGTAATCCACCGGAAACGATGTGCCATCCTGCCGCCAGAAAACTTCGTCCCGCATGCGGACTGTTTCGCACCGGTGCATCGCCTGCAGGATCGGGCTGCTCCCTTTGGAGTACGGTGTGCCGTCCGAGTGACTGTGATAAATCACTTCGTGCACGTCGCGGCCAGTCAGCTCTTCGGGGCTGTACCCCAAAGCGTGCGCCGCGGCCTGGTTGATAAAGGTCAGCCGTCCCACCAGGTCGACGCCGTAGATGCCGTCGCCCACCGATTCCAGTATCAGCTCGCGCTGCCGCGTGGCCAGGTGCAGCGCCTCTTCGGCCTCATGCTGTTCAGTCACGTCGATACCGTGGTTGAGCACGAATGGTTGTTCGCCTGGCAGCTCCATGCGGCGGCTCCGGAAAGCGATGCGGCGATATGTGCCGTCGCCGCGCCGCAGCCGCAGCGAGCCCTGCCACTCCTCCTTGGTTTCCAGCGTCTTCAGGCAATCCTCAAACGCCGCTGCCCCCGGCTCATCCAGTAGCTCCGCGATCGCGCGCCCGGTCAGCGCTTCGGCCTGGTAGCCAAGCGTCTCCGCGGTATAGGCGTTCAATGAAGTCAGCCGTCCCTCCAGCGAGCACGTAAACAGGAAGCCAAGGCTGTTTTCCACCACCTGCTGATAGCGTGTTTCACTTGAGAGCAGAGCCAACTCCGCCTCGCGCTGCTCGGTCACGTCCTGCCCGCTCACAATCAGGTATTGCACATCGCCCGTTGGTCCCGACAGAGGGCGAAGCGTCCAGCTCACGCGCCGGCTTCTGCCGCCCTGCGTCCGCCAGTCCGTCTCATGAGGGCCTGAAACCTGTCCCGAGGAGGCCTCGCGCAGCTTGTCCTCTGCCCATCTCCGGTCAGGAAGCTCCAGAACATGCTCGATAAAAGGAAGTCCTACCGCATCGAACTGGGTCAGCCCGGTCAACTGCATGCAGGGGTAATTCAGCCGAACCATTCGGCCATCGGTATTCAGCAGTGCAGCCAGGAATGGAATCGAGTCCAGCGTACCGGCCACAAAACAACGTTCGGTGGCCAATGCGCGCTCCGTCCGCTGCAGGGTCCGTTGCGCCTGTTCCTGCACCCGCATGGCGCGGTAAAGCTCCAGCCGCGTAACCACCTGGCGCGCCAGAATCTCCAAAATGGTGAGGTGCTCCGCGCTGAATTTGCCCGGCTCGCGGGCCAGGATCGCCAGCGTGCCCACAACCTGGCGTGAGCTGGTTACCAACGGTGTTCCGGCGTAAGAGCGGCATGGCCGCGCTCCCAGCAGTGGAATCCCTTCCGCGGGGAATCGTTTATCCTTGCTGGCGTCCTGGACGAGTACCGGTTCGCCCCTCTGCACCACGTTCTGGCAGGGAGTTAACGTGCGCGGTTGATCCGGCGCCTTGAATCCATATTGCGATTTGAACCACAGGCGTTTGGCATCCATCCAGCCGACATACGCGTAATCCGCGCCGCAAAGAACAGCGGCCAGGCTGGTCAGCTCGTCCAGCGCCGCGTCCGGTTCGCGGTCAAAGAGATCGTATCCCAGCCGCAAAGGTGGATCGAGGTTCTTCCCGACTTGTAAACTCGATGTTGTCCCCATGCGGAAAGACACCTACGCTCCAGTATCGGCCAATAGAGTTGGCTTGACTCTTACACTTAGATGGGAGTTGCAGGCGAAAATCGATACAACTCAAGTAACACCATTGTGTGACCAAAGACACCCAACAGTAACCAGATGTGTGAGATAGTATCCCTTGGAACGCTCCCCGACCAAAGTAACGCACATCACACCAGATTTCCGTTTGCCGCTATCTATGTCTATAACCGCTTCGTTTTGTGACAGCAAAGTATCCCATCCGTTCAGTCATTTTTGAGGCCATGTGCCCCATCCATCGCGCTCTTTGCGATGGGTGGGAAGGCAGTACGCTGACACCTGTCCGCTTCGAAATGGCAAACGGCCGGATGCCCCGCCTGGGCGCCGGGGCACCCTCTGGGTCGTGGCGTCACGTCCTTGTTTTTGTGGCTTCGGGGATTCCCGCCGATAGGTCTGCGTCGCCCGGGTGAACCAGGCTGGGTCTGAGCCCTTACGGCAGCTTGCAGCAGTCGCCGCCGCTCACCGGCTCATTGCTCCCGGCGTCCAACACCACCTTCCAGTTGCCATCCGGCTGCCTCCGCCAAATCGTCATATAGCGCCCGCTCGTGGTCACCGGATTCCCGTTGGCGTCCTTGCTGTGCCCCTCATAATGACCCCATGTATAGCCCATGTCCCCGGACGGCCCCATCATCGCGTCCGTTGGCGTCCATGTAAGTTGGTATTGCTTGGGCGACCAGTTGGCCGATTTGGCGATTGCCACCTTGCCCACCACCGGCGCCTCGCCATTGCTCAACTCCACCCCATCTTCGGCAAACCAGTCCGCAAAAGCCGCTCCGCCCCGCGCGGCCACGTCTTTGGCAAAACGAGCCTCCAGGTCGAAGAGCAGCACCTTGCCCGGCTTCACCGTGACGTCGCTCAGTGGATTCGGGACGTTCGCAGTCACGCTCCCCGGCTCCGGCAACTGTGCCTGGATTGACAGCGTGGTGACTCCCAGGCCAGCGAGCAAACATCCCATCAGAATTGCTCTTGAACTCGCGCGCATCGTTCCATTCCTCTCGCAATCGCTTCAACGCCATCCTACAACGCACGGCAGGCGACACGCGCGAGCGTGGCTGACGGGTTACTCGACTTGGCGCAGTGCCGTCGCGGGTTCGATGCTCAGTGTACGAAGCAGGGGCCCGAGCGATCCCAGCAGCGCGATGAGGGCGACCGCGCACAACGGGGTGAGGAGAGACACCGGATCGTTGGGCGCGATGTTGTAGAGCATGCTNNGCAAAGAGGAATTGCCGTGAGACCAGGGCGACGACGCGAGAGCGCGGTGCTCCGACGGCCAGGTAGATGGCCAGCTCGCGACGGCGCTGCGTAACGACCAGGGCCATCAATCCGTAGATGCCGAGGCCCGCGAGGATCGCCGCAAAGAGCGCGAAGGCCGAGGCGATGCGGGCGTTGAAGCGCTCCCCCGCAGTCGTGGAATCAAGCTCTTCCTCCATGGTGGCCACATCGGTGACCGGCAGGGTTGGGTCGAGCGCCGCGAAGATCTTCAGCACCGGCTCAATCAGAGTCTCCGCCGGCAGCTTGGTGCGCACGTACAACACGCGGCTCATCTGAGCGAGGTGGGCCGCGTCCTCGTAGACGGTCGGCGGGGGCGCCTCGCGCAGGGAACGGAACTTCGCATCGCTGACCACGCCCACTACTTCATACGCGTCCTGGTATCCAGCGGGACCAAAACGCCGGCCCATGGGACTGGCACCTGGAAAGAACAGACGAGCCAAAGCCTGGTTCACCACGACGTATGCCACCTTTCCGGGCCCATGCTCCTCTTTTACTGGCGCGTGCTCCTGGTTCTGCGGCAGGTTGCGGCCCTCGATGATTTTTATTCCCATGGTGGCAAAGAAGTTGTCTGAGACCGAATCCAGGGTGACATTCAGTGGCGCGTTCGGTGGTATGGTGACCCCTTGCGGCGCAAACACGGTTTTGATTCCTGTGCCCCTCATCACGGGAAATCGCGCTGCCGCAACCGACGCAACCCCCGGCAGCGCCTGCACCTGAGCCATCAAGCGCTCGTGGAGGCGGCTGGCCTGATCGCCCGAATAGCCTCGCAAACCTGGATTGAAGGTGAAGCTGACCAGGCGCTCGGGGACGAATCCCGGATTGGCGCCGCGAAGATGCGCGAGGGAGCGCGCCAGAAGACTTGCGCAGGCCAGCAGCAGAGTGCAGAGCGCAACCTGCAGCAGCAACAGCCGGCGTTGCGCGGCGAGTTTGCGCGAAGTGCGGCCTGACTCCAACCCTTCTCTCACCGGCGTGCGCGATGCGATCCAGGCGGGAGCGCAGCCGAAGCCCAGAAACGATCCAATCCCCAGCATCAGGCCGATCACCAGCGGCCGCGAATCGCGCCCAACTACGAGGGCGGTGGTGAGAAGATCCGTTCCGAAATCGCGTATGGGCGGCAGCACATGCACCAGCAACGGAATGAGCAGATAGCCGACAACAACACCCGCGGCTGTGCCCATGGTCGCCAACAACGCGCTCTCGCAGAGCAGCAGACGCAGCACCTGTCCGCGCGAAGCCCCCAGGGCCAATCGCACGGCGATGTCATTGGTGTTGGCCGCGTTGCGCGACAGGACAATGGTGGCCAGGTTGGCGCAGAGCAAAATTTCAAGGACAATGGCCGACGCGCCCAGCAGCACCCAGCCCGCCCCGTACCGGTCGCGCAGCACCGAGTTGCCGCGCTTCTCGCTCTCCAACTGAACGCCGAGGCGGAGGTCTTCGGCGAGACCGTCCCGCGCCGACTGCCCGTTCTCTTGAAGCTGGCCAGTCCAATACTGCGTGATGGCTTGTTGCCAGATCGTACGTGTGGCTGCTTCCGCGGCCGGGCTCGACACCCCCGGCTTCAGTCGCGCCATGATCGAACCCCAGTAAGGAATGTCCCGGCGTTCCTTCGTGAACACTAATCCGTAGGAGTGCGCCGGAACGCTGACGTCGAAAGTGGTGTCGGCTGACAATCCGTGAAACGAGCGCGGCATGACGCCAACGATCACAAATGGCTGGTTGTCGAAGAGGATGGACTGGCCGAGAATGCGCGGATCGCGATGGAACCGGCTGTTCCAGAAGGAGTAACTCAGCACAGCGGGCGCACTGCCCGAAGCATCGCGATCGTCACTCGGCGTGAGCACTCTTCCATAGAGCGCGGGCACGCCGAGCAGGGAGAAAAACTGCGCCGTTACAAACGAGACGTGGATCTGCTGAGCAGGGGCTGGCTCACTGAGGACGGCTTGGAGTTCCGATTCTCCCGCGATCGCTGAGAATGCTTCATTCCGAGTCTGCAGGGCCTCGAAAAAGGTTTGCGGAAATGACGTCCAGGTTCGAAGGGCTGGATTGTGCTGGACGACGCGCACCAGCTCCTCGGGATGCCGCACTTCAAGCGAACGAAAGGAGACAGCATCCACCAGGCTCAGCAGCGCGGTGCCGGAGCCGATGCCCCACGCGAGCAGAACCGTCACCCCGAGGGTGAACGCCGGAGATCGTAGAAGCCTTCGCGCTGCGAATCGGATCGCCTTTACCCCGCAATCAGGAATATTATCGCGCTTCCCCCGCCTCAATGAGAGACTGCTTCTGTTTCCTCGTCAGCGAGCGCTTCAGAGGATCGCGCGGGTAAGACGCCGTAAGACACTTTCTCGCCCCGCTTGCATCAAAAGATTCAGCGTCCGGCCATGCTCGGAGTTGGTATACTTAAGGGTGATTCGTTCGCGCGGTGTGCGACGGCCGGTTAGGCCCAAGTCTCTTTGCGCGTCTTGGGACAACCCGGCAATTCCCGGGAGAAGGATGTTCATGGGAGCACTGCTGGAGTCCATCCATTCGCCGGCCGATCTCAAGCGTCTGAGCTTTGCTGAGATGGCCACACTGGCCGAAGAGATTCGCGAGTTCCTGATTCAGACCCTTTCGAAGACCGGCGGCCACCTCGGCCCCAACCTCGGCGTCGTGGAGCTGACCCTGGCCCTCCACGCGGTCTTCGACACTCCCCAGGACAAGCTCCTCTTCGACGTCAGCCACCAGGCCTATATCCACAAAATCCTGACCGGACGGCTCGACCGCTTTGAAACCCTGCGTCAGCCCGGCGGCCTCAACGGCTTCATGCTGCGCACCGAAAGCGAGCACGATTGTTACGGAGCCGGTCACGCCGGCACTGCCCTCTCCGCGGCCCTGGGCATGGCCGTCGCCCGCGATCTCTCCGGCGGCAACGAGCATGTCGTCGCCGTTGCCGGAGACGCCGCCTTCACCAACGGCATCTCCTTTGAAGCGCTCAACAATATCGCCGACCAGACAAAGCGGCTGATCGTTGTCCTCAATGACAACGAGTGGTCCATCGACCGCAACGTCGGCGCCATCGCCCGCTACTTCCACAAGATCGTCACCAACGAGCATTACAAGAATCTGCACGACCAGGCCCATCGCATCCTTGAGCGCTTTGGCGGCAAAACCGCACTCACGGTAGCGCGACGTGCTGAAGAAGCAGCCAAGAGCCTGCTCTGGCCCTCGGTTCTGTTTGAAGAGTTCGGCCTCCAGTACTTCGGCCCCATCGACGGCCACAACCTGCCCCTGCTGGTGGAAACCTTCAAGTTCCTCAAGAGCGCCGACCACCCCGTNNCTCGGACCCTACGACCCCGAGACCGGCAAGACCAAGCCGGCCGGCCTGCTCACCTACGCCGAGGTCTTCGCCAACACGCTGGTCAAACTGGCCAACGACGATCCGAAAATCGTCGCCATCACCGCGGCCATGCCCAACGGCACGGGGCTCGATCTCTTCCGGCCCCACCACCCCCGCCGCTACTTCGACGTCGGCATCGCCGAAGAACACGCGGTGGTCTTCGCCGCCGGAATGGCCACTCAGGGTTATCGTCCGGTCTGCGCCATCTACTCCACATTCCTCCAGCGTGCCTTCGATCCCATTGTCCACGACGTTTGCCTGCAAAAGCTGCCCGTCGTTTTCTGCATGGACCGCGCCGGCCTCTCCGGCGACGACGGCCCCACCCATCACGGCCTGTTCGACATCGCCTACCTCCGCGGCATTCCTGAAATCACTCTGATGGCCCCCAAAGACGAGGACGAGCTCGCCGACATGATGTTGACCGCGGTCCAGCTNNCCGCAGGCGATTCCCGTCGGCAAGGCTGAAGTGCTTCAGGACGGCTCCGACGTAGCCATTCTCGGACTCGGCCCCATGATCTCCCTGGCCAAAGAACTTGCCATGCGCCTTGAACGCGATGGCTACTCGGCCGCGGTGATCAATCCCCGCTTCGTCAAGCCTATCGATCGCGAAATGCTCGAGCTCTACGCGCGCCGCGTCTCAGCCTTCGTCACCTTCGAGGATCATGTGAAGATGGGCGGCTTTGGCTCGGCCGTGATCGAGACTCTCAAAGATCTGGGAAGCGCCGTTCCCGTCGTGCGCATCGGGTGGCCCGACCGCTTCATTGAACATGGCAAGGTCGACGACCTGCGCGCCCGGCATGGCGTCTCCGTTGACGAAGCGCTGGCCCAGGTGCTGCCACTGCTGGTGCGCCGCATGCGCCCTGCTCTGGTGGCAAGCTAGAAGTATTCTTGCAGGGCCTGTGCAGCCGCGAGGGCGAGGGGACTTTCAATCTGCTTGAACAGCGGTGTCCCCTGCGCGGTCTGAAGAGCGGCTCCACGCAGCCTTATCCGTACCGTGAAAGCGGAGCGAGTTCATTGATCGTTCTCCCCAATCCGCCGTGCGAAAATCCTCAAAAGAACTTCTTTCTTATGCGACTTTTCCGTAGTTGCCTGGTGGGGATCGGAATTGCGGCCGCAACCTGTGGCTTGACCTGGCCGCAAGCGCAGCCCGGTGTCCTTCCCAGAGTTCCTGCCTCCATCCCGCTGGTTCTGGCCGGCGGCACCGTGGTCGACGTCACCGACTGGGGCCACTCCGCAAGAGACCTTCCCAATGCCGTCGTGATTATCCGCGACGGCCGCATCACCGACGTCGGCTCCGGCGGAGCCGTAACCATCCCCAAAGGCGCCCGCCTCGTCGACTGCACCGGCAAGTTCCTCGTCCCCGGCCTGGTCGACGGCTTTGCCGGCATCAACTCCCAGGGACAAGCCAATGCCAATCTCTATATGGGAGTCACTACGGTGGTGGCTCGCAACGACCTCCACCACGGGTCCATCGACCTCGCCGCCAATCCCAGCCCGCATCTCTACCTGATCGATTCCATTGGAACCACTGACAACTGGAGCCTCCTCGCCAAACGCCCCGAATGGGCTCTCAAGCTCCGCGAAGGGGCCCATCCCGTCGAGCTGAATCCCGAGGATACTGTTCGCCAGCTTACTGACACCGCACGCCTCGGAACCCGCGTGCTCCTGTTGGGACCGGACCTGACCGCCGCCAACACCCAATGGATCATTGCCCGCTCCCACCAGGCGGGCCTCGTCACCTACGGTGAGTTCGTTGCCACGCCCTACAGCGTCGCCATCGAGGCCGGCGTGGACGTGCTGCTGCACATGGGCCGTTACGAACTGGGCGTTATTCCCGACGAGCTGCAGCGCCCGCTGGTCGAAAGTCCCGAGGGAGCATCCGCATCCACAGCCTACGACTACTCCGAGCGCCTCCCGCCAACCGACCCGCTTTTGCGTGCCTACGCCCGCTTCCTGGCCGCCCACCATGCCGCGCTCATGCCCACCTTCAGCGTCTATTTCCTTCAACTCCCCAATCATCGCAATCTGTGGAAAGAGCCGGCCGCCCGCCTGCTCGACCCGGCCCACATCTACTGGCCAGCCGATCGGGCAACAGGGGAGCTGCTCTACCCCCTCCCAGGCTGGTCGCGCCACCTGCCCGCCGCTACCCAGCGCTGGATGGAAGAGAGCCCGCGCAAAAAAGCCGACCAGGCCGCTCTCAGGCTCTGGAACATTAACGAAACCATCTTCTCCGCCTATCCGCACTACCTGGCAGCCTCCGGCGCATCCGTGATGGGTACCATGGCCGGCATCTCCATGCACACCGAGTTGGAACTGCTGGTGCGCATGGGCCTTTCGCCGCGCGAGGCGCTGGCCGCCGCCACCAACAACTATGCGCTCCAGTTCGGCTGGAACGAGCTTGGACTCATCGCCCCCGGCCGCCGCGCCGATATCCTCGTTCTCGATGCCGATCCCACTCAGAACATCTGGAACGCGCGACGCATTTCGAACATCGTTATGGACGGCAACGTGCTCGATCGCGACAGGCTGCTCAATTGGAAAAAATGATCGAGCGGCACGGCCTCAGCGGCGCCGCCAGCCGCCGCGCGATCGCGAGGCTCTTCGCTGTCGCTTTCGGCAGTGCGCGAACCTGCGGGAATTCCGTCTGCGCATCCGGGCTGCCACAAGTCCCGGAATTCCGAAAGAGGTCGTTCGAGAGGCACTCTGAGCAAAACCTTCCCTCATCGGTTAACGTAAGAACAAGCATGCCGTTCCAAACGTAAATATTCCCGAGGCTATGACCGATTCTCCATCGCAGTCGTTGACACCGCCCAAACGCCACAATCGATGGCTGATTCTCATTGCCGTTTTCAAACTGGCACAGGCGCTGCTGTTCATCGCCGTCGGGGTCGGCGCGCTCCGCCTACTGCACAAGGACGTCGGCGACATGCTCACCCGGTTCGTCGAACATCTCCGCTTCAACCCCGAGTCGCGCTTCGTCAACCTCATCCTTGAAAAGTCGGAGCTCATTGACGACAAGATACTGCGGCGAATCGGCGCCGTGGTCTTCATCTACGCGGCCCTCGACCTGATTGAGGGAACCGGGCTGTATCTGGAAAAGGCTTGGGCGGAGTACTTTACCCTGATCATCACAGCCTCGTTCCTGCCCTGGGAGATATTCGAGGTATTTCGCAGACTGACCTGGGTCAGAGGCGGCCTGTTGGTGGTCAACGCCCTGGTCTTCTTTTATCTGCTGAAGATTGTGACTGAACGCGGAAGGCACCGCCGCAACGCGGCAGGAGAGAAGACTGATCATGAACCATGAGCA